>NZ_CAKKMF010000056.1 GCF_918697925.1 Arthrobacter sp. Bi26
AGCCGCAGGAATTCGTGGACCTGCAAAACGAAGCGGACGAGATCGGCTTCCTCGGCGTCATGTCCGGGCCCCTGGTGCGCTCCTCCTACCGCGCCGGCCGGCTCTGGGCCACCGCGATGCGCAAGAAAGGCTGGGAAATCCCGGCCGAACTCGCCCACATCGAAAGCTCCGGCAGCACCCGCCAGGAAGCCAGCTCACTGCTCGCGGCGCATTCCTGAATCCTGTTCTCAGACCCTTCCAGCCAAGGGCCGGCCCCGGAGTCATCCGGTGCCGGCCCTTGGCCGTCCATCACGTAGAATTAAGGCACTATGGCGAATTCCCCTGATCCCAGCAACTCCAGCCCGGCTTCCGATGCTCCGAAGCGCGGACTTTTCTCCCGCAAGCCCAAGGAAGCAAAGGCCAAGAAGCCGAGCCGGCTGAAGCAGATCGGCGAAGTCTTCCAGATGACGCGCCGCCACGATCCCATGGTTCCGTGGCTGATGTTGCTGGCTTTCCTCGGTGTTGTTGCGGTCAGCCTCCTGGTCGGCTTCCTGCTCGAAAACTGGATCACCGGCCTGATCATCGGCATCGCTCTGGGTGCCCTTGCCGCCACACTGATCCTGTCCCGCCGTGCCGAGCGCGCCGCGTTCGCTCAGATCGAGGACCAGCCGGGCGCTTCAGGCGCCGCACTGGGCACGCTCAAGCGCGGGTGGATCACCGAGGACCAGCCCGTCGCCGTGAACCCGCGCACGCAGGACGCCGTCTTCCGCGCCATCGGCCGTCCCGGCGTCGTGCTCGTCAGCGAAGGCCCCAGCAACCGGGTCAAGCCGCTGGTCGACGCCGAGCGCAAGCGTCTTGCACGCATCCTCCCCAACGTCACCATTCACGTGATCGAGAGCGGCCGCGGCGAAGGCCAGGTGCCGCTCAGCCAGATCGCCAGGAAGATGAACAAGCTCAAGGGCGAACTGACCAAGACCGAGGTCAGCGCCGTGTCCAAGCGCATTTCGTCGCTCGGCGGCCGTCTGCCCATCCCGAAGGGCATCGATCCCTACAAGGCCCGTCCGGACCGCAAGGCGGCCCGCGGACGCTAGGCCCTTCCCGCAGCCCATTAGTAGTGCAGAAACGCCAGTAACGCAGAAACGCCCCGGTTCACGGCCACAATCCGCCAGCCGGGGCGTTTCCATGACCGCCCGAGATCTACCTGACGGGTCCATGAACCAGGAGAACCGCATGACATTCCCACCGACCGCCATCATGATCCGCATCTTCCGGGGGCTGGCGATCGCCGAAGCATTCAGCTGGACCGCGTTGCTGGTCGGCATGGTGCTCAAATGGGTAACCAAGACGACGGAACTTGGCGTGGAGATTGCCGGTCCCATCCACGGCGCGTTCTTCATCGGCTATTCGGTCGCGGCCTTGAGCCTGTGGGCGAAGCTTCGCTGGCCGTTCCGGGTTGCCCTGCTCTCAGGCGTGTCCGCCGTCTTCCCCTTAGCGACCGTCTGGTTTGAACGTTGGGCCGGGCGCCGCGGTCACCTGGCGGTGCAGGCCGGAGAGGCCGCGCCGACGCCGGCCCAGGAGACGGCGGGGGTCTAGTTTTTGCCCGGGACCTCGGGTTCTGTGCGCCCTGGCACCAACACTGCGCCAATCTGACGCAGATGGCCGCTATGCGGGGAGGTTAGCGGCCATTCGTGGCAAACCGCCGCCAAACGGGGAGGTTAGCGGCCGTTCGTGGCAAGTGGACGAGGGACCGCCGCGCCCTGGCACCATCGCTGCGCCCATCCGACGCAAATGGCCGCTCTGCGGGGACGTTAGCGGCCGTCCGTGGCAAACGGACGAGGGGACCGCCGCGCCCTGACACCATCGCTGCGCCCCTCTGACGCATATGGCCACCATGCGGGGAGGTTAGCGGCCGTCCGCGGCGAACCGCGCCAAAACGGGGAGGTTAGCGGCCGTCCGTGGCAAACGGACGAGGGACCGCCGCGCCCTGACAACATCGCTGCGCCCATCCGACGCAAATGGCCGCTCTGCGGGGAGGTTAGCGGCCGTCCGTGGCAAACGGACGAGGGACCGCCGCGCCCTGACAACATCGCTGCGCCCATCCGTGGCAAACCGCCGCCAAACGGGGAGGTTAGCGGCCGTTCGTGGCAAACGGACGAGGGACCGCCGCGCCCTGGCACCAACACTGAGCCAATCTGACGCAAATGGCCGCTATCCGGGGACGTTAGCGGCCGTTCGTGGCAAGCGGACGAGGGACCGCCGCGCCCTGACGGCCTGGCACCGCCGCCGGACACGGGCAGGAGCTACATCCGGACGAGCACGGTATTCATGGCCTTGTCGTGGAGGCCGCGCTGGTCCGGGTCGAAGATGACGGCAGGGATAACCAGGCACAGCAGCAGAGTGCGCACCAGAGCCGCGAGCGGGCCTGCCGGGCCTCCGCCCAGCCGGACCACGTGGATCCCCACGATCCGGTGGCCGATGCTGTAGCCGAGGGTGCCGATCAGCAGGATCTGCTCGATGGCAAACACGGCAAGGGTGGCCCAGGAATCGCCGGCGAAGGCGAAATTGCTGATCAACAGCGCGATGCCCCAGTCAATGCAGATCGCCAGGATGCGCCGGCCGGCACGGGCGATCGATCCTGACCCGGCGTCGGGCAGCCCTAGGCGCTCCCCCGGGTACCTGGAGATGCCGGATGTGTCCGGCCCGGTGAGCCATGAACCGATGTCTTTGCGATCTACCACCCTCCAATCTTATCGGCTCTGGCATGTCCACAGTGTGGGCGGTAGGGTGTCACACTGTGGACCGTATAGGCCACAGTATGGACCTGCGGCTAGCGTTTACGTGTCAGGGCATTCTGTAACCTCCCCGAAACAATGCGGACACTGCGGGGAAATCCCATGTCCTTAGGGTGGTAACAGTTGCTAGCGACTGCGAAGCGGGGGAGTTTTTTTGCCTTCCCCGCTGTTGGACTGCGCTGGACCAATGTGCCTGACGGCCAGATTTTTCATATGCGTAAGGAGCATAGATGTTCAAGACTGCGGACGAAGTCCTCAAGTTCATCAAGGACGAAGACATCAAATTCGTCGATATCCGCTTCACCGATCTCCCTGGCGTTCAGCAGCACTTCAACGTGCCCGCCAAGAGCGTTGACGCAGACTTCTTCGTCAACGGCCAGCTGTTCGACGGATCTTCGATCCGCGGCTTCCAGGGCATCGCCGAGTCTGACATGCAGCTCATCCCGGACGTCACGACGGCGTTCATCGACACGTTCCGCATGGAGAAGACCCTTGCGCTGAACTTCTCGATCGTGAACCCGCGTACCGGTGACCCGTACCACCGCGATCCCCGCGGCGTGGCCGAGAAGGCTGAGGCCTACCTGGCTTCCACCGGCATTGCCGACACCGCGTTCTTCGCTCCCGAGGCCGAGTTCTTCGTCTTCGACAACGTCCAGTACCAGTCCTCGCCCCAGGGCAGCTTCTACAAGATCGACTCCGAGGAAGCGCACTGGAACTCCGGCCGTGAGGAAGAGGGCGGAAACCTCGGCTACAAGACCCCGGTCAAGGGCGGTTACTTCCCGGTCTCCCCCACTGACAAGCAGGCCGACCTGCGCGACGCCATGTGTGTTGCCCTGGACGAGGCCGGCCTTGAGGTCGAGCGCAGCCACCACGAGGTCGGCTCCGCCGGCCAGGCTGAGATCAACTACAAGTTCACCACCCTGACCCACGCGGCTGATGACCTGCAGAAGTTCAAGTACGTCATCAAGAACACCGCTGACGCCTGGGGCAAGTCTGTGACCTTCATGCCGAAGCCGGTTTTCGGTGACAACGGCTCGGGCATGCACTGCCACCAGTCACTGTGGACCGGCGGCGAGCCGCTGTTCTACGACGAGAAGGGCTACGCCGGCCTGTCCGACACTGCCCGCTGGTACATCGGCGGCCTGCTGAAGCACTCCTCCGCCGTCCTGGCCTTCACCAACCCGACGGTGAACTCCTACCGCCGCCTGGTCAAGGGCTTCGAAGCTCCGGTCAACATGGTCTACTCGCAGGGCAACCGCTCCGCCGGTATCCGTATCCCGATCACGGGCTCCAACCCGAAGGCCAAGCGCATCGAGTTCCGCGCACCGGACCCCTCCTCCAACCCGTACCTGGCGTTCGCCGCCCAGCTGATGGCCGGCATTGACGGCATCCGCAACCGGATCGAACCCCCGGCTCCGATCGACAAGGACCTCTACGAGCTCCCGGCCGAAGAAGCCAAGGACATCCCCAAGGCTCCGGGCACCCTGGAGGAGGCCCTGGACGCACTGGCCGAGGACAACGAGTTCCTGCAGGCCGGCGGCGTCTTCACCCAGGACCTGATCGACACCTGGATCGAGTACAAGTACGAGAACGAGATCCGTCCGCTCTCGCTGCGCCCGAACCCGTACGAGTTCGAGCTCTACTACGGCGTCTAGCTAGATCATGCGGCTAGGCCCTGCCTAGCCGGCCGGAATTCTCAGGACTTCCGAACAAAAAGGCCGGTCACGGGTTTCACCCGTGGCCGGCCTTTTTCTGAATCTTCCGCACCTCAGCGCTTTCCGTACTTCTTGTGCACCGCCTGCTTGCTGACACCGAGGCACACCGCAATCGCCTCCCACGACAGTCCGGCCTGCCGCGCACGCAGCACCACCTCGGTTTCTGTGCGCGCCAGTTCCTTATGGAGCTCCGCCACGGCGCACAGCGCCTCGGCCGGGCCTTTGCCGTCCATCGAGCCAATCAAGGTCTTCATGCCACACCTCCTTGCGTCAACCCTAGTTGACGGATGCGGAGGGCGTCAACGCACGTTGACACACCGGCTGGAGCGGACTCCAGATGGTCAGAATGCCCGGTACATAATGCGTTGCGGGCCGGCGTCGCCGCCTTCGTAGCGGCCGCGGTCCTCGAAACCGGCCTTGCGGTAAGCGGCCAGGCCGCCCGGGTTCAGTTCGTTGACGGAGAGTACGACGCCGGCCTGGCCGCTGCCCAGGCCCGCCGTCAGTTTGGCGGCCTCCCGCACTGAGGCCTCCGCGGCGAGGGCGCCGAGGCCCTTGCCCTGCTGACGCCGGTCGATCAGGAAGCCCCGCAGCAGCCAGGCGGAGTCGTCGTCAGGCCAGCCGGCGAGGCGCGCCGCTCCGGCCTGGAGGGTGAGGACTCCGACGGCGGTGCCGTTCTCATCCACGGCGAACGGATGCCGGGACTCTTCCTCAAGCGCGATCAGCATCATCCGCAGCGGCTCGCCGACGAACTTCAGCTGCCCCTCGCCGAGCTCCAGCAGCGCGATCTCCCCAAGTTTGATGGCCCGGGCGTCGTCGTCGAGGTTCTTCAAGGGCAGCAGCCACACATGTCCAGACATGTAGACAGCGTACCCGCGCAGGCGGCGCCTGCCGCCACGCGCAAAACAGCTACAGCGCAGCGTCCTTAGGCGGGCCGGCCGGATCCATCCAGAAGACTTCCCAGAGGTGGCCGTCCGGGTCCTGGAAGCTGTGCGTGTACATGAAGCCGTAGTCCTGGGCCTCCTCCGATGCCGTGCCGCCGGAGGTCAGGGCGGTACGGATGACGTCGTCCACGGCTTCGCGGCTCTCAAGCGAGAAGGACATGATGACCTCGGCGGTGTCAGCCGTAGCGCCGACGGACTTCGAGGTGAAGGTCTTGAAGTAGGACTCGACGAGCAACATCACGTACGCGTCGTCATTGACGATCATGCAGGTGGCGTTCTCATCAGTGAAGTCGGGGTTGAAGGAGAATCCCAGCGCTGTGAAGAACTCAACGGTCTTATCGAGATTCCGGACGGGAAGGTTCACAAACAGTTGCCTGGCCATCCGCCCAAGGTAGCACCGCACTGCAATCGTGTCAGTAGGGAGTTTCAGTAGCCGCGTGCCAGCCAGCAAGCGCTACTGGCCGTAGAAGACCCGCTCGAAAACTGCCCGGGCGCGGCGGCTCAACCGGAGGTAGTCCTCTTCCAGCGCCGCCGCGTTGCCCTGTCCATAGCCGCACCAGCGGGCCACGGCCTCAAGGTCGCGGCGGGAGGAGGGCAGCAGGTCCGAGGACCGGCCGGTCCAGATGACATTGGCCGAACGGATCCGGCTCGCCAGCCGCCAGGCGCGGAGGAGGATTACGGTGTCCCCCGCGTCGATCAGATCCAGGGCCGCCGCCGCCTCGAGCGCCTCCACGGTGGACGTGGTCCGCAGCTGCGGATGTTTGCCGGCGTGCCGGAGCTGGAGCAGCTGGGCCAGCCATTCGACGTCGCTCAGCCCGCCCCTGCCGAGCTTCAGGTGCCGGGCGGGATCGGCCCCGCGCGGCAGGCGCTCCGCCTCGACCCTGGCCTTGACCCGCCGGACCTCCCGCACGTCCTGGTCAGACAACGACTCCGGGTACCGGATGGTATCGATCAGGGCCACAAAATCCTCGGCCAGGGCATCGTCGCCGGCCATGGGACGCGCCCGCAGCAGCGCCTGGGCCTCCCAGACAAGGGACCACCGGCGGTAGTACTCGGCATAGGACTCCAGGGACCGCACCATGGGCCCGCTCTTGCCCTCGGGGCGCAGGTCAGCGTCCACCGCCAGCACCCGTTCGGCCAAAATCGCCGGTTTGAGCGGCTGGGTCAGCAGGCTGGAGAGCTTGCCCACTATCTGCAGGGCCTGCGCCTGTGCCTCCTCTTCCGGCACGCCGGGGAGTCCGCGGTGGACGTACATGACGTCGGCGTCCGAGCCGTAGCCGATCTCCCGGCCGCCCTGACGGCCCATCGCGACCACCAGCACGTGCGTCTTCAGCGGTTCCTCGGCGGTGATGATCGTCTCCGCCACGCGCAGCGCCCCCAGGACGGCCGCCCGGTCCGTATCAGCGAGGGCTGCCCCCACCTGGTCCTGGTCCAGCAGCCCCTCGCTGTCCGCAATGGCGATCCGCAGGATTTCCCGGCGCCGGATCAGCCGGATCAGCCGCATGGCACTCTCCGGGTCCGCGTGCCGGGACATCTTCGAGGTGATCTCAAGCCATTGGGATTCGAAGCTGAGCGGCACCAGGTCCTTGTCCGTGCCCAGCCAGGCCACGGACTCGGGTGAAACCTCCAGCAGGTCCGCGATCAGCCGGGAGTTGGCGAGCACGTGGCAGAGCCGCTCTGCCGCGACCGTCGAATCCCGGAGCATGCCCAGGTACCAGTGCGTCGTGCCAAGGGCCTCGCTGACGCGCCGGAAGGCGAGCAGCCCGGCGTCGGGGTCCACGCCGTCGGCGAGCCAGTCCAGCAGAATGGGCAGGAGCTGGCGCTGGAGTGCGGCGCGCCGGCTCACGCCGGCGGTGAGGGCCTCGATGTGCCGCATCGCACCGGGGGGATCGAGGTAGCCGAGGGCCGCGAGGCGGCCTTGGGCGGCTTCCGGAGTCAGGCGCGCCTCTTCGCTGCTCAGGGTGGCGACGGTATTGAGCAGGGGGCGGTAGAAAATACGTTCGTGGAGTTCCCGCACAGAGCGCTTGGTCTTTCGCCAGGCGGCGACCAGGGCATCCGGCTTGGGCCGCTCGGCGGAGAACGGTCCCAGGACAGCCTTGGCCAGGGAGCGCAACGATGCCTCGTTGACCGGCATGAGGTGGGTCCGGCGCAGCTGGAACAGCTGGATCCGGTGTTCGAGGAGGCGCAGGTAGCGGTAGTCGCGGTCGAACTCCGCGGCGTCCGACCGGCCGATGTACCCGCCCGCGGACAGCGCGGCGATGGCCGAGGTGGTGTCCCGGCAGCGCAACGATTCATCGGACTTGCCGTGCACGAGCTGGAGCAGCTGGACGGTGAATTCGACGTCGCGCAGTCCTCCGCGGCCCAGTTTGATCTGCCGCTGTTCCTCATCGGCTGGAATATGTTCGGTGACGCGGCGGCGCATGGCGCGGACGGATTCGACAAAGCCGTCCCGTCCCGCAGAGGACCAGATCAAGGGCGTCACGGCTGCCTCGTAGCGGGCCCCCAGGGCGGTGTCGCCGGCAATCGTCCGGGCCTTCAGGAGGGCCTGGAATTCCCAGCTCTCGGCCCAGCGCGCGTAATAGCTTTCGTGCGAGGCGAGGGTCCGGACCAGCGGCCCGGATTTGCCCTCGGGCCGGAGGTTCGCATCCACTTCCCACAGCCCGGGTTCGCGGCTCGTGGACATGATCGCCCGCGAGATCCCGGCAGCCAGGACGGTGCCGATGGTAGTGGCCAGGGTGTCTTCCAGCGCGCCGGAATCGATCACGTAGATGACGTCGACGTCGGATATGTAGTTCAGTTCGCCGGCACCGCACTTGCCCATGCCGATTACGGCGAGCCCGACGTCGGCCACCTCCTCGGCGTCGAACTTCTCCGCTGCCTCGGCCCGGGACACGGCGAGGGCGGCCTCGAGGGCGGCTCCGGCGAGATCTGCCAGTTCCGCTCCCGCGGCCGGCATGAAGTCCAGCGGATCGGCCGCGCACAGGTCCTTGATGGCGAGTTCCACGAGCCCGCGCCGGTAGGCGGTCCGCAGGGCGGCGTAGGCTTCCTGACCGCTAAGGGCCGCCACCGGCCGGGCAGATTTGGGGTCGGCCCGCACCGACTGCAGCAGCCGGGACCGCAGGGCCGCGGCGTCTGCGGCCAGCGGTTCCGGGCTGACCCGGACCTCGAAGGCGTCGAGGTGCTCGGGGTGGCGGATGAGGAACTCGCCCAGCGCCTCGGAGGCCCCCAGGACCCGGTACAGCGGTTCGCTGCTCTCCAGGTCCGCGACGGCAAGCTTGCGCAGCTCCGGGTGCTTCTCGATCAGCCGCACCAGGGACTGCAGGGCCGTGTCCGGGTTCGCCGCCAGTTGCAGCCCCGCGAACAGGGCATCCTGGTCGAGCCCCTCCAGCTCCCGGGCCGCCAGGAACCGCTCGCCCTTGTCCAGATCACTGAAGCCGGCGGCAATGAGGCGTCGTGCCAGGCTCATTGGGGCAGCCTACAGAATGCCGAGATTGCGTTGCAGCTCGTAGGGCGTCACCTGGAGGCGGTAGTCCTGCCATTCTGCACGCTTGTTGCGCAGGAAGTGCTCGAACACCTGCTCGCCGAGGATCTGCGGCATGAGTTCGGAATCCTCCATGGTCCGGATCGCGTCGTGCAGGCTCGCCGGCAGCGGGTCGTGGCCCATGGCGCGGCGTTCCGCCGAGCTCAGTGACCAGATGTCGTCCTCGGCCGCCGCGGGGAGCTGGTAGCCCTCCTCGATGCCTTTCAGGCCGGCACCGAGGAGCACGGCATAGGCCAGGTAGGGGTTGGCGGCGGAGTCGATGCCACGGTATTCGATCCGCGCGGACTGGCCCTTGCCGGGCTTGTACAGCGGGACCCGGACCAGCGCGGAGCGGTTGTTGTGGCCCCAGCTCAGGTAGCTCGGTGCTTCCCCCCCGCCCCAGAGCCGCTTGTACGAGTTCACGAACTGGTTGGTCACCGCCGTGAATTCGGGGGCATGCTTGAGGATGCCGGCAATGAACTGGCGCGCCGTCTCGGAAAGCTGGAACTCCGCACCGGCCTCGTAGAAGGCGTTGGTGTCTCCTTCAAAGAGCGAGAAGTGCGTGTGCATGCCGGAGCCCGGGTGGGCTGTGAAGGGCTTGGGCATGAAGGTGGCGTACGTGCCCTGCTGCAGCGCGACCTCCTTGATGACCGTCCGGAAGGTCATGATGTTATCCGCGGTCTGCAGCGCGTCCGCGTAGCGCAGGTCGATCTCGTTCTGGCCCGGCCCGGCCTCGTGGTGGCTGAATTCCACGGAGATGCCGACGGATTCGAGCATGGTCACGGCGGTCCGGCGGAAGTCCTGGGCCACGCCGCCCGGGACGTGGTCAAAATAGCCGCCCTCGTCCACGGGGACCGGCGATCCGTCGGGGCCCGGCTGCTGGGACTTGAGCAGGTAGAACTCGATCTCGGGGTGGGTGTAGCAGGTGAAGCCCATGTCCGCGGCCTTGGCCAGGGTGCGCTTGAGGACGTTGCGCGGGTCCGCGGCGGAGGGTTCGCCGTCGGGGGTCAGGATGTCGCAGAACATCCGCGAGGTGGCCTCGGTCTCGCCGCGCCACGGCAGGATCTGGAACGTGGCCGGATCCGGCTGGGCGAGCATGTCGGATTCAAAGACACGGGCCAGGCCTTCGATCGATGACCCGTCGAATCCGAGCCCTTCCTCGAACGCGCCTTCAACCTCGGCCGGGGCCAGGGCCACGGACTTGAGCGATCCCACGACGTCGGTGAACCAAAGGCGCACAAACCGCACATCGCGCTCTTCGATCGTCCGCAGGACAAACTCTTGCTGGCGGTCCATACTGGCCTCTTTCCGGTTCTTCCATCCGCCCCAGGCCCGCCTTTCATGGGCCCTGCGGCTGCTCACGGTTCACTTTACTAAGCATTGCCTCCGATTGCTGAAGCCGGACCCCCGCGTAACACACCGTTAACACAACGGCGGAGGATTTCGCGGCGTACGGCGGCGCTGCGCCGTCACGCGGACCGCCCTTGTGACGTGATTCACTGCCAACGGGGACGTTCCCCGGTAGCTGCGGCACTTCGTATCGCATTACGCTCGTGGCATGGCCACACCTAACAGCTCTGATTCCAGCACGCCCGCAGAACTTGCGGCCCCCTACGGCAACGGCCCGGCAGCGGCTTCAGCGGCCGTCCCATCCGGAACCACGGGTGGCGCCGGCGGCGGCACTGGCGGGGCTGCGGAGGCGCCCCGGAAGCCGGCGGCCAGGATCCGCACGCATCATCTGTACCAGGCCAAGGTCAACGGTGAGCGCTTCGCCATGCTCACCGCTTATGACCAGTACACCGCCGAGATTTTTGACCAGGCAGGCATCGAGGTGCTGCTGGTGGGCGATTCGGCGTCCAATAACGTCTTCGGCAACGAGACAAGCCTGCCCGTGACGGTGGACGAGCTCCTTCCGCTGTGCCGGGCCGTCGCCCGCTCCGCGCGGCGGGCTCTGGTGGTCGCGGACCTGCCGTTCGGCAGCTACGAGGTCTCCGCCCAGCAGGCGGTCGCCACCGGCGTGCGGTTCCTGAAAGAGGGCCTTGCCCACGGGGTCAAGATCGAAGGCGGAAAGTTCTACGCCGAGACCGTCCGCGCCATGGTCCAGGCCGGGATCCCGGTCATGGCGCACATCGGCTTCACCCCGCAGAGCGAGCACGCCCTCGGCGGCTACCGGGTCCAGGGCCGCGGCGATGACGCCCAGCGGTTGATCGACGACGCCGTCGCGCTGGCGGACGCCGGCGCGTTCTGCGTGCTCATGGAAATGGTCCCGGCCGCCACGGCGGCCGCCGTGGATGCCGCGGTCGAGGTCCCCACCGTCGGCATCGGCGCAGGCAGCGCCACTACGGGACAGGTCCTTGTGTGGCAGGACATGGCGGGCCTGCGCGGTGGAAAGATGGCGAAATTCGTCAAGCAGTACGCGGACCTGCGCACCTCGCTCAGCGACGCGGCGAAAGCTTACGGCGAGGACGTGCGCTCGGGCCAGTTCCCCGGCCCGGAGCACTCCTTCTAAGCCACCTCCGGAGCACTCCATCTCAGCCGCCCTGGTGCCCACAAGGCATTCGTTATTCGTATCCAAAGCGTGACCTGCGGCGATACCTCATCCTTCACGGGCGATGCGTTGCGTCTCCGGTGCGGGCAGGCTGGCCATTAAGGTCTGCATTAAGGCCCCAAGATGTTCCGCCGGCCCGGACGGTTTCATGCGCGAAGCGCTGGGTCAGGCTCCGGCGGACACGACTGGAGGAGTATCGATGGACACGAATAGCTTCTGGGACGTCCTGCTGTGGAGTTTCTGGTTCTTCATCTGGATCGCCGCGCTGATGGTGTGGTTCCGTTGCCTGATGGACTTGTTCGGCGACCACGAGCTCAGCGGCTGGGGTAAAGCCGGCTGGGTAATACTGCTGATCTTCGTACCCTGGCTCGGCGCCCTCATCTACCTGATCGCCCGGGGCCGCAGCATGGCCGAGCGGCAGATGAAGACACTGGCCCAGCAACAGGCTGCCCAACAGGAGTACATCCAGCAGGTCGCAGGCAAGTCGGCCAGTCCCGCCGCCCAGATCGCCGATGCCAGGGCGCTGCTCGATTCCGGAGCTATCAACCAGACCGAGTTTGATTCCCTGAAGGCAAAGGCCCTGGCCTGACGCGACACCTGACCTGGACAACGGGCGACGGCCCGGCATGAGAATCACCTGGCTTGGTCACTCCTCGGTGGTTCTGGATCTCGACGGAGTTCGGGTCCTGACCGACCCGCTGCTTCGTCCCCATGCCGGGCTGTTGCGACGCCTGGCACCGCGGCCGGCCCCGGAGTCGTGGAGCCGACCGGACGTGGTGCTGCTCTCCCACCTGCACCACGACCACGCCGAGCTGCGCTCCCTGCGCATGCTCCGCGGGGCAGCGCTGATGAGCGCTCCGGCGAACATTGCCTGGTTGCGTCGCAGAAAGCTGCTGCACACGGTTCCTTTGGGGGACGGCTGGACGCCGGTAGGCGGCGGGGTCGAGATTCGCCAGGTGCCCGCCGAGCATCGCAGCCGCCCTATGCCGCACCGTCCCAACGACGCCAATGGCCAACTCGTTCGGGGCCGATCGGGCATCGTCTGGATCGCCGGTGACACGGGTTTGTATCCGGAGATGGCCGCGATCCCCGCCATGGCGGGAGGGCCCATCGATGTCGCCCTGGTGCCGGTCTGGGGGTGGGGACCGAGGCTCTCGGCGGGACACCTGTCTCCGGAGAGCGCCGCCCGGGCTGTCGCGATGAGCGGCGCGCGATTCGCCGTACCGGTGCACTGGGGAACGCTGCACCCTCCGTTCGTCACACATTTTGCCCGGAGCTGGTTTGAGCAGCCCGGGCACCGGTTTGCTGAGGCCGTGGCGGAGCAGGCTCCTGGCTGCACGGCAGTGGTCCTCGCTCCCGGCCAGTCATGGGTAGCGCCCGAGTGAGTCGCTCAGCCCAGTCATTCAATCCAGTCACTCAATTGTGGAATGCCGTCGTGGCTCGTTGGCCGCAGGACTCGAGCATCCCCACCAGCACCCGGTGGAGTTCTCCGGCACCCTCGATCCGCTCGGGCAGCCCCGCCATGAGGTCGGCCGGGCCGATCAGCATGGCGCGGTCCTGCCAACCGCCGAGGCCCCCGTGGGATCCGACGAGGCCTTCGAATGCTGAGACGTCGTCGGTCACTGGATCGACCGCGCTGTTCACATATAAATCCGGTGCCTCGGGGTGCATCATCGCCCGGGCGAGCACCCGCGCCGCGTGGGAGCCGAAGCCGGCCAACGGATCGATGCCCTCCACCGCGCCGCTGGTGAGGTTGAGGCGCCCACCGCTTCCGATCGCCCACGACTGGCCGTCGTCATCAATGCCGGCGACAAACCCGACACCGGGATGGCCTGCCAGGCCCGGGATCAGGGCTGGCCACTGGCTCTCGAGGGCTCGGAGAGTCAAGCGCCGGTCACCCCGCACGTAGACCAGGCCCAGGTTGCCTGAACCCAACACGACCACCGGATCCTCGGCGTCGCCGGGAGCCGACGTCTGCTGCGCCTTGGTCAGCACCTTATCGGCACGGCCGGCCAGTTTCCCGGTCATCCCGCCGGCCGCAATGTCGCCGGCGATGGAGTCCGCGCGCCCAAGCCCCTCGACGGACGCGTCCACGTTCTGAACCTGTTCGTTCATCAGTTCCGCACACAGATCGCCGAGCGCCTGGCCATACCGGTCGGCGAACGGGGTGCCCTGGGACTGGCCGTGGTCCGAGAGCACCACCAGCCGGTAGCGGCGGGGGGCGGACCCGGCGAGCTGGGCCAGGGATCCGAGCGTGCGGTCCAGGCCATCGAGGGCGGCGAGGGATTCGGGCCGGAACATGCCTGCATGGTGGGCGATCTCGTCGTAGTCGACGTAGTCGACATAGATGACCTTCGTGCCACGACGCAGCTCCTCCGCCACCAAGGCCGTGTTCAGGTCTCGCAGCAGAGCGTTGGTGACGGCTCGCAGCAGGGCGAAGGTCCAGTCTCGATGCACACGCGGGTTGAGGTCACGCTTGACCTGTCTCCGGGCCTGCCAACGCTCCTTGAGGATCTCCGCGACTGTCCGCGTGAAGCTGCGCATGAATCCGTTCGGCGAAGCGAAAAACCACGCGAACGCACGACGGGTTTGGGTGGAACCGCGCCGGACCTCCACCCGGCTCATCGTCAATAGCGATCGGGGCGCGTCACCGGTGAACAGATTCGAAATGGAGACGCCGTCGTCGCAGAGCAGGCCTTGGCCGGTGCTGTGCCTTTCCTCGATCACCCGGGCGTCTGCCGGACGGTTGGCCACCAGGACCCGTTTGAGCTCACGGTCATACCACCGGAAGGCGGGGATCCCGTCGACGGTCCCGTGCAGAATGCCCAGCTGGCTGGCTGGCGTGGTGCACGGCAGCTGCGGAGTCCATTCACGGAACTGGTAATCCCCCGATGTCAGCCAGCGCCGGATATGGGGTACTGCCCCGGATTGGACCGCCCACTGCAGTACCGGGAAGGGGACGCCGTCGAGTTGCACGAACAGGACGCCGTCAACTTCCGGATCCGTCACCGTTTCCTGCCGGCGTGCCCTTCCGGCCAGCGAGGTGATGAGTCCGTCATCAGTCCCGGCCGTGGTGGCCCACGAGATGAGCGTGCCCACGACGGCACTGACCCAGGTCGCGGCAAGTGCGGTCCATGCCGTCGACTCGATGCCGGGCACCAGGCGGATGGCGACGTACATGATCAGGGCCTGCCCGATCAAAGCGGTGAGAAGCACCGCCAGCCAGCCCACCCGGGCGGAGATCTCCACCAGCGCGGGGCGGAGCACCAGACCGACGATGCCCGCCACTGCTGCCACTGCGGCGTAGGCCCACCAACTGGTTGCTGAGAACCCTGGCAGCAGGGCGCCGGTGATAATGAGGGCTGCAGTCGAAGCAGCCCAGGCAAGGGCCAGCCTGGCCAGGTCGGTGACTCGGGCGCCGCGGGTGCGGATAGCGCTGGTCGGCATTTTCTCAGTATGGCTGGCCGTAACCGGCTGGCACTCACCCTCGCAGGGTGAGAATGACAGGCTGAGAAAAATCAGCCCCCGTGCGCGTTGTCCGGTCTGCGATTGCCAGCGGATGCCCCCACCTGCGCGGCAGGCCGAAACAGGCTAGTCGTCCTCGTCCTTTTCCCACGCCTCGTTACGCGCCTTGACCTTCTCCAGGGCGTGTTCGGCTTCCTCACGGGTCTTGTACGGTCCGATCAACTGACTCCAGTCGGACATCGCGTCTTCCTCGATCTCGTGAGTGTTGACGTTGTACCAGTATTCGGGCATCGGGGTTCCTTCACTGTTTTTCCAGCTGTTTTCCTGCTGTTTTTGCTGCTCTTTCCGGATGTATTTTCCGGGCCCTATTTTCCGGACTCTGTTTTCCGGACTCTGTTTTCCGAGCTGTTCCGGCACCTTATATGATCAATCTATGCCTTCTCTAGCCTCGACTGCACCCATCGGCACGCTTGTCCCGGGGACAGTGAGCCCGCAGCTTCCCGTACCGCCCTCCATCCCGCGTCCGGAATATGTGGGCAAGCCGGCTCCGGCAAAGTTCACAGGCTCAGAGGTCAAGTCGGCAGAGACCATCGAAAAGATCCGGTTCGCCTCCAAGATCGCTGCCCAGGCCATCGTGGAGGTCGGCAAGCAAATCGAACCCGGCGTCACCACCGACCATCTGGACCGGGTTGGCCACGAGTTCCTGCTGGACCACAACGCGTACCCCTCCACCCTCGGCTACAGGGGTTTTCCGAAGTCCCTGTGTTCCTCCCTCAACGAGGTCATCTGCCACGGGATCCCGGACAGCACCGTGATCCAGGACGGCGACATCCTCAACATCGACATCACGGCCTTCGTCGGCGGCGTTCATGGCGACACCAACTACACGTTCCTGGTCGGCGATGTCGACGAGGAATCCCGGCTCCTCGTCGAGCGCACCCGGGAATCGCTGAACCGCGCCATCCGGGCCGTAGCTCCGGGACGCGAAATCAACGTGATCGGCCGGACCATCGAGTCCTACGCAAAACGCTTCGGCTACGGCGTGGTCCGCGACTTTACCGGACACGGAGTCGGCGAAGCTTTCCACACCGGGCTGATCATTCCGCACTACGACGCCGCGCCCGCGTACAACACCACCATCGAAACCGGTATGGTGTTCACGATCGAGCCAATGCTGACCCTGGGCACCGTTGACTGGGACATGTGGGCCGATGAATGGACCGTCGTGACCCGCGACCGCAAGCGCACTGCCCAGTTCGAGCACACCCTACTCGTCACGGAGTCCGGTGCCGAGGTCCTCACGCTGCCCTGACTGTCCCGCTCCACACGCTATTTCCCCGAACATCCCGCTCTGCACCAGCCGGCCCTGTCCGGTCCCTACCGCCCGCCCCTGCCACGAACGGAACGAATTTGGCCAAGAAGGACGAGAAGTCGAAGAAGAACGCCCCTCTGATCGGCATTGACATCGGCGGGACCGGTATCAAGGGCGGGATCGTGGACCTCAAGAAGGGGAAGCTGATCGGCGACCGCGTGCGCTTCCCCACGCCACAGCCCTCCACCCCCGAGTCCGTGGCCGAAGTCGTCGCGCAGGTTGTCGCCGAGCTCACGGCACGTGCCGGCGCCCCCGACGCCAGCAGCCCCGTGGGTGTCACCTTCCCCGGCATCATTCAGCACGGCGTGGTCCACTCGGCCGCGAACGTGGACAAGTCCTGGCTGGAAGCCGACATCGATGCCATGCTCACGGCACGTCTGGGCCGCCCCGTAGAGGTCATCAACGACGCCGACGCCGCCGGCCTCGCCGAGGCCCGCTTCGGTGCCGGCGAGGGGATCGCCGGCACCGTCCTGGTGATCACCCTTGGCACCGGCATCGGTTCCGCCTTCATCTTCGACGGCAAGCTGGTTCCCAACGCCGAACTTGGCCACCTGGAGATCGACGGCTTCGACGCCGAGACCAAAGCCTCGGCCGTGGCCCGTGAGCGCGAGGGCCTCAGCTGGGAACAGTACAGCGTGCTGCTGCAGCGCTACTTCTCCCACGTGGAGTTCCTGTTCTCCCCCGAACTCTTCATCGTGGGTGGCGGCATCTCCAAGCGCGCCGACGAGTACCTGCCGCGCATGAAGCTGCGCACTCCGATCGTCCCGGCCGAACTGAAGAATGACGCCGGGATCGTGGGCGCGGCCATCGAGATCGCGCTGAAGCACAAACTGGCCAAATAAAGGCCATTGAGCTGTAAAAGCCAATTGAGCTATCACTCCGGGTCGTTCTGAACGCTGGGAACGCCCCGGAGTGATAGCTCAATATTTTTGGTGGAGCCGGTGGTGGCAGCGGCTTCCCCTCCGCTGCCACCACCGGAGTCTGTGGTGTGGATCCTAGGACACAGTCACTAAGACACGAGAATCAAAAACTACGACGGAACTGAATCTACGACGGCGCTTGGAGCGGACGTTTGTCCGGGCTCTTGCCGTCCCGGCCCTTGGTCTCCGCCTCGTGGCGAAGCAGGGAAATCGCCGATTCGAAGTCCTCCAGCGATTCGAAGGCCTGGTAGACGCTGGCGAACCGCAGGTAGGCGACCTCGTCGAGACGCTGCAGCGGCTCCAGGATCGCCAGCCCGACTTCGTGGGCATCGATTTCGGCGGCGCCGGAGCCCCGGATCGCCTCCTCGACTTCCTGCGCCAGCAGGGCGAGATCGTCCTCCGTGACCGGACGGCCCTGGCAGGCCTTGCGGACGCCGTTGATGACTTTGCTGCGGCTGAATGGCTCACCGACGCCGGAGCGCTTGATGACGGTCAGGCTGGTGGTCTCCACCGTGGTGAACCGTCGGCCGCATTCGGGGCACTGACGGCGGCGCCGGATGGCGGAACCGTCGTCGGCGATCCGGCTGTCCACGACGCGCGAATCAGGGTTTCGGCAGAACGGGCAATACATGTCGGTTCCTCCCCTGTCGCAATCCGCGGCGTCAATGCTGTTTCAATGCTGTATCAGTGCAGTCGGCGCTGCCCTGTGTCCCCAGTTTACGACTACATGTAGCTGAATAACAAGCCTGTAATTACTACATGTAGTGGTCTGTGCCTGCTACCGGGCGGCGAACCGCACCGTGACGGCCTCGCCGTGCGCGGGCAGGTCCTCCGCGCCGGAGAGGCTGACGATGTGGCCGCTGACCTGCTCCAACGCGGACCGGGTGTAGTTGATGACCTGGATGGCGCGCAGGAACGTTGTCACGTTCAGTCCCGAGGAGAAAGCCGCCGTGCCGCTGGTGGGCAGCACGTGGTTGGAGCCTGCGCAGTAGTCGCCCAGGCTCACCGGGCTGTAGTCGCCCACGAAGATCGCGCCGGCGCTGCGGATCCGACTGGCCACCCGGGCAGCATCGGCGGTCATGATTTCAAGGTGTTCCGCGGCGTACGCGTCGCAGGCGGCGATGCCCTGCGCCAGGTCCTCGACCAGGACCACGCCGGACTGCGGACCGGAGAGTGCCTCGCGGACGCGGCTGGAGTGCTTGGTGGCTGCGGCCTGCCGCTCAAGCTCCACGCGGACGTCGGCGGCGAGGGCCTCTGAATCGGTGAAGAGAACCGATGCCGCCTTGGGATCGTGTTCTGCCTGGCTGATGAGGTCCGCGGCCACGAGGGCGGGACTGGCGGTGGAGTCCGCGAGGATCGCAATCTCCGTGGTGCCGGCCTCGGAATCGATCCCCACGACCCCCTTGACCAGGCGCTTGGCAGTTGCCACGAAGATGTTGCCCGGACCGGTCACGACATCCACGGGGTCGATCCCGGGGAGGTTGCCGCCGCCGGACGCGTCGGCCGGGATGCCGTAGGCGAAGGCGGCGATGGCCTGCGCCCCGCCGATCGCGTAGACCTCCTCGATGCCCAGCAGGCAGGCCGCCGCCAGGATTGTGGGGTGCGGGAGGCCGCCGAAGTCCTTTTGCGGCGGCGATGCCAGGGCAATCGATTCGACGCCGGCGGCCAGGGCCGGGACCACGTTCATGATCACCGAGGACGGGTAGACCGCCAGGCCGCCGGGGACGTACAGCCCCACACGCGCCACCGGAACCCAGTTCTGGCTCACGACGGCGCCAACGCCCAGTTCGACGTCGATGTTCGCCGGGCGCTGGGCGTCGGCGAAGGCGCGGGCCCGCTTGATGGATTCCTCGAGTGCCGCGCGTACGGCGGGGTCCAGGCCCTCAAGGGCCGCACGCAGCGCCTCGGCCGGGACGCGGGGATGCGCCTGCTCGACGCCGTCGAAGGCAAGGGCCAGCTCCCGGAGTGCGCCGAAGCCGCGCGTGCGGACAGCGGCGATGATGTCCAGGACCTTGCCCTCGGCGTCCGCCATGGTGCCGGACTGTGCCCGGGGCACGGCAGCGCGGAGTCCGGCGAGGGACAGTTGCGCACCGCGCACGTCCACCGTGCGGAAGTTGAGGGCGGCGGTCATCGGGGTCACGGGGCTGTCAGGAGTTAGGCTCACCCGATCATTTTACGTGCCCTGCCCCGGCGCGCCGGCACTGGCGTCAGCGGCGGGCTTTGCCGCCGGAGCCCGGGAAGAGGCTGTTCAGGAAGATGGCCAGGGCGATCGCCGCGGGCCAGATGGCGAGGACCGCATAGGAGCGCAGTGAGAAGGCGACGCTGGCGCTGGCGGAGGTATCCGCCGGCGCTCCCCACCACTGGGCGCTGAGCACGCCGGTTCCCCACGCGATGAGCGCACCTGCGGCGCCGGCCAGGACCACCAGGATGACGGTTCCGGGGCCGGGCTGGTGGTGCTTGGTGCCGGCGACGAACGACCCGGCGATGCACCCTGCGAGCAGGCACAGCCCTGCCAGCACCAGGTCCCTGGGCAGCCAGGTTGCGGTGTTGGTGCCGGCGGCGAGGTCCGGGTCTCCCGTCAGGAGATTCAGGCCCGACGGCGCCAGCAGCCACCAGAGCAACCCCACCGGGACACCGGCGGCCGCGATGACCGCGGCCTTGCGCCACGGGTTTCCGCCGGGTCCGCCCTGCTGCTCGGGAGACGCGGGCCGGAGCGGCTGCGCGGGCTCCCCGGCGTGGTGGACGGGGCCGTCTACTGCGGGCTGTGTCATGCAACAAACCGTAACAAGGATTCCGCCGGCGCATGACGAAGCCCGGCAGCACATGACGGCGGAAGTAATCAAAATGCCATACTCGATTCCCTGCGGAATACGCTGGCAGAGTAGGAAGTATGACACGCACGTGCAGCAGGGAGTTGGATCGCAGTGGCCACAGATGAAGGAGTTTTCGAGGGGACGTTCAAGGAAATGTTCCGTCGGCACGCGGCGGGCGTGGCCATCATCACGGCCAACCACAACGGCGTACCGTTCGGATTCACGGCAACCTCCGTGGCCTCGCTGTCCGCCAAGCCGCCGCGCTTCACGTTCAACATGGCCAGGACCTCCAGCTCGTGGCCGGCTGTGGCGAACACAACCTACATTGGCGTGCACATGCTCGGGCTGGAAAACCAGGAGCTCGCCGACCGCTTCGCCCGGGCCGGCAACCGGTTCGACGGCGACCACTGGGAGCTCGGACCCCATGAGGTGCCCGTGCTCAAGGGAGTCAGCGGCTGGCTGATCGGCAAGGTCCAGATGCGGCTCTCCTTTGAGAACAACGCCGTTGTGGTGGTCGAGGTGGTGGAGGGCCAGGTCGGCGACGACGGCGTTCCCCTGCTCTACCACTCCGGGGCGTACAGCCAGCCGGTTCCGCTCGACTACGAGATCTAGGGACCGCTGGCCGGCACTGGTGACCGGGCTAGTCGCCGGCGCTAGTGACCGGGGCTAGCGCCGGCACCGGTGACCGGGGCTAGCGGCATGCGTTAGTGACTGCGGCTAGTTATCCAGGCACGTCGGGCCCAGCAGCACCTTCAAATCGCCGAACAGCGACGGGCTCGGGTTGACGCGCAAATGCACCGGCAGGCCCATGACCTCCACCCGAGTGTCGCCCTGCAGGTGCAGCCGGACCTCGGAGTTTCCGCGGTGGGTGCGCAGCACGTCGCCCAGCTCAGTGACCACGGCCTCGGTGGCCTTGTGCGTGGCCATGGTGATCACTACGGGCCCGTTCTGGCTGTCGCTGAGGTCCGGCACGGAAAGTTCCATGCAGTTCAAGGTGACGGCGCCGTCGTCGCGCCGTTGCAGGCGGCCCTTGACCACCACAATCAGGTCCTCCGCGAGCACCGAGGCGATGGGGCCGTAGACCTGGCCGAAGAACATGACCTCCATGGAACCGGCGAGGTCCTCGATTTCGGCGCGGGCGTAGGCGTTGCCGCTCGCCTTGGCGATCCTTCGGCTGAGCGAGGTGATCATTCCCGCGATGGTCACGATCGAGCCGTCCGGCGGGCCGTCTTCGGCGATGATCGAGGTGATTGACCGGTCCGCGTGCTGGCTCAGGAGCCCTTCCAAACCTTGCAGCGGGTGGTCGGAGACGTAGAGGCCCAGCATGTCGCGCTCGAACGCCAGCTTGTCCTTTTTCTCCCATTCCGGCAGGTCCGGGACTTCCGTGCTGAGCGACGCCTCGGGCTCCTGGTCCTCAAAGCCGGCGAAGAGGTCGAACTGGCCAATCGCCTCGTTGCGCTTGAGCGTGATGACGGAGTCGATCGCCTCTTCATGGATCATGGCCAGGGCCCGGCGGTGGTGTCCCAGCGAGTCGAAGGCACCGGCCTTGATCAGCGATTCGATGGTCCGCTTGTTGCAGACCACCGCGGGGACCTTCATGAGGTAGTCCTTGAAGGACGTGTAGGCGCCTTCTTTTTCGCGCGCCACCACCATGGCTTCGACGGCGTTCACGCCGACATTGCGGATGGCGCCCATGCCGAAGCGGATGTCAGTACCAACAGGGGTGAAGTTGAGGGCTGACTCATTGACGTCGGGCGGCAGCACGGTGATGCCCATCCGCCGGCATTCGTTGAGGTAGATGGCCGATTTGTCCTTATCGTCCCCCACCGAAGTCAGCAGGGCCGCCATATACTCCGGCGCGTAGTGCGCCTTCAGGTACGCCGTCCAGTAGGAGATCACGCCGTACGCGGCCGAGTGGGCCTTGTTGAAGGCGTAGTCGGAGAACGGCAGCAGGATGTCCCAGAGGGTCTTGACCGCGGCCATGGAATAGCCGTTGTCCTGCATGCCCTGGGAGAAGCCGGCGAACTGCTTGTCCAGCTCGGACTTCTTCTTCTTGCCCATGGCGCGGCGCAGGATATCCGCCTGGCCCAGGGTATAGCCCGCGAGCTTCTGCGCCACGGCCATAACCTGCTCCTGGTACACGATCAGCCCGTAGGTCCCGCCGAGGATTTCGGACAGCGGTTCCTCCAGCTCCGGGTGGATCGGGATGACCTCTTGGATCTTGTTCTTGCGCAGGGCGTAGTCGGTGTGCGCGTTGGCGCCCATGGGTCCGGGCCGGTAGAGGGCCAGCACGGCGGAGATGTCTTCGAAGTTGTCAGGCTTCATCAGCTTGAGCAGGGAGCGCATGGGTCCGCCGTCGAGCTGGAAAACGCCCAGCGTGTCTCCCCGGGCCAGCAGCTCGTAGGACGCCGTGTCATCCAGCTCAAGGGTTTCGAGGTCGAGGTCGATGCCCCGGTTCATTTTGATGTTTTCCAGGGCATCGGAAATGATCGTCAGGTTTCGCAGCCCGAGGAAGTCCATCTTGATCAGGCCGAGGCCTTCGGAGGTCGGATAGTCGAACTGGGTGATGACCTGGCCGTCCTGGAAGCGGCGCATGATCGGAATCACGTCGATGATGGGGTCCGAGGACATGATGACACCGGCGGCGTGCACGCCCCATTGCCGCTTCAGGCCCTCAATGCCCAGTGCCGTCTCGAAGACCTTGGCGGCCTCCGGGTCAGTGCTGATCAGCTGGCGGAAGTCCCCCGCCTCGCTGTAGCGCTTGGACTGGGAGTTCTGAATGTCGGCCAGCGGAATGTCCTTGGCCATCACGGCCGGCGGCAGCGCCTTGGTCAGCTGCTCGCCCATGCTGAACGGATAGCCCAGCACGCGCGAGGAGTCCTTGAGGGCCTGCTTGGTCTTGATGGTGCCGTAGGTGACGATCATCGCCACACGTTCGTCACCGTACTTGCGCGTGACGTAATCGATCACTTCGGACCGGCGCCGGTCATCGAAGTCGACGTCGAAGTCAGGCATCGAGACGCGGTCCGGGTTGAGGAAGCGTTCGAAGATCAGGCCGTGGTGCAGCGGGTCAAGGTCGGTGATGCGCATGGCGTACGCCACCATGGAGCCGGCACCGGAGCCGCGCCCGGGACCGACCCGGATGCCGTTGTTCTTGGCCCAGTTGATGAAGTCGGCCACCACGAGGAAGTAGCCCGGGAAGCCCATGGAGGTGATGACTTCCAGCTCATAGTCGGCCTGCTTGCGGACCTTGTCCGGGATGCCCTTGGGATAGCGGTACTGAAGTCCCTTATCGACTTCCTTGACCAGCCAGGACGTTTCGTCCTCCCCTTCCGGGCAGGGGAACCGCGGCATGTAGTTGGCGCCGGTGTTGAACGAGACTTCGCAGCGCTCGGCGATCAGGAGCGTGTTGTCGCACGCCTCCGGGTGGTCGCGGAACAGCTCCCGCATTTCCTGCGGTGACTTCAGGTAGTAGCCGCTGCCGGAGAAGGCAAAGCGCGAACCGCCGTTGTCGTAGGTCGGCTCCAGGAGCGTGGAACCGGACTGGATGGCCAGCAGGGCCTCATGCGCCTTCGCGTCGTGCTCGTGCGTGTAGTGCAGGTCGTTGGTGGCCACCAGCGGCAGGTTCAGGTCCTTGGCCAGGCGCAGCAGGTCACCGGTGACGCGCCGCTCGATGTCCAGGCCGTGGTCCATGAGCTCGCAGAAGTAGTTCTCCGCACCAAAGATGTCGCGGAACTCGGCCGCGGCCTCAAGCGCTTCGCGGTACTGGCCCAGGCGCAGCCGGGTCTGGACTTCACCGGACGGGCAGCCGGTGGTGGCGATGAGCCCTTCCGAGTACGTGTTCAGCAGCTCACGGTCCAGCCGGGGCCATTTGCCGAAGACCGAATCCAGTGAGGCGATCGAGGAAGCCCGGAAGAGGTTCCGCATGCCCACGTTGTTGTAGCTGAGCAGGGTCATGTGCGTGTAGGAGCCACCGCCGGAAATGTCATCCTTGCGCTGGTGCTCCTCGCCCCACCGCACACGGGTCTTGTCCGTGCGTGCGGTCCCGGGAGTCACATAGGCTTCGACGCCGATGATGGGCCTGATGCCCTGGTCGGTTGCCCGCTTCCAGAAGTCGAAGGCGCCGAACAGGTAGCCGTGGTCCGTCGTGGCGAGGGCCGGCATGCCGAGCCGCTCGGTTTCGTCGAACAGCTCACCGAGCCGGGCGGCACCGTCCAGCATCGAGTACTCGGTGTGGTTGTGGAGATGGACAAACGAGTCGTTGCTGGAAGTCACCGCACCATTCTAGTGCCGTGCCACGACGGCGGCGTGCAACCACGACGGCCGGAACGGAACCTGCCGGACAGGCCGGCGGGATCCGCCGCGGAAACTAAGAGCAAACTGGGACCGGAGTGGATCCGGCCGCCCGCGCCGGACAGCTCAGGCGTTCCCGGATTCCAGGACCTCGAGCGCATACTTCAGGTCCTGCGGGTACTCGCTGCTGAC
This sequence comes from Arthrobacter sp. Bi26, assembly GCF_918697925.1. GTDB lineage: Bacteria > Actinomycetota > Actinomycetes > Actinomycetales > Micrococcaceae > Arthrobacter. The sequence continues at coordinate 24,551 of NZ_CAKKMF010000056.1, forward strand.
GGTAACCCGCTCCCCCGTCCGCGGGTGGTCGAAGGAGAGTTCCCGGGCGTGCAGCCACTGCCTGGTCAGTCCGAGGTTGGCGGCCAGCCGCGGGTCCGCGCCGTAGGTGAGGTCACCGGCGCAGGGGTGCCGCAGGGCCGCGAAGTGCACACGGATCTGGTGGGTGCGGCCCGTTTCGAGGTGCACCTCCACGAGCGAGGCCTTCCCGAAGGCTTCCAGGACCTCGTAGTGCGTCACTGAATCACGGCCGTCCTCGATCACGGCGAAGCGCCAGTCATGGCCCGGGTGGCGGCCAATGGGCGCGTCGATGGTTCCCGCCAGCGGGTCGGGAAGGCCCTGGACGACGGCGTGGTAAACCTTGTCCACGGTGCGTTCCTTGAAGGCCCGCTTGAGCACGGTGTAGGCGTTTTCGGTCTTGGCGACCACCATGACGCCGGAGGTCCCGACGTCGAGCCGGTGGACGATGCCCGCGCGCTCGGGGGCGCCCGACGTCGAGATCCGGTAGCCGAGACCGGCGAGGCCACCGACCACCGTGGGTCCCACCCAGCCGGGCGAGGGATGGGCTGCCACACCCACCGGCTTGTCGATGACAACAAACTCGTCATCGTCCAGCAGGATCAACAGGTCGTCCACTACTTCCTCCACGATTTCCAGGGGGTCCCTGCGGTCCGGCACGACGACGTCGAGCACGGTGCCGGGGGTGAGCTTGAGCGACTTCCCAACCCGCTTGGCATCGCTGGAGACGTTGCCCTCCGCGATCAGGGCGGCCGCCTGGGACCGGGAGATGTCCATCAGCCTGGCCAGGCCTGCGTCCACGCGGGAACCGGCCAGGTCCTCCGGGACGGTGAACCGCAAGGGCCCCGCGGCTGTCGCGTTATCCGGGGTGTTCTCAGACATCCTTGGCCACCGTATCCTTCGTGTGGCGCGAGCCGTCCAGGGAGATCCCGCGGAAGGTGAGCAGGCAGATAATCACGACGGCGGAAACCACGGCCGAGTCGGCGATGTTGAAGATCGCAAAGTTTGGCAGCTGGATGAAATCCACCACGTGGCCCATTGCGAACGAGGGCTCGCGGAACAGCCGGTCCGTCAGGTTGCCGAGTGCGCCGCCCAGCAGCAGTCCCAGCGCCAACGCCCACCAGAGCGAGCCGAGCTTGCGCAGCTGCAGCAGGATTGCGACAGACACGGCCGCCATGATGATCGTGAACACCCACGTGACGTTCTCGCCGATCGAAAACGCCGCCCCGGAGTTGCGGATGTAGAACCAGTGCAGCAGCGGTGGAAAAACGGCGATCCGCTCGCCCTCAGTCATGGTGCTCGTTACCCAGAGCTTGGTCAGCTGGTCGAACACATAGGCGAACACCGCGAAGGCAGCGAACAGGACAAACAGCTTGGCCCGGCGCGGCCGGGCCTGCACGGGCTGTGCCGCGTCGACAGGCTGAATGGCGTCTGGTGATGGTGCGTCAGTCATAGGGCTTTCGTTCGGGAGCCAGTGCGGAGACCGGGGGCCGGGTACCCGGCAAGCGCCGTGCACCGGACCGGTGGCGGCACGTTGCGGAAAAATGAAAAGCCGGCGGCCGAGGAAACCTCAGCCACCGACTTTCAGAATACTTGGCTTTTGCCTAGCTGTTGGCCTCGACCTCAGGGGCCGCAACGGAGCCACGGGCATCGAGGTCACGGAGCTGGCCCTCAATGTAGGCCTTCAGGCGTGAGCGGTAGTCACGCTCGAAGCCGCGAAGCTGCTCGACCTTGCGTTCGAGCACGGAGCGCTGCTGCTCGAGGGCACCAAGGATCTTGCGGGACTTTTCCTGCGCATCGTTGACAAGGCTGCTGGCCTCGATCTGGGCTTCAGCGATGATCTTGTCCCGCTGCTGCTCGCCGTCGGCGACGTGCTTGTCGTGCATCTGCTGCGCCATGGCCAGCAGGCCGGCGGCGGACTCGGAAGCCGGGGTGGCAGCGTTACGTGCCGGTTGGACTGCCTGGGCTGCCTTGGCAGCCTGCTCGGCTTCCTTCTTCTTGGCAGCTTCAGCGGCTGCTGCCTTTGCCTTGGCCTCGGCCTCGGCCTTGGCGGTGTCTTCCTTCTCGGCCTTGACGGGCGCCGGGACCTTCTCCACCACGGGTGCGGCGGCTGCGGAGCTGGCAGGCGTGCCGGCGCCGGATTCGGCGAGCTTCTTGCGGAGCTCGTCGTTCTCCTGGTTCAGGCGCCGAAGTTCGACGACGATCTCGTCCAGGAAGTCATCAACCTCGTCCTGGTCGTAGCCTTCGCGGAACTTGGTCGGCTGAAAGCGCTTGTTGACAACGTCTTCTGGCGTCAAAGCCATCTGGTCACCTCGTTGGTCTAGTTAGTCAGTAGGCCTTCCGGCCGTCAAAACTACGGTACCTAAATATGGTCTGGTTCCTCTAATTCAACACCGCAGTGTCAAACCGGAGTTTCTTTCGGTTGGGCCTCGGCCCGGGCAAGTCCCCTGCTCGGCCCGGTGGCTCATGCTGCGACAGGCTGGGCGTACACCAGGCCCTTGACGATCCACATCGCCACGCTGACGGCCACGAACAGCAGCAGGAAGCCAATGTCCAGCGATATTCCGCCCAGCCGCAGCGGCGGGATGAGCCGGCGGAGCAGCTTGAGGGGCTTGTCCGTGACCGAATACACAGCATGGGCGGCCACGAGTGCCAAACCGCGCGGCCGCCAGCTTCGGGCGAACATCTGCACCCAGTCGTAGACCAGGCGGATGATCAACGCCACAAAAAATAGCAACAGCGCGATATAGACGAGCCCGAAAACAAATCCCATGAGCTAACTCATATCTCCATGTTCATTCCGGATACCGCAGTGTCCTAAGGAAAGTGTCACTTCTATTTCAACACGGATAATTCCGCAGGGATGCCAGGCAGGTGTCCCCGCCTGGCATCCGTACCGAATATTCGGGCCTAGCTCTGGTTGAAGAAACTTGCCTGCGTCTCGCTGACCTTCTTGTCATCGCCAATGACTTCGATGTACGACGGCGAGAGCAGGAAGACCTTGTTCGTCACCCGTTCGATGCTGCCGCGGAGGCCGAAAACCAGTCCGGCGGAGAAGTCCACGAGGCGCTTGGCGTCGGCCTCCCCCATGTCGGTGACGTTCATGATGACGGGGATGCCGTCGCGGAAGCTTTCGCCGATGAGTTTGGCGTCGTTGTACGACCGCGGGTGGATGGTAGTGATTTGCCGGAGTCCGGTGGTCTCTTCGCGGCTCGATGCCGCACGCTTGATGGGTGTCACAGGTGCGCGATATTCCTCTTCAGCGGCGTGAGGCTCTTCCCGGGGGACCTCGCGGACGGGCGCCGGCGCACGTCGTTCCTCGCGGTCCTGCTCCATGGATTCGTCCTCATCCTTGTGCGGTGTGGGGTGCTCAGACTCGTAGTGTTCGTCGCCGTCGGCGAGCCCAAGATAGATCATTGTCTTGCGCAGAGCGCCAGCCATGGTCGACTCCTAATCTTGTCCGTAAGCGGGCCGCTTAATGACTAGATAGCCTTGGAATCCCCGCCATTACCTTCCAATACGTTCGAACTTACCGCAGGGCCGGACGCGGACCGAGAATATCGGAGCCAATGCGCAGGTGTGTCGCCCCAAAGCGGACGGCCTCTTCGAGGTCCTGGCTCATTCCGGCGGATATTCCCGTGGCGTCCGGAAATTGTTCTCTCAGCCGCCCGGAAATGCGTGCCAGATTTTCGAAGGCGGCCGCCGGATCCGCCCCGAGCGGGGCGACGGCCATGACGCCCGCGAGCCTTAGCCCGGCAGCACCGGCCAGCTGCTCGGCCAGTGCCGGGACCTCGTCGGGGGCTGCGCCGCCGCGGTGCGCCCCGGAGGCCTCGTCCAGGCTGACCTGGATGAAGCAGTCCAGGGGCGGGCGCCCGGTGCGTTCACTTTCGGCTGCCATCGCCTTGGCGAGTGCGGAAGCCAGGGCTTCCCGGTCCACGGAGTGCACGGACGCGGCGTACTTCACCACGGACTTGGCCTTCTTGCTTTGGAGCTGGCCGATGAAGTGCCAGCTCAGGCCGAGGTCTTCGAGCTGCGCCGCCTTTTCCGCGGCCTCCTGGTCCCGGTTTTCGCCGACGTCGGTGACGCCCAGCGACGCCAGCCGCCGGACGTCCTGCGCCGGATGGAACTTGGTGACGACGATCAGGCGTGGTGGCGTCGCCGTGCGGCCGGCGGCGGTAACGGCGGCGTCGATCCTGCGGCGGACGGCCGAGAGGTTCGCGTCCAGCTGGGCAAGCCGCGGGCCCTCCAGCGCGTCCTGCCGGCTCTCCCCCGGCACGTTGACCGGCCTGTACGTGTTTGTGTCCGGTACGTCCACCGGCTCAGTCATGGCCATGCGCCCTGTTCCCGTCCGTCCCGTGCGTCCCGTCAGTCCCGTCCGTCCATGCCAGCCCGGCGAAGCGGCCGGTGTGGCTGTTGCGGCGGTAGGAGAACAGGGTGTTGTCCTCGAGGGTGCAGCCCCCGGAGTATTCGATCGCGACGCCCGCTGCTTCCAGCTGGCTCCTGACACCTGCCGGCAGGTCCAGGCCGGGGGTGCCGGTGGACGTGGTGCACCAGGTGGCAGGCACGGTGGCGGCAACGTCCGCGCGCAGCGATTCGGGGACCTCATAGCAGCGGCCGCAGACCGAGGGCCCCACCCAGGCGCTGATGCGGTCCGCGCCGAGCTCCCGCAGGCGGGCCACAGCGGCCGGCACCACCTCGGCGGCAACGCCGGGCCGTCCGGCATGGACGACCCCGAGGACGGGTGCCCCAGCAGCGTCCTCGCCGACCAGTACCACCGGCACACAGTCCGCCACCAGGACGGCCAGCGGCTCGGTCAGGGAGACCATGGCATCGGCCGTGGGGGCTGCCGGAACCTGGCCCGCGGCGTCCGCTGCCGCCGGTGCGGCCGTGGAGCCAACGATCGTGGCGACGTCATTGCCGTGGACCTGGTTCATGTACCGGAAGGATCGCCCACCTAGCCCGGCGGCCGCTTCGAGCTCCGCGCGCCGGCGGCGGACCGCCGCGGGGTCGTCGCCAACATGCAGTGCCAGGTTCCCGGCTCCGGCGTCGGTGAAGGCCACCCACACGCCCGGCCGGACTTCAGCCCGCCAGCAAAACAATCACAACACCGCCATCGACATGTCCGGAATACCTACGTTCATACAATCCACCGTAACCCGCCGCAAAGCAGCATGGCACCGCCGGGCGGCGGTGCCATGCTGAAGCAGAACGATTTACTTGAGGAAGTCCGGGACATCCAGGTCATCGGAGTGCCGGCCGGACAGGTCCGGCTCCACGACGGCCGGCAGGTCGACGTCGAAGCCCGAGTCAGCCGGTATGGCTGAGGGACGCTGCTGGCCCCAGCCGCCGTAGCCGGAGGCGCCGACAGTGGCGTGCAGCGGCTGCACCGGGGCGGAGGCGGGTGCCTGCGCCGGAGCGGGGGCGGCGGACGCGGGCCGCTGCGGCGCGGCCGGCAGGGACTGGTCCATGGACGGCGAGGTGGCCTTCACGTCGTCGAAGCCGGCTGCGATGACGGTGACGCGTGCCTCGTCGCCGAGGGCGTCGTCGATCACGGCGCCGAAGATGATGTTGGCCTCCGGGTGGGCGACTTCCTGGACCAGGCGGGCAGCCTCGTTGATTTCGAACAGGCCAAGGTCCGAGCCGCCCTGGATGGAGAGCAGGACACCGTGGGCGCCGTCGATCGATGCCTCCAGCAGCGGCGAGGCGATGGCCAGTTCCGCGGCCTTGACGGCACGGTCTTCGCCGCGGGCAGAACCAATGCCCATCAGCGCGGAACCGGCACCCTGCATGACGGACTTGACGTCGGCGAAGTCGAGGTTGATCAGGCCGGGGGTCGTGATGAGGTCCGTGATGCCCTGGACGCCGGAGAGCAGCACCTGGTCGGCGGAGCGGAACGCATCCAGGACCGAGACGTTGCGGTCGCTGATGGAGAGCAGACGGTCGTTCGGGATCACGATCAGGGTGTCGACTTCATCGCGCAGTGCGTCGATGCCGGCCTCGGCGGAGCCGGCCCGGCGGCGGCCCTCGAAGGTGAAGGGACGCGTCACGACGCCGATGGTCAGGGCGCCAAGGGAACGGGCGATCCGGGCGACGACGGGGGCGCCTCCTGTACCGGTTCCGCCGCCTTCGCCGGCGGTGACGAAGACCATGTCCGCGCCCCGGATGACCTCTTCGATTTCATCGGCGTGGTCCTCCGCGGCCTGCCGGCCAACCTCAGGGTTCGCGCCAGCACCGAGACCACGGGTCAGCTCACGCCCGACGTCGAGTTTGACGTCGGCATCGCTCATCAACAATGCCTGGGCATCGGTGTTGATGGCGATGAATTCGACGCCGCGAAGACCGACCTCGATCATGCGGTTGACTGCGTTCACGCCACCGCCGCCGATGCCGACGACCTTGATGACGGCCAAGTAATTCTGCGGAGCTGCCACGTTACGTGTCCCTTGTTCGTGTACTAATGCGAAATCTGGTCGAGTCCTGCTTGAAGCTTTGAACCTTAACCTTCGACTTGAAGGTTATAGTTATGTCAAGTAACTCATGTCTGTGACGGTATTTCCTATGCCGGGGACATTCAATAACCGGCGCCGCGTGTCGCGGTAATACCGGGTAAATAGCCCCTGTATGTACTCCCGCGGGCGGCTGGACGTCCCGCGCACGCCCCTCGGCGTGTGCGCGGGCGCATCCGTGTGCCTGCCGGCGCAACGTCCGGAGTCCCGGAGCGCGGCGGAAGTGGCCGCAGCTACCGGGTGACAGGGTGCCGGGGCACGCTGACATCGTAGACCTTGACGGGGTTCTTCGGATCGGCCGGGACCTTCAGGAGGGCCGAAAGGACCCGCGCCTTCAGCTCCTTCTCCCCCGCGTTGCCCCAGACAATTGTCTGCCCGTCGACGAGTTTGAGTTCGACGGCGTCGGCGGAGGCGGCGGAGGCGTTGGAGAGCCGCGCCAGCACATCCGCCGGCAGTGCCCCCAGCACCGCAGTGATGGCCTGGAACAGGTCCTTCGGCAGCGTCCCGCTGCCGCCGTCGATCACCGGGAGCGATACCGTGGCGGCATCCGCGGTGGTGCTGAGCTGGACGCCGTCGACGTCCACCAGCTGGAATGTCTTGCCCTGCTTGACCAGGGCCACGGGAATGCGCTCGGTGACGTGAACCTGCAAGGTGGCGGGCGGCAGCGCCTTTACGGTGACATCCTTGACCTGGACCAGCGGCTTGAGCAGGGCCGTGACCTCCTCCTCGCTGATCTGCGGCAGTGGCTTGCCCTGGAGCGGCGCGAGGGCGGCCTGAACCTGATCCGGGTTCAGCATCTTCGTGCCCTCCACCGTGACCGTCCGCAGGGCGAGCACAGGCGAGTACACGGCGGCTGCGACGATCCCCGCCATCAGCACGGCCACGATGCCGATGGTACTGAGCACGATGCGCCGGCGGCGTTTGCCCTTGGGCTCGGGGAAGGAGAGCACATTGCCGGGCTCTTTGCCCGATGTGCCCTGCGGGTTCCGCGGGTTCTGTGCGTTGCCGCCGGCCGTGTCCTCGGCGTTCTTGGCCGCCGAAATGACATCCGTGCCCGCTCCGCCGGGCGGCCGGGCGCCGGTTCCGGAAGCGTTGGATCCGCCCCGGTAGGTGGGGCGCCTGGTGCTAGGCACCGGCGGCCTCGACCGTGAGGGCGTCGACAATCAGCGGTCCATAGGCCGTGACGTCGCCGGCGCCGGCTGTCAGGACGATGTCCCCGGGTCCGGCGTCCGCCAGCAGGGCCTGCACAGCCTCCCCGCCCGGTCCCACGAGGCGGCCGCCGGAGCCCAGGTGCTCGGCGATCAGCCCGCTGGTGACGCCGGGAATGGGATCTTCGCGGGCAGGATAGATGTCCAGGACCAGGGCCGTGTCCGCCGTGTTGAGGGCTTCGGCGAACTCGCGCGCAAACTCGCGGGTCCGGGAAAACAGGTGGGGCTGGAAGAGTACGTGCACCTTGTGCTCCCCGGCGACGGCCCGTGCCGCGGACAGGGCGGCCCGGACTTCCGTGGGGTGGTGGGCATAGTCGTCGTAGACGCGGACGCCCCGCCCTTCCCCCTTGAATTCGAAACGGCGCGAGGCACCGGAGAAGTGGGCCAGTGCCGCAGCCGCGGTCTCCGGCGCGACGCCGAGTTCGACCGCCACGGCGAAGGCGGCGGCAGCGTTGAGCGCGTTGTGCCGGCCCGGAACCTGGAGTTCGACGCCGAAGGTGCCGGCCGCTGTCGAGATCCCCATCCGCCCCGGTTCGGCGTCGTGCAGCCGGATGGCGGCGTCGGCCGCCGTCCCGTACAGGACCACGCGGGTGTTGCCGCGGGCCAGGGTGCGCTCGGCGAGGGCCCTGGCCCCGGGGTCGTCCGCGCAGGCCACCATGACGCCGTCCGCCGGGAGCAGGGCCGTGAAGCTGTCGAAGGAGGCGTAGACGGCCTCGGCGGTGCCGTAGAAGTCCAGGTGATCCGGCTCGACGTTGGTCACCACGGCGATCGTGGGGCGGTAGTTCAGGAAGGAGCCGTCCGACTCGTCGGCCTCCGCGACGAAGATTCCCGAGGTGCCGTGGGCCGCGTTGACGCCGAGCGCCGGGACGTTGGCGCCGATGGCGAACGACGGGTCCAGTCCGGCGCCCTGCAGCAGCACCGTGATCATGGAGGTCGTGGTGGACTTGCCGTGCGTTCCGGCCACTGCCACCACGGTGTCGTCCGCCATGGTGGCGGCCAGCGCCTCGGAGCGGTGCAGCACCGGGAGCCCGGCGGCGCGGGCCGCTGCGAGCTCGGGGTTGTCGGGCCGGATCGCAGAGCCGGCGACCACCGTCTGGGCGTCGCCGAGGTTCCCGGGACCGTAGCCGACGGCGATCCGGGCCCCGGCGGCTGCCAGATCCGCCATGACGGGCAGCGCCTTGGCGTCGGAGCCGCTCACCGGGATGCCGCGCGCCACCATGATGCGGGCAACGGCGGACATGCCGACGCCGCCGATGCCGATGAAGTGGACGCGGCCGAGGGATGCCAGGGAACGGGTTCCGTGCTGGGGCTGGGTCATTGCTTTACTGCTTCCTGCCGTGCTGGTTTGTGGACGCGACTTCGAGGATGAGATCGGCCATGCGCCGGTCCGCGTTCCGGATCCCGAGCTGTTCGGAGCTGGCGGCCATCCGGGCCAGCTTGTCCGTGTCCAGCAGCAGGGGAATGATGTTCTCGCGGATCCAGTCAGCGGAGAAGGCCTTGTCGTCGACGATCAGGGCGCCGCCTGCCGCGACCAGGCCCGCCGCGTTCAGCGCCTGCTCGCCGTTGCCAATGGGCAGGGGGACGAAGACGGCGGGGACGCCCACCGCGGCCACCTCGCAGACCGTGGCGGCTCCGGCACGGGCCAGCAGCAGGTCAGCCGCGGCGTAAACAGTTTCCATGCCGTCCACGTATTCCACCTGCCGGTAGCCCGGCGCGGCGAGCGGCTTGCCGTCGGCGTCGTGCACGGACTTGCCGCGACCGGTGATGTGCAGGGTCTGCACGCCGGCGTCGGCGAGGGCTCCGACGGCCGCGGCGAGGGACCGGTTGATGCTCTGGGCGCCCGAGGAGCCGCCCGTGACGATCAGCGTCGGTTTGTCCGCGTCCAGTCCGAGCGCCTGCCGCGCCCCGGCCTGGGCGGCAGCGCGGTCGAGGCCGGAGATCTCGGGGCGCATGGGCATGCCCACGTGCCGCGCGCGGCCCAGTTTGGTCGCGGCGAAGGCGACGGCCACGTGGGCGCCGAGGCGTGCGCCGACCCGGTTTGCCAGGCCGGGGCGGGTGTTGGCCTCGTGGACCACGATCGGGATCTTCCGGCGCCGGGCCGCGAGGTACATCGGCGTGCACACATAGCCGCCGACTCCCACCAGGACGTCGGCGGCTGCCTCATCAAGGATGGAGCCCGCTTGCTTCACGGCACCGGCCATCCGCCCGGGAAGCCGGAGCAGGTCCGTGGAAGGCTTGCGCGGGAGCGGGACCCGGCTGATGGTGGCGAGGTCCAGCCCGGCGGCCGGTACCAGCCGCTCTTCCATCCCTCCTGGAGTCCCGACAGCCAGGAGCTGCACTCCGGGGCGGGACTGCCGGAGGGCGCCGGCAATGGCCAGCAGCGGGCTGATATGACCGGCGGTTCCGCCGCCGGCGAGGACCACGGACAAGGGCGACTCGGTGTTCATGAAGGGCTGTTTACGCTTTCGTACGGTTCTTGGAGGCGGGGTTCTTGCT
>NZ_CAKKMF010000057.1 GCF_918697925.1 Arthrobacter sp. Bi26
ATCACTTACGGCTCCCATTCGCCCGTTTTGGCAACCGGAACTGATAGCGCAACGGGGGAGGGGAAGGGTCTGGAATCCCGGACAGCACCCCCGCGATGGGCCTGTTTCCACGGCCGTGAAGGGGCTTTAGTTGATACAGAACCTCATTCCTCCCGATTTCGCCCCAGCACAGACACCATCCAGTACAGACACCATCCAGCAACACATCCAGCCACAAAGGAGATCCTCATGGCACCCGCCGATTTCACCACCGGTGCCCGCCCGGTCAAAGCAGCCCGCGGCACCGAGCTCACCGCCAAGAGCTGGCAGACGGAAGCCCCGCTGCGCATGCTCATGAACAACCTCGACCCCGAGGTCGCCGAGCGCCCCGATGACCTGGTGGTCTACGGCGGCACCGGCCGTGCCGTCCGCAGCTGGGCCGCATTCGACGCCATCACCCGGACCCTGGAAACCATGGAGAAGGACGAGACCCTGCTGGTCCAGTCCGGCAAGCCGGTCGGCGTCTTCCGCACCAACGAATGGGCCCCGCGCGTGCTGCTGGCCAACTCCAACCTCGTCGGCGACTGGGCGAACTGGCCCGAATTCCGCCGGCTCGAGGCCGAGGGCCTGATGATGTACGGCCAGATGACCGCCGGGTCCTGGATCTACATCGGCACCCAGGGCATCCTGCAGGGCACCTTCGAGACCTTCGCCGCGATCGCCCGCAAGCTCACCGGTGACGAAAACGGCACCCTCGCCGGCACCCTGACCCTCACCGGCGGCTGCGGCGGCATGGGCGGCGCCCAGCCGCTCGCCGTCACCCTGAACGACGGCGCCTGCCTGATCGTCGACGTCGACGAGACCCGCCTGCGCCGCCGGGCCGGCAAGCGCTACCTCGACGAGGTCGAAACGGACCTCGACGCTGCGATCGCCAAGGTCCTGGCAGCCAAGGAAGAGCGCCGCGGCTGGTCAGTGGGCTACGTCGGCAACGCCGCCGAAGTCTTCCCCGAGATCCTGCGCCGCCACAACGCCGGCGAGCTCACCGTGGACATCGTCACGGACCAGACCTCCGCGCACGACCCCCTGAGCTACCTGCCCGAGGGCATCACGGTTGAGGAGTGGCACCGCGAGGCCGCCGCCGATCCGGAAGGCTTCACCAAGAAGGCCCAGGCCTCGATGGCCAAGCACGTCCAGGCCATGGTCGAGTTCCAGGACGCCGGCGCCGAGGTCTTCGACTACGGCAACTCCATCCGTGACGAGGCCCGCAAGGGCGGCTACAGCCGCGCCTTCGAATTCCCCGGCTTCGTCCCGGCCTACATCCGCCCGCTGTTCTGCGAGGGCCTGGGCCCGTTCCGCTGGGTTGCCCTCTCCGGCGATCCTGAGGACATCGCGGTCACGGACAAGGCCATCAAGGAGCTCTTCCCCGAGAACAAGCACCTGCACCGCTGGATCGACGCCGCCGCCGAACGGGTCGAGTTCGAGGGCCTGCCGGCCCGCATCTGCTGGCTCGGCTACGGCGAACGCGCCAAGGCCGGCCTGCTGTTCAACCAGCTCGTCAAGGAGGGCAAGGTCAAGGCGCCCATCGTGATCGGCCGCGACCACCTCGACTCCGGCTCCGTCGCGTCCCCGTACCGCGAAACCGAGGCCATGGCCGACGGCTCCGACGCGATCGCCGACTGGCCGCTGCTCAACGCCCTGCTCAACACCGCCTCCGGCGCCACCTGGGTTTCCCTCCACCACGGCGGCGGCGTCGGGATCGGCCGCTCCATCCACGCCGGCCAGGTCTCCGTCGCCGACGGCACCGACCTCGCCGCGGAGAAACTCGAACGCCTCCTGACCAACGACCCCGGCATGGGCGTCATCCGCCACGCCGACGCCGGCTACGACCGCGCCGTCGAGGTCGCCAAGGAACGCGGCGTCCGCATCCCCATGTCCGAGTCCCGCTAACCAAGCCCGCGAAAACCTCGTCGATTGCTCCGTAAACGCCGTTTTGAACCTTGAAAAGGGCCGCAACGGAGCAATCGACGGGGACGCCGGACCAACAATTAGACCTAGGTAGATTTCAATGACCATCACCACCCACTCACCGCTCACCGTCACGCTCGGCTCCAGCGGCGTGACCCCCGAGGACGTCGTAGCCGTCGCCCGCCACGACGCCCACGTGACCATCGCCCAGGACGCCCTCGACGCCGTCGCCAAGGTCCGCGCCCACATCGACGACCTCGCCCACAGCGAGGTCCCCGCTTACGGCATCTCCACCGGCTTCGGGGCGCTGGCCAACCGGCACATCCCCAACGAGCTGCGCACCCAGCTGCAGAAATCCCTGATCCGCAGCCACGCCGCCGGCATGGGCCCGGCCGTGGAACGCGAAGTGGTCCGCGGCATCATGTTCCTGCGCGCCAAGACCCTGGCCTCCGGCCGGACCGGTGTCCGCCCGGTGGTGCTGCAGACCATGGTGGACGTGCTCAACGCCGGCATCACCCCGGTGGTCCGCGAATTCGGCTCCCTCGGCTGCTCGGGTGACCTCGCGCCGCTCTCCCACTGTGCCCTGGTCCTGATGGGCGAAGGCGAAGCGACCGGCCCCGACGGCGAGCTCTACGGCACCAAGGGCGGCCGCACCGTCGCGGAGCTCCTCGCCGAACACGGGATCGAACCTGTCACTCTCGCCGAAAAGGAGGGCCTGGCCCTCGTCAACGGCACCGAGGGCATGCTCGGCATGCTGCTGATGGCCATCGCGGACATCCGCCAACTGCTCACGACGGCGGACATCACCGCGGCGCTCAGCGTCGAGGCGCTGCTCGGCACCGACCAGGTGTTCCTGCCCGAGCTGCACGCAGCGCTGCGCCCGCACCCGGGCCAGGCCGCCGCCGCCGACAACATGCTCCGCGTGCTGTCCAACTCGCCGATCGTGGCCTCGCACCGGATCAACGACACCAAGGTCCAGGACGCATACTCGCTGCGCTGCGCACCCCAGGTGGCCGGCGCTGTCCGCGACACCGTTGATCACGCCGCCCTGGTCGCCTCCCGCGAACTGGCCGCCGCGATCGACAACCCGGTGGTCCTGCCCGACGGCCGGGTCAGCTCCAACGGAAACTTCCACGGCGCCCCGGTGGCCTATGTGCTGGACTTCCTCGCGATCGCCGTCGCGGACCTGAGCTCCATCGCCGAGCGCCGGACCGACCGGATGCTGGACCCGGCCCGCTCGCACGGGCTGCCGGCCTTCCTGGCCTCGGACCCCGGCGTCGACTCGGGCCTCATGATCGCCCAGTACACGCAGGCCGGGCTGGTTTCGGACAACAAGCGGCTGGCCGTCCCGGCGTCGGTGGACTCGATCCCGAGCTCGGCGATGCAGGAGGACCACGTTTCCATGGGCTGGCACGCGGCCCGCAAGCTCCGCCGCGCGGTCGAGAACCTGCGCCGCGTCCTGGCGATCGAACTGGTGACCTCCGCGCGTGCCCTGGACATCCGTACCCAGCTCTCCGGCGGCGAACTCACTCCGGGTCCTGCGGGCGCGGCCGTGATCGCTGCGCTGCGCGACGTCGTCGACGGTCCGGGCACGGACAGGTTCCTGTCCCCGGAGCTTGAAGCGGCGGACGTCCTGGTGGCGTCGGGCAAGGTCCGGGCGGCGGCCGAATCCGCCGTCGGAACTCTCGCCTGAAAAGAAATAAAGTGCACGGCGGCTGAACAATTCCCGGCGTCCCCGAAATCTTTGGCCGACACGGAAGGCGGGGACCCGGGAACTGTAGTACAAATGGAAAGTCACACCAATGAAGTTGTGGCAAAGAACACATACAAAGGGGTAAGAGTTCTATGAAAGCACGCGGCACGGTACTGTCCAGGCGCCTTGCATCCGCAGCTACGGTTTCCGACTGGAGCGGCCTCCGGGTCGGCGAACGCGTCGAAATCGTCAAGCACGCACAGGTCATTGCAGCCGGTGAGGTCGAAGAAGTCTCACTGAGCGGAAATGTGCTCTGGTTGGTCCCCGCCGGGCCGTCCGAGACGGAGCTTTTCCTGCAGTCCGACGGCGTGCAGGTGCGCCGGGCGTAGCTTCAACACTTCAACAGGAACCGGGGTTCGTTCGCCGTTCCGCACCATGGTGGTGCGGTGTCGCGAACGGGCCCCGGTTTTTGTCTGTGGCGGACGGGCTTGGGGAGACCGGAAACGGGGCGGCGCTTCTAGCGGCTGACCACGGCCCGCAACAGCTTGACCGCAACGGATAATGCTGCGATGTCCACCGGGCCCGGCTTGATGGCCTCCTTGATGGTTTCCTGGATCCTGCCGAGTTGTTCGATGTTTTCGCGTTCCCAGGCGACGATGCGCTCGACCGGATCGCCTCCGGGGGCTGAGGGGCGTGGCGTATTCCTCACAACAGCCTTCGTCATGCCGGCAAGGACCAAATACACGTCGTCCCTAAGCGCCGCCCGTGCGAGGGCCTCCCAGTGCGTTTCCCGCGGCAGCGCCGTGATGTGTTCAAGAATGGGGACCGCCGAGATCCGCTCGAAGACGGCAAAGTAGACTTCGGCCACGGTGTCCACCGGCTCTTGGAGCTCTTCGGATATGGCGGAGATGTCCAGAAGGCCGTAGCTGACCAGGATCTCGGAGGCGCGCACGCCCAGTTCATGGGGCAGGCCGACGGCGTCGGTGTGGGCCAGCCGGATCAGCGCATGCTGCAGATTCACGCCGTGAAGGTAGCTGCCGAACTTTGGGCGCAGAAGCGACATGGGGGGCTCGAGCCGGGCCAATGCATCGGCGATTGGCTTGTCCCGGAAATCGTGGGTGACATACCACCGGGTCGAGCGGTCCAGCAGGCGGCGCATGTCGAGTGCCACCGCACACCCGTGCTCGCTGGGGATGCTTGCCGGCAGCTGTGCGAGGGCTTGGGTGATGGAGTCAAAGTCCCAAATCTTGCGCATGACCACGAACCCGCGGGCCACGGCGGCCGCCGATACCGTGGTCTCCTCCATGGCCCTGAAGGCGAAGGCGATGCCCCCCAGGTTGATCATGTCGTTGGCAATAACAGTGGCCACGATCTGCCGCCGCAGCGGATGCGTGGACAGCTCCTCCCCGAACCGCTCCGCCAGCTGGCGCGGAAAGTAGCCGCGTACGGTCCGGGCGAACCAAGGGTCATCGGCGAGTCCGCTGATTGTGAGTTCCCTTGCCAGCTCGATCTTGGCATACGCGGCCAGCACGGAAAGCTCCGGAGATGTCAGGCCGGCGCCGGTCTGCAGGCGGGCGTGCAGTTGCTCTGTGCTGGGCAGGCATTCAAGGTTCCTGTCCAGGTCCGTCACGGTCTCCAGCCAGTCCATGGTGCGCTCGAAGCTCGGGCTCCATTGACCCACCAGTTGGCGGTCGTTGAGGAGGAGCACGTTCTGGTCCACATTGGTTTTCAGGACCAAGCGTCCGACTTCCTCCTGCAGGGAGTGCAGGAAGCCTGTCCTTTCCTCCGGGGACATCCTTCCCGCGGCGATCATCCGGTCGAGGAAGATCTTGATGTTCACTTCGTGGTCCGAACAGTCCACGCCGGCGGAGTTGTCGATCGCATCGGTGTTCAGCAGGACCCCGCCCAGCGCCGCTTCCACCCTGCCCCGCTGGGTGATGCCAAGGTTGCCGCCCTCGGCGATGATCCTGGTCCTCAGCTGGACGGCGTTGACACGGATGGGATCGTTGGCCTTGTCTCCCACGTCCGCGTGGGTCTCGGTGGAGGCCTTGACGTACGTGCCGATGCCGCCGTTGTAGAGCAGGTCCACAGGTGCCAGGAGGACGGCCTTGAGCAGCTCCGGTGGGCTCATCGCCGTCGTTCCGGGCTCCAGCCCCAGGGCAAGGCGCACCGCTTCGGTGATCTCGATCGACTTCTCCAGCCGGGAGAACACGCCGCCGCCCGCGCTGATTTTCGAGACGTCGTAGTCGGCCCAGGAGGAACGGGAAAGCCCGAACAGCCGCTGCCGCTCCGCATAGGAGGCGGCCGGATCGGGGGTTGGATCGAGGAAGATGTGCCGGTGGTCGAACGCCGCCACCAGCAGGATGTGGCGGGACAGCAGCATGCCGTTGCCGAACACGTCACCGCTCATGTCGCCAATGCCCACTACCGTGAAGTCCTCGGCCGCGGAATCGATGAGCAGTTCGCGGAAATGATGCCGGACCGACTCCCAGGCCCCGCGTGCCGTGATGCCCATCTGCTTGTGGTCATAGCCCACCGAGCCGCCCGAGGCGAAGGCGTCGCCGAGCCAGAATCCGTACTCCAAAGCCAAGGCATTGGCGATGTCCGAGAACGCGGCCGTCCCCTTGTCCGCGGCAACAACCAGGTAGTAGTCATCGCCATCGTGCCGGACCACCCGCTCGGGCGGCACAACCTGCTCGGTGGACCCGCGGGCGCCGTCGGGGGATGTGAGCAGATTGTCGGTGATGTCCAGCATGCCGCGGATGAAGATCCGGTAGCTCTCCTGCCCCTCCGCCAGCCAGGCCGCCCGGTCGGTGGCGGCGTCGGGCAGCTGCTTCGGATAGAAACCACCCTTGGCGCCCGTTGGCACGATCACAGCGTTCTTGACGGTCTGCGCTTTGACGAGTCCCAGGATCTCCGTCCGGAAGTCCTCCCGGCGGTCGGACCAGCGAAGCCCGCCGCGGGCAAGGGCGCCAAAGCGCAGATGCACCCCCTCAACCCGGGGCGAATAGACCCAGATTTCGTATTTTGGCCGCGGGGCAGGTGCGGCCGGGACGCCGGAGAGGTTGAGCTTGAAGCTGAGGTAGGGCTTGTTCAGGAAGTAATTGGTGCGCAGGGTCGCCTCGACAAGACTCGCGAAGGACCGCAGCAGACGGTCGGCGTCCAGGACGGGCACGGCGTCGATGGCAGCCGTCAGCTCACTTCTGGCCGAGTCCATGCCATCGAGGCGGGTTGGCTGGTCGAGATCCGGATCGAACTTTGCCTCGAACAGTGCAAGGAGTGCGCGCGTGGCCCGGACATTCGTCCGCAGGGTGTCCGCCATGAAGCCGTAGGAGTTGGTGGTTCCGAGCTGCTGCAGGTATTTCGCATAGCCGCGCAGGATGGCTGTCTGGCGCCAGCCGATTCCTTCCCTGATAACCAGTGCGTCGAAGGTGTCGGACTCGATGTCTCCTCTCATGGCGGCGCAAAACGACTCGGCAAGCAGCCCGCTGGTGCCCGCGGGGTCAACGCCGGAGGGGTATTTGAGCCCGAGGTCGTACAGGAAGAACGTGTGTCCATCGGCACGCCGGACGTCGTAGGGCCGTTGGTCGAGCACCTCGAGCCCCAGGTTGTGGAAGAACGGCAGAATCTGCGTCAGGCTCTTCGGCCGTGTCAGATAGAGGCGGATCCGGGCGTCCTCGGCCAGCACCGGAGTCCCCGGGCGTGCGTAGACGGAAAGCAGCGGGTCATCGAGGTTCCCGCCGTCCGGCCCGCCCAGGCTTTCGAATTTGATAATGTCCTCGACGGCATCCTCCGCCTGGTAGTCGGCCTTGTAGCTGGCCGGAAACGCCTGGGCCCACTGCATGGACAGCCGGGCGGCGTCGCCGGCGGGGAATTTGTGCTGCAGGGCCTCGTCCAAGCCCTCCGCCCATGACCTCGTGGCAGCAATGATGCGCAGCTCCAGTGCTGAGGCGTCGACGGCGGGCCGTCCGCCGCCCGGCAGCAGGATCCGGAAAAACACCCTGGCCATGGCCGACTCGCTGAGACGGACTTCGAACTCGACGGCTTTCGAGTTGAAGCCCTCCCGCAGTTCCCGCTCGATGTTGAGCCGAACAGCCGTGCTGTAGCGGCGGCGGGGAAGGAAAACCAGGGCGGACATGAAGCGTCCATAGGAATCGGGCCTGAGGAACAGCCGGGTGCTGTGGCGTTCCTGGAGGCGCAGGATTTCGCGCGCATGGCTGGCCAGATCGTTTGCGTCGATGTGGAAGAGCTCGTCACGCGGATAGGCCTCGATGGCGCCCAACATTTCCTTGCCGGCATGGGACCCGGGCGGGAATCCGGAGCGGTCCAGTACCGTGGACACCTTGTCCCGGATGACCGGGATTTGAAGTACGGACCGGTTTGCAGCGCTGGGGGCGAAAAGGCCAACAAAGCACACTTCCCCGGCAGGGTTGCCGGCCATGTCAAACCTCAGGAGGCTGACTTCGTCCAAGTAGGCGTCCCGGAGGACCGTGGAACGGATACCTGCTTTCGTGAGGGCCAGGGCCGGGGCCGGACCCCGCGCCCCCGGCCTGGCGGAACCCCGCAGCGGCCGGCTCTGCTCACGGTGCCGGAGGAGCCCGAGCCCGGACCCCGGCTGTGCCGCGAGGACCGGCAGTCCGTCGTCGTCGGCGATGTCATACCCGCGGTATCCGAGAAACACGAAGTTGCCCTCGTCCAGCCAGAGCAGCAAGTCCCTGGCTGCCTGCACTGTTGCAACCACTGAATCTGCAGCGCTGGCCGCGGCGGTTTTGGCATCCAGGGCGGCAACTTCCGCGGCCACGTGCCGATGGATGGCTGCGGAATCCTCGGCGGCCGCACGAACGTCGGCCAGGACCGCTTGGAGATTATGGATGAGCCGATCGGCGCTGGCCTGATCCGGCACTCTGGCGGTTTCGACGGCGATCCAGGCCTCCGTGCAGGTCAAATCTCCAGTGGATTCACGCGGCGACGGCATCGCGGGAGGTTCGTTGCCCACCGGCAAAGCAGTGCGCAGCGGTACCGGCCGGATGCCCACGAGCTTGTTCGTCCCGGGGGTCCTGCCAACGGTGAAAGTGGGGTGGACCAGCAGGCGTATGGCGGCGTTGTCACGGGCGAGTGCCGCCGTGATGGAGGGAAGCAGATACGGCATGTCCTCAGCCACTATTGCCACGACGCTGGCGTCCGTCTCACTCAGCACTCCGATGACGGCGTGGCCCGGGGCCCGGGTTGCGGCCAGCGAACGATGGTATTCCGCGCGGCTCCGGAGCGATTCGGCAGTGTAGTTCCGGATGTCGTCGTCGGCCACATGCTCGTAGTAGTCCGTCAGGAACGTGTCCGGGGAGCCGGCGGAAGCGTCCGCCGGGGCATGATCTGCAGGGCCGGATGTTGGGGACATTGCGCTGCGCCTCCATCGCGCAAGGAGAAGCCGTGTTGCTGCGGTCGCCGAAACCTCGCGCCTGCTTTCATGATCGCTGGCGCAGGGCGGGCAGTCCATCCCTGCGGGGCCGGAGCGCCGTCTCCGAACCCTTGCGCGCCCCTACCCGAGCAGCGTATTGACCAGCCGCGCGGCCACCTTGGCGGTGCGGCCGTCGATATCAAACTCCGGGTTCAGCTCGGCGATATCCAGATGCAGGAGCTTCCCGCTCGCGGCCACCTGCCGGCACACGGCGCTGATCACCGGCAGCGGCACACCATAAGCGGCCGGAGCGCTCACCCCCGGGGCCACCGAGGCCGGCAGCACGTCCAGGTCGATCGTCAGGTACAACGCGTCCACCTGCGCCAGGAACGCCGCCACAAACGTGGCCGCGGCCTCCGCCGAGCAGTCCTCATCCAGCAGGTAGTCCACGCCGAGCTCCTCTGCCGTCCGGAACAGCGCCCGGGTGTTGTTCGGCTCGGAAATCCCGACGACGGCGTAGCGCAGTTCGCGGCCGGCGGCGGCTTCCGCGCGGGCCATCTGCAGGAACGGCGTGCCGGAGCTCGGCACGGACTCGTCGCGGAGGTCGAAGTGCGCGTCCAGGTTCAACACGCCGACGCTCAGGCCCTCGCGCACGGCCGCGGACCCGGCCACGCCGAGGTAGCTGGCAAAGGCAGTCTCGTGTCCGCCGCCCAACACCACGGGAAGCCGGCCGGCGTCGAGCAGCCTGGTGATGGCGAGCCCGGCACGTGCCTGCCCTGCCTCCAGCGCGTCCCCGGCCACGGTGACGTCACCGGCGTCGTGGACGACCCGCGACAGGTGGAACGCGAGCGGGCCGAGCGCGGCCCTGATGGCGGCGGGGGCGGCCGCGGCGCCGGTCCTGCCCTTGTTGCGCCGCACCCCGGCGTCGCTGCCGAAGCCGAGGATGACGGCGGGGCGCGGACCGGGGGAAGCCACCGGAACCGTGCTTGCAGCGGAGGGGGTCACGGCCTGCCACCAGCGCCGGTGCTCGTCGCCGTCGCCGTCGAACCGGCCGGTCCAGGGCTGCGGCGGGACATCAACGGGGAGCGCGGGAGAAACCATGCCCCTAGCTCACCGCATGCCGGGCCGCAAAACCAGCAGCGCCGCCGTCGGACTGTCCGGAATCCCGGAATCCCCGTTTAAACACCGCCGAGACCGCAGTCCGTGGCAATGTTTTCGAAAAATACTGCCACGAAGTGCGGTCTCGGCGGGCGGGAACGGGGGAGCAGGCCCTAGTGCAACCCGAGGGCGGCCTCGATCGGGCCGATCGCGAAGAACAGCAGGAACGCGGCAGCCACGGCCCACATGAGCGGGTGCACCTCGCGGGCCCGGCCCTGGAACAGGCGGATCAGCACGAAGCTGATGAAGCCCGCGCCCAGGCCGTTGGCGATCGAGTAGGTGAACGGCATGAGGGTGAACGTCAGGAAGGCCGGGATCGCGATGCCCCAGTCCTGCCAGTCGATCTTGCCCACCTGCGAGACCATCATGAAGCCGACGATCACGAGGGCGGGGGCCACGGCCTCGAACGGCACGAGGTTGATCAGCGGGGTGAAGAACATGGCCACGAGGAACAGCAGGCCGGTGACGACGGATGCCAGGCCGGTGCGTGCGCCTTCGCCGATGCCGGCACCGGATTCGACGTAGATCTGGTTCGAGGAGACCGAGGCGCCGCCGCCGATGATCGCGCCCAGGGCGTCCACCTGCAGCACGCGGTCGACGTTGGGGATGTTGCCGTCCTTGTCGATGGTGCCGGCCTCGGTGGCCAGGCCCACCATGGTGCCCATGGCGTCGAAGAAGATGCTGAGCAGGATCACGAACGCCAGAAGGGTCGCCGCGACGAAGCCGAGGTGCTCAAAGGCGCCAAACGGGTCGGCACTGCCGAGCAGGGACAGGTCCGGGGCCGCCCATTCGGAGAACTTCGGGGCCACGAGGGACCAGCCCTGCGGGTTGTGGTTCGTGCCGTCAAAGCTGGGCCCGATGTGCAGGATGGATTCCAGGATCACGGACAGGATGGTCGAGGCCACGATGCCGATCAGGATGGCGCCCTTGACCTTGCGGACCACGAGCGCGATGGTCAGGATCAGCCCGAACACGAACACGAAGGTGGGCCAGCCCAGGAGCTTGCCGTCGAAGCCCAGGCCGACCGGAACGGTGGTTCCGGCGACATCCGGGATGCGGCGCACGAAGCCGGCGTTGACGAGCCCGATCAGGGCGATGAACAGGCCGATGCCCACCACGATCGCGGTCTTCAGCCCCTCGGGAACGGCCTTGAACACAGCCGTCCGGAAGCCGGTGAGGACCAGGATCAGCATGGTGATGCCGGAGAGCATCACCAGGCCCATCATGTCCGGCCAGGACAGCCCGGGGTTCGTGGCCACGGTGACGGCGACGAACGCGTTGACGCCGAGCCCGGTGGCCAGGGCGAAGGGATGCTTGGCCCACGCGCCCATGAGGATGGTGAGGATGCCGGCCACGAAGGCGGTGACGGCGGCGACGGCGGGGAAACCGAGGGTCGCGCCCGTGGAGTCGGGCCCGGAGAGGATCAGCGGATTCAGCACCACGATGTAGCTCATGGCGAAGAACGTGGCGAACCCTCCGCGGATCTCGCGCGAGAAGTTCGACCCCCGCTCGGATATCTTGAAATACCGGTCGAGTGCGGAGCCCTGCTTGAGCATTAGGTCTTGCATTAGTCCTCCGGGAGTGATGGGTGTTGCTTAAATCCTATTTGGAGCCCGACGGCCAACCCTGCGTTTTCGCCTAGTCTGTAAGGAAGCCAACACTAGGAGTAGCCTGCCCATGCCCCGTATCCGCCAGCTTCGCAGTGCCCTGCTGGGTGCCGTCGTCCTCGTGGCCGTCCTGCTGGGAGCCATGAGCCCTGCGTCGGCGCACGACACCGCGGAGTCCACCAGCCCGGCTGCCGGAGCAACCGTCGCGGCACCGCCGGAGCAGGTCTCGGTCACTTTCAACCACAATCCGCTCGCCCTGGGGTCGCAGATCCTGGTCAACGACGCCACGGGCGCCAACTGGGCGGACGGCCCCGTGGAAATCGTGGACAGCGTCGCTGCGCAGAAGCTGAAGTCCGGCGCTCCTGCCGGGCAGTACACCGTGCACTGGCGGGTGGCCAGTTCCGACGGCCACCCGATCGAGGGCAGCTTCACCTTCACCGCGACGGCGGCTGCAGCGGGCCCGACGTCGGCTGCTGCGGTCCCCACGATGGGCACCGCCCAGCCGGGCACCACGCAGGCGCCCGCCCCTGCGCCGGCCGGGTCGGAGCAGTTTCCCTGGAGCGTCATGATCTTCGTCGCCGTGGGGGTCGGCATCCTGGTGGCCCTGGGCCTGATGGCCAAACGCCGCCTCACCCCGGACGAAGGCAGCGACGCCGACAGCTGACCCAACACCGGAAACCACAGCAACGCCCGGGAACCGCGTGACCCCGGGGATCCCGGGTATCAGGCGGGGGCGGCCAGGGCAAAGCCGCCTGGCAGCAGCGTGGGGACGCCATTGGGGTAGACCTTGGCGGAAATCGTCTGTCCCACGACTTTGGCCTGGCGAAGGACTTCCTTGGGCGTCGGCGTAATGAGCTCGCCTACCCCCACGAGGTACATCCCGAGGGCATGCATCGCCGCCATGAGGTTCTGCCCGGCTGCCATGCCAAGCTCCGAGAGCATGCGGCGCAGCTGGCTGTGGGCGCAGCGGGTCAGGACAAGATGGTCGGCCAGCAGGACGCCGCCCGGGGTCTGGACGGCCCACTTCTCGGTGGGTGCCCCGTCCGTGCCGGCCTCAAGGAGGTCCAGCTGCAGGGCCCGGATGTTGTTCCGCACGTCGAGTTTGTGGCTTGCGGCGTAATTGCGCAGGTGCCGCAGGATTTCGTTGCGCTCCCTCAGGCTGGCGGCGTCCGCCGCGTCGCAGCGCTGGAGCGAGGACGTGTTGGCCGGATGGCCGGCACCCAGGAGGTCGAGCCCGTCCACAATGATGGACGCAACACCGCGGCGTTGGAGCTCGCTGGCCACAGCCAGGCCGGAAGCCCCGTCCCGATCACTACGGCGGTGGTCCGCTCGATCCCGCCGTACAAAGGCATGCTCGACACTGCAGGGTTCCTCCTTGAAATGGTGCCAGTCGCGGGGAAGACCCCGGACGCCAACCTAGGCCTGGTTGCGCAGCCCCAGCGGCTGCGTTCTGAAATACCAGTCTCGGTTCAGCAATGCCTCGAAGGATACCGAAGATTCCCGCCCGTGGATAGGGGAGGTAGGACATTGGCTGTGGTCCCGGATTTCGGGGGTTTCCGTGCCCGGGAACCTGTGGAAACCGTCCCGAAAGCCCGGGAACCCGCGCAACGAAACGGCGTGTTAACTCTGCGTAAATCCTTCGGACGCGGGCCGCCAGGGACGCCCTGCCGCCGTCTTGAATGTTCGCAATTAACCGAGAATAGTGAGGAAAATCAGGGGTTCCTGCACGCAGATTCCGGGTCGCCTCGCCGGTGGACGCCGGGCGGCGGTACTTCTGGCAGAATAGCCGCAACATCAGGCAAGAATCGCGAGGAGGCGGACCCCATGGGCCGTGAACAGGTGCACCCGGACCCGGCGTGGGAGGCCGGCGGCGAACCGGCGCCTCCCCGGGGAATCGTTGTTGGTGTGGATGGCTCGGACCACAGCCACTGCGCCCTGGTGTGGGCAGCCCGCGAGGCTGAGCGCCGCCGCCGCCCGCTGCACATCGTGACCGCCTATTCGGTGCCGATCTTCGCCGCTTCCGGGCTCGACGGCGGCTACGCCACGGTGGACGACTCAGTGATCCGTGAGGGCGCCGAAGCCATTCTCAAGCACGCCCTCGACAAGGTCGCGGTTTACAACATCGACGTCGACGCGTCCGTCGAGAACGGGGACGCGTCCGGCGTGCTGCTGGAAATCAGCGAAACCGCGGAGCTTCTGGTCTTCGGAACCCGCGGCCGCGGCGGCTTTGTGGGCCGGCTGCTCGGCTCCGTCAGCAGCGCTCTGCCCGCCCACGCGAAGTGCCCCACGGTGACTGTGCCGCTGATCTGCGCGGACCGGCTGGGCGAAACCACTGACGACAAGCATGTCCTGGCCGAACGGGCGAAGCTGGGCCACCAGCCGGTCGAGAACGTTGTGGTGGTCGGAGTCGACGGCTCGGAGCAGGCCCGAATCGCGGTACTGGAGGCTGCAGCCCAGGCCGAACGGCTCTCCGCCCGGCTGCGCGTGGTGTGCGCCGTGCCGCAGTACACCGGCTCGCTGGCCTGGGTGCCCACCCCGATGGACCGGGACGCCCTGTTCGCCGACATCAAGGTCCAGCTCGACGCCGGCGTTGCCTGGCTGCGGAGCCACTTCCCCGCCCTCCAGGTGGAGACACAGCTGGTGGACGGCTCTCCCGTCGACATCCTCGTCGACGCCAGCCGGCACGTGGAACTTGTGGTGGTCGGCACCCGCGGGCGCGGCGGCTTCGCCGGAATGCTGCTGGGCTCCACATCCGACGGCGTCCTCCACCACGCCAAAGGGCCGATCATGGTGGTGCCGGACCGTGACGACCCGCGGCTGGCGGACAGGGCCAGCTTCGGCCCGATGCTCGGCGACTCCTAAAGTCACGAGGCCACAGGTCCGGCGTCGGAAGGACGGTTTGCGGATGGAGCACCCCGGGGAGCCGGACCCTGCCCAGGACGGGCCGGTCCTGGCCTTGGAACGCCTTGGCCAGGACATGCTGGCCAAGGTCGGCGGCAAGGCGGCCAACCTGGGCGAGCTGGCACGGGCCGGCCTTCCGGTTCCCCCCGGCTTCTGCCTGACCACCCGGGCCTACCTGGACGCCACGGCATCTCCGGCGCTGGCGGACGTGCACCGGGCCCTCGCCGCGACCACCCCCGATGACCTGGCAGGGCTGGCTGCGCTTGCCGCGAAGGCCCGCGCGCTGGTGCTCGACGCCGACGTCCCCGCCGGCATCGACGCCGCCGTGCGCGCCGCCTATGCGGCGCTGGGCGCGGACACCGCGGTCGCGGTGCGGTCCTCCGCGACCGCCGAAGACCTGCCGTTCGCCAGTTTCGCCGGCCAGCAGGACACATTCCTGAACGTGGTCGGCGCGGACGCCCTGCTGGCTGCCGTCCGCCGGTGCTGGGCCTCCCTGTGGACAGACCGCGCGGTGACGTACCGGGCGGTGCAGGGGATCGAGCCCTCCGCCGTGTCCCTCGCAGTGGTCGTCCAGCGCATGGTGGACGCAGCCGTGGCCGGAGTGCTGTTCACCGCCAACCCCGTGACCGGCCGGCGGCACGAGGCCGTCATCGACGCCAGTCCCGGGCTGGGCGAGGCCGTGGTGTCGGGGGCCGTCAACCCGGACCACTTCGTGATCGACGGCGCCACGGGACGGATCCTCGAGCGGCGCATTGGGGACAAGGGCATGCTCATCCGTCCCCTGCCCGGCGGCGGCACAGAGCGTGTGCCCCAACCTGGCGCAGGGGCGGCGCCCAGCCTGGACGATGCCCAACTTGCCGCGCTGGAACTCCTGGGCCGCCGCGCGGAGGTGCACTTCGGCTCGCCGCAGGACCTTGAATGGGCCATCGGCCAGGACGGCACCGTGTGGCTGACGCAGTCCAGGCCCATCACCACGCTGTATCCGATGCCGGACAGAACGCCGTCCGGACCGGCGCCGCGCGTCTATCTCTGCTTCAGCCTGGCCCAGGGGCTGACCCGGCCCCTGACGCCGATGGGCCTCGCCGGCATCCGGCTGATTGCGTCCTCAGTCGCGGGGGCAGCGCATTTTCCCGTGCCGGTGCCCCGTGACGGGCCCGCACCGTACGCGGAGGCCGGGCAGCGCATTTTCTTCGATCTCACGCCCGTTCTCCGGAGCAAACCCGGGCGCGCCATCGTCCCCCGGGTATTCGACATCATGGAGGCGCGATCGGCGGCCGTGCTGCGCAACCTTTTCGCCGATCCCAGATTCTCCGTCACCATAAGATCGCCCTGGCCGCTCCTGCGCCACATCATTCCGGTGGCGGCGCGGGCGAGAGTCCCGGAAACCCTGATCCGCGGCCTTATCCGGCCCGAGGAGGCGCTGCGCCGGTCCGACCGGGTGGGCGAACAGCTCAGGGCCGCACTCACGGTGCCCGCCGGCGCCACCGCCACACAGCGCCTGGACCACGTCGAGCGGATCCTTGGCCGGCACGTCTTTCCCGTGGTTCCGGCCATCCTGCCGCTGCCCGCTTTGGGGTTCGCCTTGCTCGCCGCGGCCGGAAAACTCGCGGGGAGCCCCGGGAACGGGGCGCTGCAGGAAGTCCTGCGGGGCCTGCCCAACAACGTGACAACAGAAATGGATCTGGACCTCTGGTCGCTGGCTACAGCCATCCGCAACGACCCGGCGTCGGCTGCGGTGTTCGGAGAACCGTTGCCCGAGTTAGCCCGGCGTTACCGGGCCGCGGATCTTCCCGGCGTCCTGCAGTCCGGGCTGTCGGACTTCTTGAGCCGGTACGGCCACCGCGCCGTGGCGGAGATCGACGTCGGAATGCCCCGCTGGTCTGACGACCCGACCCACATCATCGGGGTCCTGGCCAACTATCTGCGTGTGGATGATCCCGCGCTCGCCCCGGACCGGCAGTTCGGCAAGGCGGCGCGTGAGGCTGAGGCGCAGGTCGGCCGGCTTGTGGCTGCAGCGCGGCAGCGCAGCCGCCTGCGGGGTGCACTGGTGCGGGCAGCGCTGCGGCGGACCCGAATGTTCGCGGGCCTGCGTGAACTGCCCAAGTACCATCTCGTGGAAGCGCTCGGCGCCGTCCGCCAGCAGCTTGCGGCTGTGGGGGCCGAACTCGCCGCGGCCGGGACCATCGATGCGGCGGACGATATCTTCTTCGTTGACCTGGCCGAGGCGCACCGGGGGCTGGGCGGCGCGGCGCTGCAGGGTGTCGTGGCGCAGCGCCGGGCGGCGTACGCGGCTGAACTGGGCCGCCGGCGCATTCCCCGCGTGCTGCTCTCGGACGGCACCGAGCCCGAGGCAGTGCAGGCCAACGCTGTTCAGGTCGGCGCTGACGGCAGGGCCGGACAGCTCTCCGGGACGCCGGCCTCGGCCGGCACCGTCATGGCCCGGGCTCGCGTGATCCTGGACCCCCAGGGCGCGCACCTGGAACCCGGCGAGATCCTCGTGGCGCCGTCCACGGATCCCGGCTGGACGCCGTTGTTCCTGACGGCCGGCGGCCTCGTGATGGAAATGGGCGGGCCCAACTCCCACGGCGCCGTCGTGGCACGGGAATACGGGATCCCCGCGGTGGTGGGGGTCCCCGACGCGACGGCGAGGATCGCCACGGGCGACAACCTTACGGTCGACGGCGCCGCCGGCACCGTGACGCCCTCCAAGTAGCGCCGGCCTAATAGCGCCGGGCCGCAACGGCGGCGGGGCCCGCACGTCTGCGCGGGCCCCCGGCTCGCTACAGTGGGGCCATGAGCGAAGTGCGCGGTTCCGAGGGCGAGGACCCCGGGACCACCGGAATACCCGCCGCGGGCACCCCGGTACCTGATACCCGGTCGCCCGATAACCCCCGCTCCGAAACCCCCGGGTCCGGCGCCCCCGGGTCCGCGGACCCGGACGCGTGGCTGCCGGCGTGGCTCGTGGAGCGTCCGCTCACGGCCGGCTGGGCGTGGGCCGGGTTCTGGGCAGTGCTGATCGTGGCCGATGAATTCCTGGATCTGGCCGGCTGGTCCTGGTATGTGCTGGTCGGCATGGCCGCGCTGCCGACGCTCCTGGCGAGCCTTGCCCTGCTGCACGCCACCCCGCGCCGCTACCTGAAGCCGCGCCGGGACTCGGTGCTGGACCACTTCTTTGTCCGCTTCCTTGCCCTGATCGCCGCCTTCCTCGTGTGGGGGGTGTCCGTGGTCATGAGCGCATCGATTTCAACAACCGTTCAGACGCTCGTTGGCGAGTCCGAACGCGAGGTCACCGCGGTGGGCTTCAACCTCCTGCTGGCCGGGATCCCGTTGGTGGTCTCCGTGCTGTGGCTGGCCTTCATCATCCGCTGCGCCTGGTTCCTGCGCCGGCTCCGGGGTTGGAAGCAAACACCGGAGCCTGGCACTGTGCCCAAGAAGTTCCTGCGGGACAGGCCGCGGCTGAAGCGCGTGGTGGTGGGCCTCGCCCACCCCGGGCTGCTGCTCGTGGCGGGCCTTGGCACCTCCGTGCTCGCACTCCTGCTTGGCTCCGTGGAACTGACCATCAATGTGCTGAAGTGAGGCAACCAGGCCGCCGGGGCCAGGCGTACTGTTGACCTATGAGCTGCACTGAAGCGCGCATTCCTCAGACGCGGATATTTGGATCATCTCTTGCCGGGGCGCGGTCACGATGACCCGCAAGTGGCTGCGCTGGCTGCCCGCCGTCGCCGTTCCTGCCGTCATTGCCGCCGGCGCGCTGGCCGGATCCCTGCCCGCGAGGGCGGGGGATCCCCTGCCGCCCAGGACGCCGGAGCAGGTGCTGCAGTTGATCGCCCAGCACCGCGAGCCTGCCCTCTCCGGAACCCTGGAACAGTCCTCCGAGCTTGGTCTTCCCGAGCTCCCCAAGACCGGAGCCGGCTCGGACTCGTCAGGCACGGCCTGGCTCGAACTGCTGACAGGTCCGCACACCGCGCGGGTTTATCGCGACGGCCCGGACAACGCCCGCATCCAGGTGCTGGACCGGCTGGCCGAGCGCAACGCCGTCCGCCACGGCAACGAGGTTTGGTTCTACAACTCCAAGGACAACACGGCCTCCCACCTCCAGCTCCCGGCCGGCACCGCCGACCACTACGGATCCGGTAAAGACGTCACGGCCACGCCCGACCAGCTCGCCGCGATGTTCCTGGCCAAGGTCGACCCGAGCACGGACGTGTCCGTCGGCGCCGACGTCCAGGTAGCCGGACGGGAGGCCTACAACCTGGTGCTCACGCCAAGGTCTGACGCCACCTTGGTCTCATCCATCGCGGTTGCCGTTGACGGCCAGACGGGTCTGCCGCTGGGCGTCGAGGTCAAGGCCCGGGGGCAGTCAGAACCCGCCTTCCGCGTCGCCTACACGAGTCTGACCCTCGGTGCCCCCGACGCGTCGGTCTTCACGTTCAGCCCGCCGCCGGGCGCCACCGTCAAGGAGATCCAGGTCCCGGAGCATCAGGAGGGCAAGGAGTCCGCGAACGCTACGCCGCCGGCAGCCAAGGACAGCACCCACAAGCCGGTTGTTACCGGCTCCGGCTGGGAATCGGTCGCTGAGTTCCCGGCGGGAACCGCCGGTTCGACGCCGGACGCGGCGGCACTCCTTGAACAGGCCACTGTTCCGGTCCAGGGCGGCAGGCTCTTGTCCACTGCATTGGTGAACGTGCTGGTGCTCGACGACGGACAGGTCTTCGTCGGCTCCGTGCCCCTGGAGCGGCTCCAGGCCGCTGTCTTGCAGAAGTGATTACGGGCGCGGTATCCGGCGGCCGTCCGGTGACGGCCGCGTGAGCACCGGCGGGCCGGGGGCCGAGCTGAGCATCGAGACCAGGGGGCTGACCAAACGGTTCGGCCAGCAGTTGGCCGTCAACGGCGTCGATCTGGCCGTGCCGAAAGGCGCAGTCTTCGGATTCCTGGGCCCGAACGGCTCGGGGAAGACCACCACCATCAGGCTCCTGCTCGGCCTGGCCACGGCCACCGGCGGCACCATGCGCGTCCTGGGCGAGGACATGCCCCGGAAACTTGCTGACGTGCTTCCCCGGGTCGGGGCGCTGGTCGAGGGGCCGGCGTTCTACCCGTTCCTCTCCGGCGCTGCCAATCTGCGCCGCATGGACGCCGCGGACCCCTACGGTTCGGCGGCGACGCGGCGCGCCCGTGTCCAGTCAGCCCTGGAACGGGTGGGTTTGACGCACGCCGCGGACAAGCTGGTCCGGGCCTATTCGCTCGGTATGAAGCAGCGGCTGGGGATCGCCAACGCCCTGTTGGCTCCGCGCGAGCTCCTGGTGCTGGACGAGCCCACCAATGGACTGGATCCGCAGGGCACCCGTGAAGTGCGGAGCCTGGTGCGCTCCCTCGCGGCGGACGGCGCTACGGTGTTCGTCTCCAGCCACCTGCTGGCCGAGGTCGAGCAGATTTGCACGCATGCTGCCATCATGAGCGCGGGCCGGCTTGTGGCGCAGGGAACCCTGGCGGAACTGCGCGGGGCGGGCCAGGCAAGGATCCGCGTGCTGACCCCGGATCCGGGCGCGGCGGCGCAGGTGCTGACCGGCCTGGGCCTTACGGCCGCCCTGAGTACCGACGGCCGCACTTCCGGAGGCGCTGGTTCGGGTGCCGCTGGCTCCGGGACGGACGCAGCCCTGTTCGCTTCGCTGCCTGCGGCTCCGCCAGGCGCGGCGGCCCGGGAAGATGCAAGTTCGGCTCTGGCCGTGGAACCGGAAGCTGTAGTGGCTGCCCTCGTGGCGGCGGGGGTCCGGGTCCGCGGCTTCGCGACCGAACAGGCCAGCCTTGAGGACCGCTTTGTGGCGTTGACGGGGGAGGGGTTCGACGTTGTCCAGTAACAGCTCATCTTTGGGCGATCCATCAGCCGGTCCGTCAGTCGCCCCGGCCGGCGGCCGCAGTGGAGCGGCCGGCGGCGCGGGCGGCGACGCCGGGGCAGGCCGTCCGCCGGTCCGGCGCGGATCCCTGACCGGCGGACTGCTGGCGTCCGAGCTCGGCGTGCTGTTCCGCCGCCGCAGGACGTGGGCCATGTTGTGCGCGCTGGCGGCCATCCCGATCCTGATCGCCGTGGCGGTGCGGGTCTCCTCGGCTGTACCGCCGGGCCGCGGGCCCGCCTTCCTGGACCGGATCGCCCAGAACGGCCTGTTCGTGGGCGTCACGGCCCTGGTGGTGTCCGTTCCCCTGTTCCTGCCGCTTACCGTCGGCGTCGTCGCCGGCGACACGATCGCCGGCGAGGCCGGGCAGGGAACCCTGCGCTACCTGCTCGTGGCCCCGGCCGGGCGGGTCCGTCTCTTGATCGTCAAATATGCCGGGACGGCTCTGTTCGTGGTCGTTGCCCCGCTCGTGGTGGCCCTGACCGGGGCCGGAATCGGCGCGGCGCTCTTCCCAGTGGGACCGGTGACGCTGCTGTCCGGCGACACGATCGGTCCCGGCGAGGCAGTGGTCCGGCTCCTGCTGATCGCAGCCTACCTGGCCGTTTCACTGCTGGGGCTGTCGGCGATCGGCCTGTTCATCTCGACCCTGACGGACGTGCCGGTGGGGGCCATGGCGGCCACCGTGGTGCTCTCGGTCGTCGCCCAGGTCCTGGACGCGCTGCCGCAGCTTGAGTGGCTGCATCCCTGGCTGTTCAGCCACTACTGGCTGGACTTTGGCGACCTGCTCCGCCAGCCGGTGTCCTGGGACTCCTTTGCCGTCAACGCCCTTCTGCAGGGCGGCTACATCGCCGTCTTCGGCGCGCTGGCCTACGGCAGGTTCATCACCAAGGACGTGCTCTCGTAGTCGACCGACGTGCCGCTGCGTAACCGGACCCAGGAACCGGGCCTCAGTATCGGGCCGCGTAGCCGTACAGCTGCATCCCGGACATGGCGGCAACATCGGTCACAGTGATGCCGGCGTCCGGGTTGAGTGCCTGGACCACGCGGCCACCGCCTATGTAAATGGCCACGTGGTAGAAGCCCGGGGACGAACCCCAGACAAGCAAATCGCCGGGGCGCGCCTGGGAGAGCGGGACATGGACGGGGGCCTGGGCGAACTGCTGGGAGGCAGTGCGGGGCAGGTACTTGCCGGCCGCGGCGAACGCGCTCTGCACCAGGCCCGAGCAGTCAAACCCATAGGTCCCGGTTCCGCCGTACTGGTAGAAGAACGGCGATCCGGTCTTGCCGAGCGCAACTGAAATGGCGGTCTGGTTTGACCCGCCGGAAATCGGCGCAGGAACGGGCGCCGGCACCGGAACAGGTGCGGGAACCGGAACGTGAATCGGCGCGGGATCAGGGGCAGGCGCCGGATCGGGGGCGGGCGCAGGTGCAGGTGCTGGAGCAGGTGCTGGAGCAGGAGCAGGTGCTGGAGCCGGTGCCGGAACGGGAGCCGCCGGCCCTTCGGCCGGAGCCGGAGCTGCCGGCTGCTGCGCGGCCGAGTCGTCCCGTCCCGGTGATGCCGGGGCAGGCTGCGAACCCGTGCCCGGCTGTGAACCGGTGCCAGGCTGCGGCGCGGGACCGGCCGCCGCGGTCAGTGCTGCGAGCCGGTCCTGCTGGCGCTGGCGGTCGAGGGCGTCCACCCGGGCCGATTCCAGCGCCGCCGTAGTGTTTCTCAGGCTTGCCAGCTGGTCCACGAGCGCGCTGCGCTGCTCCTTGGCGTCGGCCACCACCTGGCGCTGGGCCGCGGTGGCGCGATCGGCGTCGACCTTGCGGTCTTCCGCGGCCGCGGCGGCCTCGTCGGCGGCACGGTTGGCGTCCGCTGCGGCTTCGGTCAGTGACTGCGCGGCAGCAGCAGCGGTTTCCGCGGACTCGAACGCCCGCGCGCGTCCGGCGGTTACAGCCTCCAGCGTGGCTGCATCCTCGAGGGCCTGTCCGGTGCCGCTGACAAAGCTGCTGAGGGCAGGATTCAGGCCGCCGTTACGGTACAGATCCCCGGCCAGTTGGCCGATCTGCTTACGGGACTTGGCCTGTTCCGCTTCGGCGGCGGCAGCCCTGGCGGCCGCTACAGCCGCCGCGTCACGGCGCGTGGCCAGCTCCACGAGGGCCTCGCCGTACGCGTTGTTTGCTTGCAGGGACGCGGCGAGGCTGGCTTCCTGGCCGGCTGACGCGTCGGCCAGAAGCCCATCGATCCTGGTGACCTCCGCCGCCGTCGCGCTTTCACTGGACTTGGCGGCTGAGATCTCTTCAGGTGAGGGGATCTCCGGCGACGCCGGAACCCGGACGGCGGCCGCCAGCGGCTTGGAGACCGGCGCGGAAGTCAGCGGTGCGGCCTGTGCCGGGAGCGCGAGCGTTCCAAGAAGGACGACGACGGCGCAGAGCACAGCAGTCTTGTGACCGGATCCGGTCCAGCTCATGGGCAACCCTCGAGGTCTCAGGCTGGAATGAGCGAGGTCGGAATTTGACACATGAAAGCCCCTCTGCGGATCACCCAGCAGGCATGAGGCTACGGGTCAATGGTCACTTTGGCAACACAAGTCACATGAATAACATAAACAACACTGGCCTTTTTGAAGGCCGCGACAGCGGGCCTTCAGTCTCTGACTGGCCTCAATAGGCAAAGTCTCCCTGGCCAGTGATGTGGTCGAAGTCGATCGTCTCGAAGATAATTCCCGCACAACATGAAATGAATCAGGTTCTATTAGGTGGGAAGGCGCGCGGCATGAAGATGCTCCGACTCATTTGGGATTCCTTAATGTGTGTGACAGTTGGCGTTTTCGGAAGCTTGGTAGGGTGGCTCCTTGCCAAGGCGCCGTCAGGCGTCATACCAGATTACTGAAATTTATTCAGTGGATTTTCGGAGCCGCAGGGACATGGAACAGTCCACACTGACCGCTGACGTCATCGATACCTTGAACCTTCCCGCGTACCCTGATCTGGGCGATCTAGTGACTGCGGTCGAAGAAAAGTACGGCAAACGTCTGGTCTTCGAGGAAGGCACAGTGGACAGCCTTGGAGAAGGTGTCACCGGTCAGTGGATCGATACCCCCAGCCATGGCATCGTCCGCTACCTGCGGGGTGCCAAGGCCTGGAGTGTCCACGTCGTGCTACATGAACTTAGCCACATCCTCTTGGGCCATAAGGGGAAGCCTCTCGACGGACTTATCGCGGGGTCTTTCTTCTCCGGTATTGGCAAGCGGAACGGCGTCAGCTGGATGTGCCGTGCAGTGGACGTTCCCCTGGACGAGGCGGAGGCTGCCGCCGAAAATTTGGCCTTTGGCCTGGCCCGGGTTCTGCATGCCACGCCCGTGAAGGAGGCCACGAAGGCCGAACGAGTGTTTGGCCTATGACCGCCGCTGCGTTCTGGATCCTGGCAACAGTATTTGCCTTTCGCCTATATTTTGTCGCTCGCTGGGGCGCTTCAACGGCCTTTGTTGGTGCGATCGGAATCGGTGTCCTCGGCCTCTTTCTTACAGGTGTCGTCGTACCCGAAGAAACCACTCGATGCGGCCGTTGGCGGCGTCAACTTCCTGCACCTTGTTCGCAATTTGTGTGTCACAAGCGCCGTCTGGCTGGTACGGGAGGGAATCTTCGCTGCCTACTCTCCGGATGAGAGCTACCGGTCACGCCTTAGTCACCGCCCGCTTGCTGCCGGCCTCGGAGCAGCTGCGATTACCGTTCCGTTCCTGTTCCAGCGCTTCGTTCCGACGACTCAGAGCTACGTGCCGGAAAACGTCCAGCAGTTGCCGGTCTTCATCTACGCCAGCGTCTACATGGGCATTTTGGCGCTGTTGGCCGTTTCTGTTCTTCGAATTTGCCTCCGGCCCCAGGAAAGCCTGCCCGTCCGCGTGAGTTCCCGGGTTGTTGCATCCGGCATGGCTCTGGTCGCACTCGCGTCGGTCGAAGAGATCGCCTACATGACCGCCTTGCACACCGATGTGGGCGGTTCGTCTCTCCACCACGTTCTGTACGTCCTGTTCAATCCGCTGTTCTACGGCGGGGTTCTGCTGACTTCTCTCGGGCTTGGCATCCCGCCAGTGGTTAAGGTGTGGCGCCGCCTGCAGCTTTGGGACCGGGCCGCCTTGGTCTTTCTTACGGCCATGCTGGGCAGAGCATATTGGGGACTCTCCCGTGCGGCGTGGCTGGCGGCCATTGTGACCGGCTTCTATGCGAAGCACCCTTCCGTCCGCCTGTACCAGTACGTTATTCGCTCCAGCGATCACAAGGTCGCTCTCTCGGGGCGATCCACACCCATGCTTGCCGACCGTGTCCTAGACGCAGTCCAAGCCCGATTTGATGGCGGCGTCGGTTCTCTGGAATCTGTGCTGCCGGTAAAGGCACGTCAGTGACAGCAGAAACCACGACCCTAACCACATCAGAGAGGTCCTCCACGGCCATTGGGCGTGTGGCTCGGTCCGCAACCGAGATTGCGCAGCCGCCGCTGGTGTTGTCCCTCCTGCTGATTTTGGCTTCTCTGCTGAGTGACCAGTGGATGGTCTCCATCTGGTCGGGCATTATCGCTGCCCTCTTCATCTGCCTGGTGCCGTTTTCCGTCGTACTGCTGCTTGCCAAGAGGGGCCAGTTGACGGACCACCATGTTGGGGACAAGAAACAACGCCGCCCGGTCATGCTCTGGACCTTGGGCTCGTCGCTGCTTGGCTGCGCAATCCTCTCGATCATGGGCGCACCCCAGCCAGTCTGGGGGCTAGTTGGCGGGATTCTCTGCGGGATTGTGGCGCTCATTCTGGTCAGCCCGATTTGGAAGATATCGGGCCATGCAATGACATTGGGCGGCGCGACCGTGTCAGCTGTACTGATGTTCGGCTGGCTGGGGCTTCCGTTCGTTGTGGCGGCCCCTCTTGTCTGCTGGTCCAGGGTCTATCTCCGGGACCACTCAGCTCCACAGGTCATTACCGGGTTCATAACTGGCGTAGTCGCTTTCGGTGCCTCATATACTCTCATTGTCGGCTGATTCTTCGCGTGGCATCCCACGAAGCCACCAGGCCTGGCAAACGGTGCAACCATGACGGATTAAAAAGGAGGGCTGTGACTTCGCTACAACTGGGAAAGCGCTGCCCTCGGGATGTGGCCGCCTTTGTTGGCCGGGAGCAGGATCACGCGTGAATTCGAACGACAACCCTATAGATTCCCGCAGCGACAAAGAGGTTCTAGCCTCAAAAATCCAGCTTCTTCTCGACATCGTGCATGCCAAAGACGCCGACAGTTTCACGTATGAAGACGTTCGACAGGGTCTCGCGGAACAAGGGCTCACGCTCACAAGGACGCGGTGGCACCGGTTACTGGCCGGCTCTCCTGATAACCGCTGGGATCCGGAGCTACTGAAGGCACTGGCGTACTTCTTTGACGTTGACGAGAACTACCTGCTTCAGCGCAGCGGTCCGATCCCGGAACGCGTCGAGGCTGAACTCCGCCTGATAGAGGCTTACCGCATTGCCGAGGTAGAGCACTTCGCCGCGAGGGTCCTGGGAGAAGTGAACGTGGACGCTCTTCGCGCGGTGACTGAAGCTCTCCGAAACCTTCCGCCCAGGCCCGAGAAAAAAAGTCCGTCCAACTGAAAAATTTTCACTACTGAATTTTTTTCAGTAGACTCTGAAGCATGGGGTGCTCCAGGCGCCCGCATGGGGGCTTGAGAACCAATGCTCGGGAACGTCGCGCTTTGGCCGGTGGGGCCAGGTAGCAAGGGTCCTGGTCGGCGCCGCTGTTACGCCGGGCCCGTGTGCCGGCGGCGGGGCACCGTCCGGCGCTTGTTTGTCGAGGTGGTCGTAGATCGTGGAGCGCGGGACCTGAATCGGATCGGCGATGCGCTGAACGGCCTGGTCCCCGGCGTCGTAGAGCAGAGGGGCGTGGTGGACCTGGTCGGGGTTTCAACGTTCATGCGTTGAAACCGCGGTTTATCTACCTGATAGAACGTCTTATCCAGGACTGGTTCTCTGGGTACCGCAGGACGAAATTCTATCCGAAGAGTCGCCATAAGCTGTGCTGGAATTATCTTGTCCCGGGAACGGGGCAAAGGGGAGGGGGATGATGTCGCGGTGCAGGAATTATCGGTGGTTGTCGGTGTCTCGGAGGCTCAGTTGCATTCAGTTCTCAATGCAATCTTTCGTTTCAATTCGCAGACGCGAGCCTTGTTCAGTCGAGCAACGTCGCCACTCGAGCTCGCTGCCGATTGCCGGGCGCATCAGGCCGACCTTGTCGTCGTTGATGCGCGGTTGCACCGCGGCCATGCGGCCCCCGACCTCCTTCCCGTACTGAGCTTCTATCCACAGGCCCATCTCATCGTCTTCATCGACGCCGGCGCATCCGAGAGGATCCGGGACGTCATGGATGCAGGTGCCCGCGGAATTCTCACGAGCGATGCTTCGGTTCGCGAGATCCAGGGTGCGGTATCCGACGTTACGGCGGGCCACGTCTTCTTGTCCCGATCCGCTCTCATCGGTTTGTTGGAGGTGGTGCGGAGAACGCGTCCCGCCGAACAGGTGCTGTCCCGCACCGATCTGCCCGCACTGACGAGCCGGGAACGCGAGGTTGTTGAGTGCCTGGGTCAGGGCCGGTCCAATCGAGACATCGCGAGGGAACTCGGTGTCTCGGAGGCGGCCATCAAGGGCCACCTCTCACGCATCATGGTGAAGTGGTGCGTCCAGGATCGGCTGCAGGTGCTCGTCGCCGCCCTCGAGGCCGGCGTGCTCCGCGTCGGGCCGCAGGTCGGGAATGTGCTCGGGTCCGAGGGGCTCGAACCGGCTGCCACCCGGTAGTCAAATTCCCTCGTCATTTATCCAAAAGTATATATCTAAAGGATAATAGAATACTGTTTAGTGATCCATCTGAAAAATAATGTTGACAGCGTATTGGGGGATTCCCGAAACATCATCATTCGCTTTCAGAGGGGGACTATAAATGGGTGCCGTATTGAGGTTTGTTTGGTGGGTCCTGCAGCAATTCTGGCGTTGGGGAGTCGGGGTCGTGAATTCGATCGCCCGGTGGGCCAGAAACAACTGGGGGACGGTCCAGCGGTGGCTTGAGCGGGGCGTGACCTTCGGTACGATCGCCCAGTGGATCATGCAGATCCTCGGGATCGGCTGACATGAGTCTGGCACTGGTGTGGCCGGGGCCCACGGCCCCCGGCCACACCAGTGCTCCGGGAATACCGAGTACATGTCGTTAGCAGAACATACAGAAGGGGGCTCAGTGGCCAGCACACAGGCTGACGGCCGGGGCAAATGGTCGGCGTCGGGCCGGGCCGCGCGTACGCATGCCTATGCGCTGACGCTGCCGCCGGTGGCCTTGCACTACCTCATGATCCGCTCCACCGTCGAGGTGCTGATGACGGGAGCCCTTGCGTGCGGTCTGGCACTCTGGCTCGTCCCCGACGGCTGGAGGCTG
This sequence comes from Arthrobacter sp. Bi26, assembly GCF_918697925.1. Lineage (GTDB taxonomy): Bacteria > Actinomycetota > Actinomycetes > Actinomycetales > Micrococcaceae > Arthrobacter. The sequence goes on from NZ_CAKKMF010000057.1 coordinate 28,024, forward strand.
CCAACCCTCGTTGTCATGGCGATCCTCATCATCTCCGGTCTGATCGTCGATGTGCCGATTGTCAGCCGCCTTACGATGCGCCACACGTCATACCACGTGGGCGCCGATGCGGTGCGGATCAAACGGGGTTACCTCCTGTCCAAGGACACGGTCCTGTCCACCGCCCAGATCCTGAATGTCTCCATCATCGAAGGTCCGCTGTTGCGGCGATTGGGCCTCGCTAAAGTCAGGTTCACCACCCTCAACCACGTTGAACCGCTGGGGCCCGTGGAACGTGGTGTGGCCGTAGAGATCCGTCGGCAGGCGTTGTCCACCTATATAGAGGCGTCCACCGGTGGGCACTGACGCCCCGCAGCGGCTGCCCGCCAAGGCCATGGCGGCGATGTCCCTCCGTGGAGCCCCGAGCGTGGTCAGCCTGTTGATCGGCGGATTCCTGTACTGGGACCGGCCCGGGCTGTGGCCCGGGCCGGCGGCCGTCTACCTGATCGGCGGCCTGCTCATCCTCCGGCTGGTCCACCCCGTCTACGCCTGGGCGACGCTGAGGTACGCGATCTCTAAGGATGACTTCTCCCTCACCCGCGGGCTGTTATTCAGAACCACGAGCACGACCGCTTGGCGTGACGTCTTGGTCGTGGACATCGACTCACCCTGGGCCTTCCGCCGGTTCGGGCTGGGGGTCGTCTCCCTGCGCTCCGGCGGCCAGGACGATGCGAAGATCGATGTCCCCGGCATCGACCACGCAGACCTTGAAGCCATCGTGGGGTTGGCACGGGCCCACGGGGTTCCGGGGGCACAGTCTGCACGCTCCGGCAGCGCGGCCAGTGGCGTCCACGGCACGGTTCCGGGGTTGTCGGATACGACGGGCCGGACCGTGTTGTACACGGCCAGGCGGAGGGACCTCGCGGCCGCCAACCTGATCTATGGCCATGTGGTGGTCCTGGGGACCGGTGCCGTTCTCGCGGTGGTGGATACGGCGGACCAACTGACGATTTTGGACGGTGCCATGGAGGTCTTCGGCTCGCATCCCTTGGCGGGAAGCTTGGCGCTGTGCGGGGCGGTCCTCCTCGGCGGATCGGTCGCTGCGGTGGTGAAATACCATGAATTCACGGTGAGCAGTGATCCTGCTGGGTTGTCCATCAGATACGGATGGCTCTCCACCAATCAACGTGACGTGAGGTCCTCGGCCGTCGGCGGGATCACGGCACGCCGCAACCTCATCGAGATGCTTCTCGACCGGGTCCGGGTCGCGCTCCTTACAACGGACTCGGATGCACAGATGGGAACCAACATGGTCCTCCCGTCGTTGCCGCGAAGGCAGGTGACGCAGATCCTCGACACATCGCTGCCCGAGCTTCCGCGCCCGGCCCTTCTGAAGTCCTCGGGCCGCGGATCCGTCGCCGGATCGTTGGTGCTCTTCGCAGCGATCGGCGTACCCGCACTCGGTTTCGGTTGGGTTCTGCACCGCGTGACAGGTGGCGCCCTCGTCCTGGCCGCGGTGGCAACAGTGGCCCTCTGGTGCGTTCTCTCCCTGGTGGTCCGCCTTGCCAGGGCCCGGTTCTCGGTAGCGGGAAACAGGGTCGGTTGGGTCAGCCGTTCCTTCGTTGACCATGAGGTGGTCCTGGCCGCCACCAGCCTGCACTCCGTGTCCGCCACCGGGGCTCGGGCAGCTAGGGTGTCCCTCGTGCGGGCCCACTACTTCGCGGGTCGGCCCAAGACGTTGGCTGCGCTCAGCTTCTCCCGGGCGGTCCCGGATCAGATGGGCCGCCTGGTGGAAGACACCTCACCGGAAATCGCCGCCCTCCGGAGGCACCCCACTGTCAAGCAGCCCACCACCGAGGAGTTTGTTCATCCATGATCCACGTCGACAACCTGAGCAAAAGCTTTGGCAGCAAGAGGGTGCTCCAGGACGTTTCCTTCACCGCCGAACCGGGGCGGGTCACCGGATTCGTCGGACCCAACGGCGCAGGGAAGTCCACCGTGCTGAAAATCATTGCCGGGCTGGTGCGTCCTGACGCGGGCACCGTCAGCGTCAACGGAAAAGACTTCTCTCAAGCCCTGCTTCCGGGGAAGACCATGGGACTTTTCTTATCGGCGGAATGGCTCCCGGAGCAGGCCACCGCTGCCGGCATCATCGACTACGTCTGCCGTACGCAGGGACTGCCACTTTCGTGGGGCAGAGACACCCTCGAGACGGTCGGACTGGCAGGCGTGGCCCAACACCGGGTCCGCACCTTCTCGTTGGGCATGCGTCAGAGGCTGGGCATCGCCACGGCGACCGTGAGCCGTCCGGACGTACTGGTCATGGACGAACCCATCAACGGGCTCGACCCGGACGGGATTGCCTGGATCAGGTCGTTCCTGAGTTCTGCGGCGTCACAGGGTGCAACGGTCCTGCTGTCCTCACACCATATGGCCGAACTGGCAGAAACGGCCGATGACATCGTTATGATTGGCGGTGGCCGGATCCTCGGGCAGGGGAGCATCGGGGATTTCGTGTCCCATCCGGACGAAACGGGGTACTACCTCGAGTCCCCGGACCCCGAGATCCTGCTGGTTGCCATGGCACAAAGGGGTTTCCGCGCCACGCGCGAACGGGGGGGAATACTGGTCCATCATACGAACCCGACCGAGCTTGCCTCCGTCGCCTTGGAGTCCGGTGCGGGGATCTCGCATCTGTCCCGGGTGACCCGAAGCCTCGAAGACACCTACTTCGCGGTCCTGGCCCGGAGCGCATCCGGGGGAAGGGAATGACCATGACCGAATCACAGATCGACGACCGCACCACGATGGCACCCGAACAGAGGTTTGGCGCCGTGACCAGGGCCGAGGCGCGCAGGCTCCTCCGGAAGGGCGGCGTGCCCATCCCGGTCATCGTCGCGATCACCGCGGCGGTGGCGAGCGGGATACTGACGATGCTCATCATGAAGTCACTGGCCTCGGAACCCACCAGGGTCATCACCACCACATCCGTCGAAACCGGTGCGTTTGTCAGTGCGCTGGTCCTCTCTGTGGCCGCCGTCTTCGCGGTTGGGCGGGACCACACTGGGCAGCTGGGCCTGGCGCTGTCACTGACACCGAAACGGGAACGGCTCTTCATGGCCAGGGCCCTGTCCTGGGCTGCCCTGACGGCAGTCAGCACGGCCTTCGTCACGATCGTCCTCGCGGGACTCGGACTTGTCCTTTCTGGAGGCGACTTTGTCGGGTCGGGGCTGCTGGGCGTGGCGGCAACCGTCGTCGGCAGCACCAGCATGGTGCTGGTTGCCGTGGCCCTGGCCCATCTCGTGGGACGGGCCTTCGGGTCCGTGTTACTGCTCATCGGCGTCAACGTCCTCCTGCCCCTGGCGGTCTTCGCTGTGGGCGCCATGATCCCCGAGCAGGCGGCCGGGGCTGTAGACGCCTTGGTGAACGTGACACCGACGCCCCTGTTCATGCGGGCCATCAGCGCGACGACAGTCGAGGATCTGGGACTGGGTCGCCTGCTCATCGGCCAGTTCGGTCTTGCGGTGTGGGCCCTTGTCCTCGGCGGACTGGCGCTCACCGTCTTCCGCCGCCGGAACCTTTAACGCCTTCCCTTGAGCACGGCTCACCCGCCGGTATCAGCACCACACACGACAACGAAGGAAACCATGGCAGAGATCAAAGACCGGCGTCATGCGGACAGTTCCTCTCGGAGAAAGCCGCCCGGTGAACCGGCGTCGATGGTGGCACTGTTCGTCACCATCCTGGTCGTCAGCATTGGGCTGGCGCTGTGGGCGGACATGAACATCGGCCTGCGCGGGCTCATCGCCATCGTCGCTGGCATTGCCGCGGCCGCCATCACCCTGACCGTGGTCAACCGGAGCGCGGCACGGGTGGGTCGGCGGGACCGGACCCCTCAGGTGACGGTCCCGCCGACCCACCCGCCGGAACACGACGGGCAGGCCAGGGTGCATCAGCAACAGCCAGGCCACCCTCCATATTCGGATTAGGGGATTGTATCTCTTAAGTACCCCCTGTTGAGGTGGGGTGGTCGTCGTTTACGGTTGCCATCAGAGGGGCCGGGACAGCTGGCACTGCGCCGGACCGTGGTCCGCCGGGCCGGCGCCGTCATTGACGGCAACCGGTACTGGCGGCGGCTGCTGTCCTTGGCAGCGGCGGCATCGGAGAGAGGCTTGCGCCGCCCGACTGAGAAATTTTCACTACTGAATTTTTTTCAGTAGACTCTGGAGCGTGACATGCTCCAGGCGCCCACTATGGCCTGACCGTGTGCATTGAGTGGCATCAAAGGTGTAGCCCCTACGACAGGTTTGGGGGGTGGTAGGGGCTGCACCCCCGCGGCATGCGCACCTCAGGGGACGTACACGCTGCCCCATCCCAGACGCGGCCGATCTCCGCAGGGCATTGCCGAGCGCCGGTGCCGGGTCAGGCGTGCTGGTGGGCCTCGTGCTCCGAATGCGTGGCGGGCTCGAGCTGGAACGTGCAGTGTTCGGTGTCGAAGTGGGAGCCCAGGCAGCTAGTGAGTTTGTCCAGGACGCGGTCGGCGCCCCGGGCACCCAGCGCCGCGTCCTCCACCACCACGTGGGCGGAGAAGACGGGGACGCCCGAGGTGATGGTCCAGATGTGGATGTCGTGGACGGACACGACTCCTTCCACGGCGAGGATGTGTTCGCGGATCATCTGCACGTCCACACCCTTGGGGGTGGCCTCGAGGAGCACGTCCACGACGTCGCGCAGCAGGTGCCAGGCCCGGGGCAGGATCATGAGGGCGATGAGGATCGAGGCAATGGTGTCAGCCGCCTGGAACCCGGTGACCATGATGACCACCGCCGCCGCAATGACGGCAAAGGACCCCAGCAGATCCCCCAGGACCTCGAGGTAGGCGCCGCGGACGTTCAGGCTTTCCTTCTGGGCGCCGCGCAGGATCAGCAGGGATACCAGGTTGGCGACGGCGCCGAGGACCGCCGCGGCGAGCATGATGTCGGTGTGGACCTCCGGGGTGGCGCCGAGCCGGCGGATGGCCTCGGTGAAGATGACCACCGAGATCACGATCAGGACCAGGGCGTTTGCCAGCGCCGCCAGGACCTCGGCGCGCTGGTAACCGTAGGTGCGCAGATCGCTGGCGGGCCGGGCGGCGATCCACGCGGCCAGCAGGGCGATGAAGACGCCCGCGGCGTCGGAGAGCATGTGCCCGGCGTCGGCGAGCAGGGCCAGGGACCCGGAGACCACGGCGCCAATCGTCTGCACGAGCACGACGGCGAGCGTGATGGCCAGGACGGCGACCAGGCGCTTCCGGTGCTTCCCGGTGGCGGTTACACCGTGCGAGTGGCTGTGGTCGTGTCCCATGCCTACAAGGCTATCCCCAGCCGAGCTCGTGCAGGCGCGCGTCGCTGATGCCGAAGTGGTGGGCGATTTCATGGACCACGGTCACGGTGACTTCCTCGATCACCTCATCCCGTGAGGCGCAGATGTCCAGGATGGGCTGGCGGAAGATGGTGATCCGGTCCGGCAGCGAGCCGGCGTCCCACCAGGAGTCCCGCTCGGTCAGGGGAACCCCTTCATAGAGCCCGAGCAGCACGGTGTCCGGATCCTCCCCGGGCTGCGGGGTGTAGTCGTCCTCGATGAAGATCGCGACGTTGCTCATGGTCTTCGCCAGCTCCGGCGGGATCCGGTCCAGGGCGTCACTGACCGCGGCCTCGAAATCGGCCTCGGACATCGGGAAGGGTCCGTCAGACTCGCCGCCACCGCCGTCACTGCCGTCCCCGCCGTTCGGAACGATCGGCAGGCCGGGCGGGAGGGATGAAGGCATAGGGAAACTCTAGCGGGACCGGCGCCGGGTCAGCCCCACACCCACCAGGCAGATCACGCCGCCCACCAGGCCCCAGACGGTAGGAATTTCGCCCAGGACCAGCCAGGAGATCAGGATGGTGGTGCCCGGCACCAGGTAGGTGGTGGCGGCGAGGCGCCCCGCGTCAATCAGGGAGAGCGCGTAGGCCCACGTGGTGAACGCGATCGCAGTGGGGAAGATGCCCAGATAGACCAGGCCCAGCGTGGCCGGCAGGGGAGCGGCCTGCAGCTCGGTGATCAACTGGCCGCTGAAGGGCAGGCAGCAGAGCGCGCCCACCATGATGCCAAACCACGTGGCCTGGGCGGCCGGGAACTTGCGCAGCACCGGCTTTTGGACGATCACGCTCACGGCGGCCAGTGCGGCCGCGAGCAGGCACAGCAGCACACCGGCCACGTCCGCCGTCGACCGCTGGCCGGATCCCAGCGCTATCACGGCCACGCCTCCGAACGCGATCAGGCTGCCGATGATCAGCCAGCGCGGGAAGCCCTCTTTCAGTATCACGCCGGCCATCACGGCGACCAGGATGGGGTTGACGTTGATCAGCAGGGCTGCCGTGCCGGCGTCCAGCATGTGCTCGGCGGCGTTCAGGGCCACGTTGTAGCCGCCGAACCACATGACGCCGTAGGCCAGGATGGGCCACCATTCGCGGCCCCGGGGCAGCCCCCTGAGCTTCGGCACCACCAGCAGGCCCAGCACGACGGCGGCGACCGCCAGGCGGCCGAGCGTCAGGGAGCCGGGGGAGAAGCTCGGGCCCACGGCCCGGATGCCCACGAATGCCGACGCCCACAGGACCACGGTGACGACGACGGCGGCGATACCGAGCCTGCTGATCGTGGCCGGCTGTCCGGGACGGGTTGGTGCGGGTTGCGGGGCGGGTGCGGGGGCAACGTTCGCAGACCCTTCGTGGG
>NZ_CAKKMF010000058.1 GCF_918697925.1 Arthrobacter sp. Bi26
CCATTGGGTCAATACGACGACGCGCCACCCGGCATCCCTGGCGTTCTCATCCCGGAAGATGTCGCTGCGACGCTGGGCCGGACTGGCGTGATGCCCGCCGTCGTACTGAATCGCGATCTTTTCTTGCTCGTAGGAGAGGTCCGGGTCTTGGATCCAACCGCCGGTCTCGTTGAACATGGGGACGTTGATCCCCGGTTCGGGCAGGCCATGTCGAATCAGAAGTAGCCGGAGTTCGGTCTCTTTGGGGGAGTCCGTGTCGGCGCGTATCAGGGAGCGGGCACGCATAGCGCTCCGGTAGCCCGCCCTGCCTTGCTTCCCGGCGAGGAATGCGTCCAGCTCATCGATGGTGGTCAGTGGATTTCTCCGCCGCAACAGGAAGTCCCCGGCAATCACCAATTCATCGAGGCTCAGGATGCCGGCGAGATCGAACCACGTCCGCAGCGGGGAGGTGCAGCTCACCCTGGCCCCGGGCACGATCTCCCCCGGTTCAAGTGACTGCTGATGGCCCACCACATTCTTATGCCGCACAGCCCGATGGCCCGGCCGACTCGTCAGATGGACGACAGCCAGATTCTCCAAGGCCTGCGGCAGAGGAAAACCCCACAGCACTGCCGCAGACAGATGACTCACGATTGCGCCCGTCACGGCCGTCAGGGCATGCACGCGTTCCAGCAAACTATCTGGGGTGGCGGCGGTGGCGCGCACTCCGTAACAGGGGCTGACGAGATCCCGGGCCCGGGTCCGGCGTCGGCCCAGCCCGGCACTGCGGGCCTCGGCCACGGTGAAGGGCCGGTTTCGAAGATGTGGGGGAAGCTCACTGGGCTGGCGCATACGAGCATTCTGCGCCGACGCCGAGAGTGCTCGGAGGTTATCCACAGAGCGGGCAGGGTGTGGGGGAGGAGTGGACCGTGGAAGCTGCAGGCGCGGGCGCGGATGAGCGGCGGCCGTTTGCCGGGGATGGCCGCTTTGAGGCGGGGATTCCGGCCATCTGGGGCGAATGGCCGCAGTTAGGATGCCCGGTGGTGGGGGATGGCCGAAGACGTACGGGACGCCTGGGCCCGGTGCGGGGACACACTTGGCAAGCTGCAGTCGCGGATGAGCGGCGGCCGTTTGCCGGAGATGGTCGCTTTGAGGCGGGGATTCCGGCCATCTGGGGCGAATGGCCGCAGTTAGGAAAGCCGGAAAGGTGCTATTTGACTTCGTCGGTGCCTGGCGTTCCGGCGTCACCGGGTTCATGGGCATCGCCGGCGCCCTCCGGGCCGCCGGCCTCCGCGCTGCCGGCGTCGGGCTTGCGATCCTTGGCGTCGAGTTCTTCCTTGAGCTTCTTGAGCCTCTCGGCCTCGGCCTGGTGGCGGTGGCGGATTTCAAGGTTGCGGAGGAATTCGGGGTCGTCGTCGGGCGCTACCGGGTGGCTGTAGGGGACCGGTGCGGTGTCCGTGGCGCGGGGGCGCCCAAGGAGGAACCACAGGGTGGCGCCGACCACGGGGAGGAGAATCTGCACGAAGATCCAGGCGGTCTTGGAGATGCCCCTGGTCAGCCGCGCGTCAGTGCGGATGAGGTCGACCAATCCATAGACAAATACGGCCAATATGACGATCGGAACCACTACACGGAGCATACCTTCAGTCTAGCCGTCGGGCGCCTCGACGGCGCAGGTCACTGTGTCCCGGTGCACGCCGCCGGCGCCGCAGCGGCGGGGAGCAAGGTGGCCGAAGCAGCGCCGCTGTCCTGGCGGCTAAACTTGAGGGGTGGCATTCCTCAAATACACCCTGATTCGGCTGGCGCTGTTTGCGCCCTTGTTTGCGCTCTTCCTCTACTTGCAGCTGGGGGTGCTCCTGGCTGCCCTGTGCGCCGGGATGATGTCCTTCGCCATCAGCTTCCTGTTCTTCCAGAGGCAGCGCGACGCGGCCACGGCGACGCTCCACCACCGGTTCTCGGGCAAGGCCAAGCCGATGCGCAGTGCCGGCGAGGTGGCTGACGCCGAGGTCGAAGACCGCCTCGTGGACGCGAACCCCGACATTGCAGTCCGCACGGACAACCGCCCCAAGGATTCCCAGCAGCCAGGGTCCTGAGCCCCGGCCGTCATTTCAAGCAGTCCTTGAAAAGTCGCGGCTCTGAGCCCCGGCCGTCTTTTCAAGCAGTCCTTGAAAAGTCGCGGCTCGAAGCCGCGGCTCAGAGCCCCCGGCTTAGAACCCGTGGCTGAGGACGAGTCCGATTGAAAACAGCGCGGCGAAGCCGAGGTTGATCAGTCCGGTCTGCTTCAGGACGGGGATGAGGCTCTTTCGGCGCCGCCCGGCGATCATCAGCCAGGACGGCATGAGGCTGGCGGGGATCAGCAGCAGCACGATCAGCATCCACGGCCGAGCGGGGGCCAGGACGATGACCAGCAGGATCGCGACGGCGAGCATCAGCACGTAGCTTTCGCGTGCGTGCTTGTCCCCGAGCCGGACGGCCAGGGTTTTCTTTCCCGCCTTTCTGTCGGTCGGGATGTCGCGGACGTTGTTGGCCATCAGCAGCGCACACGCGATCAGCCCGGTGCCGATCGCCCCGATGATGGCGGCGAGGCTGAGCTGCCCCGCCTGCGTGTACGTGGTGCCAAGCGTTGCGACGAGCCCGAAGAACACAAACACGAAGACGTCGCCCAGGCCGAGGTATCCGTACGGGTTCTTGCCCCCCGTGTAGCCCCAGGCGGCCAGCACGCAGCCGAGGCCGACCAGGATGAGCCACCAGGCCTGCGTGATGATCACAAGGATCAGGCCGAACAGCATCGCCAGCCCGAACGCCGCGAACGCGGCCCGTTTGACGTGCTCCGGACTCGCGGCCCCCGAGCCCACCAGCCGGAGGGGACCCACCCGGTCCTCATCCGTGCCGCGGATGCCGTCCGAGTAGTCGTTGGCGTAGTTGACGCCGATCTGCAGGAGCAAGGCGACCAGGGCCGCCAGCACGGCGTTCAGCAGGATGAACGAATCCATCTCGTAGGCGGCTGCGCTGCCGATCAGCACCGGTGCGATCGCAGCCGGCAGGGTGCGCAGTCGGGCGCCTTGGATCCATTGTGCGGCTGTGGCCACGGTCAGTACCTCGTTGATTGGTTGAATACCCGTTGGTTGGTTGAATAGCCAGCGGCTTGTTTATTTTCCCTGATGGAGCGCATCAAGCAGGACCGTCATGCCCAGGCGGTCCGGTTTGCCGTTGGGCAGCATGAGCAGTTCCGCCGCGGGCAGGACCGTTTTCGGGGCCAGCGCGCCCAGCGCGGGTCCCCAGGTTTCGTTCCGGCGGGCGGCGAACGCCGCCATGCCTTCCGGGGAACTGTCGCCGACGGCGACGTACGCGGCCAGGGCGTGGCCCCACTCGGCGGAGGGCACACCGGCGACAAAAGCCGCCCGCACGCCGTCGAGTTTTTCCAGCTCAGCCTGGACATAGGCGGCGGAAACCTTGACGCCGCCGGTGATGACGACGTCGTCGGCCCGGCCGAGAACGGTGAGCCGGCCGTCAGCGTCCAGTTCACCGAGGTCATTGGTCCGGTACCAGCGGATGCCGTCCTCTTCGATGAACGTCGCTGCCGAGAGCTCGGGGGCCTGAAGATACCCGGCGGCGACGGTTGCCCCGCCCAGCAGGATGCGGCGGTCGTTCTCCACGCGGACCAGGACGTCTTCGAGCGGCAAACCGTCGTACACGCAGCCGCCGCAGGTCTCGGACGAACCGTAGGTGGTCACCACGCGCGCTCCGGCGTCCCGGGCCGCGGCGAGCAGCTCGGCAGGGGCGGGGCCGCCGCCGAGCAGGATGGCGTTGAAGCGCCGCAGCACCGCCAGCGTCTCGGCTGAGGGCGCGTCCAGCAGCCTCTGAAGCTGGGTGGGCACCAGCGAGGTGAAACGGATCTTGTCCGTGAGCTCCAGCGCCGCGGCGGTGAAGGCCTCCGGCGTAAAGCCGCCGGACAGGTCCATGACCCACGGGCGGGTCCCGGCAAAGAGCGAGCGGACCAGCACCTGTACCCCGGCCACGTACTGGACGGGGAGGGCCAGCAGCCACTGGCCTTCGCCCTTGAGCGCAAAGGCGGTCGCCACGGACGAGGCCGCCAGGGCCTCGACGGTGAGGACGGTCGCCTTCGGCGCGCCGGTGGACCCGGAGGTCCGCACCACGACGGCCGCGTCCTCGATGCCGGCCGTGTCAGGGAATCCCAGCACCGGTGAGCCGTCCGGCCCGGCGGAGAGTTCGACGGCGGGACCCTCGCCGTGGAGGGCAGCAGCCAGCGCCTTGAGCGCGGGCTCGATGTTCATGGCTCCGGAAGTCACAATGCGCCTTAGAAGTAGTACGGGAACGCGGACCAGTCGGGATCGCGTTTCTCGAGGAAGGCCTCCTTGCCCTCCACGGCCTCGTCGGTCATGTAGGCCAGGCGCGTCGCCTCGCCGGCGAAGACCTGCTGGCCGGCCAGGCCGTCGTCCGCCAGGTTGAACGCGAACTTGAGCATGCGGATGGCCTGCGGGGACTGCCGGGCAATGTCCGCGGCGTACTCCAGGGCGACCTCCTCAAGGCGTCCGTGGTCCACGGCCTCGTTCACGGCGCCCATCCTGACCATGTCCTCGGCGGAATATTCGCGGGCCAGGAAGAAGATTTCCCGGGCGGCCTTCTGGCCGATCTGGCGGGCCAGGAGGGCCGAGCCGTAGCCGGCGTCGAAACTGCCCACGGTGGCGTCGGTCTGCTTGAACTTTCCGTGCTCACGCGAGGCGATGGTGAGGTCCGAGACGACGTGCAGGGAGTGCCCGCCGCCGGCCGCCCAGCCGTTGACGACGGCGATGACCACCTTGGGCATGGTGCGCATGAGCCGCTGGACTTCCAGGATGTGCAGCCGGCCGGCGCGGGCGGGGTCGATGGTCTCCGTCGTTTCCCCGTTGGCGTACCGGTAACCGTCACGGCCGCGGATCCGCTGGTCCCCGCCGGAGCAGAACGAATGGCCGCCGTCCTTGGGGGAGGGGCCGTTTCCGGTGAGCAGCACGGTGGCCACGTCCGGGGTCATCCGGGCGTGGTCCATGGCGCGGTAGAGCTCGTCCACCGTGCCCGGCCTGAAGGCATTGCGGACCTCGGGGCGGTCGAAGGCGATGCGCACGGTGGGCAGGTCCCGGACCACAGAGCCGTCCGCCCCACGCTCCACCTGCCGGTGATAGGTCATGTCCTGGAAGTCGTCGAAACCGGACACGGTGCGCCACCGGGTGGGGTCAAAGACGTCGGATACCTTGGCGGGGATTTCGTTGCTCACAGTCCGAGTCTAGTAATCGCGTCAGCTGATGCAGAACTCGTTGCCTTCCGGGTCCGCCATGGTGTGCCAGGAATGCGGTCCCTGGCTGGCGGTCCAGAGGAATGTGGCGCCGCGCGCTTCAAGGGCGGCCCGCACGGCATCCTTGTCTGCGCCCGCGAGCCTCACGTCCCAGTGGACCCGGTTCTTGACGCTTTTTTCTTCCGGGACGATCTGGAACAGAATGCGCCGGGCGGGCGATTTGGCGTCGAGTTCGTCTGGCGGGCGGATGGCGGCGCCCTCGCGCCACACGAGCTTGCCATGGTGCATCGTGGTGTCCGCCTCGGTAGCGAAGCCCTGATCGATCATGGAGTGGATGAAAACCTCATCCTGTGGCTCCACCGCCCATTCCAGTGTTTCAGCCCACCAGTCGGCGAGCTCGTGCGGGTTTTTGCAGTCCACAGCGATCTGGATGTTCAGTGTCATGGAAAGAACCTACGACGTCGGCGCCCACGCCGGAAGGGTCCGGACCGGCATATCTCCCGCTGTTTCCAAACAACGCGGGGTCACGCACGAACCCAGTGTGCCCCGCATGGGCCGCAAGTGACCCCGCGTTGCTTTGGCTAGCCCTGGACCTGCTGCAGCTGTTCGAGGACTTCCGGCGGAATCGCGTAAATGAAGATGACCGCGAGGAGGTTTTTGGAGGCGTGGACGAAGTAGGAGAACATCACGTTCTTCCCGGTCCAGACATACACGAACACCAGGACGGCGCCCATGGCGAGGTAGGGCATCAGCACCTGCAGGGTCATTTGTTCCTGGCCCACGATGTGCAGGGCCCCGAAGAGGACCACGGACAGGACACAGCAGACCCAGAGGTTGACCCGGCGGCTCAGTTTGCCGATCAGCAGATGGCGGAAAATGTATTCCTCGACGAACGGTCCCACCATCACCAGCAGGGGCACTATGAGCCAGACCGGGACCTGCTGCATGAGCGCCTGGAGCCCGGCCTGATTGGCGGAGGTCTGCACCGGCCCGCTGACCGCCACGAGAACCGCGGTGAGGGTAAGCATCACCACGACGGCCAGCGGCACCATGAGCGCCGTGAACCAGGGCCGTGTGGCCAGGACGCGGAGGTCCCGGACGGCAACGCGCCGCGCGGCGGTCAGGGCAAGGATGCCGATAGTGGCGTAAAAGATCAGGTTGACCGCGTAGGACGCCACCGCAGGATTGGGCGATATCTGCAGCAGCAGCGGCGCCAACAGCCCGCCCGCCACGGCGAACAATCCGGCCACAGCAACATAGAGCCCAACGGTGACGAAATCGAGCCGGGAGAACCGGTAAAGTTCCGGCTGCGGCGCGGGTGGTGTGCGGAGAGCTGTGCCCATGTCCCCAGCCTAGCGCCGCGGCAAGGTTGCGCAGTCACGTACAATATTCGGCATGCCTAAATTTTCGTTTCGGTGCGCCAAAGTTGTCCGCCGATCCCGTCCCGTTCGCGCCGCCGGAGCCGCCGTCGCTGCCGTTCTTCTCTGCCTGTCCCTGGCCGCGTGCGGGAGTGCCGGCCAGGGCCAGGGGTCCGGGGACGGGAAGCCCGTAGTCTTGACCACCTTCACCGTCCTTGCCGACGTGGCCCAGAACGTGGCGGGGGACAAGCTGCAGGTCGAATCCATCACCAAGGCCGGCGCTGAGATCCACGGCTACGAGCCCACCCCCGGCGATATCCGCAAGGCAGCCAAGGCGGACCTGATCCTGGACAACGGCCTGAACCTTGAAGCGTGGTTTGCCCAGTTCGTTGAAGGCCTGGACGTTCCGCACGCCGTGGTGAGCGAAGGCGTGGAGGTGATGTCCATCAGCGAAGACTCCTACCAGGGCAAACCGAACCCGCACGCGTGGATGTCGCCGGTCAACGTGCAGATCTATGTGGACAACATGGTGAAGGCGTTCTCGAAGCTCGACCCGGACAACGCTGCGGTCTTTGAGGCGAACGGCGCGGCCTACAAGGCCAAGCTGCAGTCCGTGAAGGATGAAATGGTCCAGAAGCTGGCGACTGTCCCCGAGGCGCAGCGGGCACTCGTGACGTGCGAGGGCGCGTTCTCTTACCTGGCGCGCGACGCCGGCCTCCGGGAGGTCTACATCTGGGCCGTCAACGCCGAACAGCAGGCCACCCCGCAACAGATCACCAAGGCGATCGAATTCGTGAAGGCCAACAAGGTCCCCGCAGTCTTCTGCGAGTCCACGGTGTCGGACGCACCGATGCGCCAGGTGGAGGGAGCCACGGGTTCGACGTTCGGCGGGGTGCTGTACGTGGATTCGCTCTCCGAATCGGACGGGCCCGTCCCCACGTACCTGGACCTCATCCGGCACGACTCCAAGATCATCACCGAGGGCCTGACAGGAGCGGCATCATGAGCAATCCGGCGATTCTGGTGGAAAACGTCACCGTCCACTACGGCGAGGTCCTGGCGCTCGACGCCGCGTCGCTGTCCCTTGACACTGCCCGGATCTGCGGCCTGGTGGGCATGAACGGCTCCGGCAAATCCACGCTGTTCAAGGCGATCATGGGAATGATCAAGCCCGACGCCGGCCGCGTCCTCATCAACGGTGAACCGCCCGCCAAGGCGCGCAAGGCCGGCGGGATCGGCTACGTCCCGCAGAGCGAGGACGTGGACTGGCAGTTCCCGCTGTCCGTCCGCGACGTGGTGATGATGGGCCGCTACGGGCACCAGGGGTTCACCCGCCGCGCTTCCAAGGCGGACCGCGCCGCCGTCGACCTCGCCCTGGACCGGGTGGAACTCTCCGAGTTCGCCGGCCGGCAGATCGGCCAGCTTTCGGGCGGGCAGAAGAAGCGTGCCTTCATGGCCCGGGGAATCGCCCAGGGAGCCACCATGATGCTCCTGGACGAGCCGTTCGCCGGCGTCGACAAGCGCTCCGAGGCGACCATCACGCGCCTGCTCAAGGAGCTCGCCTCGGACGGCTGCACCATCCTGATCTCAACCCATGACCTTCATGCCCTGCCGCAACTATGCGACGAAGCCGTGCTCCTGATGCGCAAAGTCCTCATGCACGGCCCGCCCGAGGTCGTCCTGCAACCCGAGCACCTGGCCATGGCATTCGGCCTCGACGTGCTCAACCGCGACCTCCCCGGCGCGGCCGACCCCGACGACGGTCTCACCGCCCCGGATCCCGCTGACCGGCAACTCACTGACCCGGATCTCCCTTACCGGGCCGCATCGAAACCACAAGGCAGGAGCTGACCCATGGATCTCTTCGACATCCTGCTGGAACCGCTGAGCTATGACTTCATGGTCCGTGCCATCATCACCACGGCGCTGGCTGCGATTGTGTGCGCCGTGCTGAGCTGCTGGCTGGTGCTGATCGGCTGGTCACTGATGGGCGACGCCGTCTCCCACGCCGTGCTGCCGGGCGTGGTGCTCGCCTACATCGTCGGGGCGCCCTTCGCCCTGGGAGCGCTGGTATTCGCGCTCATTGCCGTGACCCTGATCGGGGTGGTCCGCAACACGAGCCGGGTGAAGGAGGACGCGGCGATCGGGATCGTCTTCACCTCACTGTTCGCCCTGGGCCTGGTGCTCATCTCCGTCACACCGAGCCAAACGGACCTGAACCACATCATCTTCGGCAACCTGCTCGGCGTCAGCATCCCGGACCTCATCCAGGTTCTTGTGCTGGGCGTGGTCGCCTTCACCATCCTGATCCTCAAGCGGCGCGACCTGACGCTCTACGCCTTCGACCCCACGCACGCCCACGCGATCGGGCTGTCCCCGAAACGCCTCGGAGCCCTCTTGCTGGGCCTCCTGGCGCTGACCTCCGTCGTGGCGCTGCAGACCGTGGGCGTGGTGCTGGTAGTGGCCATGCTGATCATCCCCGGCGCCACGGCCTACCTGCTGACGGACCGGTTCTCCCGCATGCTCGTGATCGCGCCGGTCATTTCCGCGGTGTGCTCCATCGCCGGCATCTACCTCAGCTATTACCTCGACACCGCCTCCGGCGCCATGGTGGTCCTGACGCAGGGGGCCGCCTTCGCCGCCGTCTACCTGTTCAGCCCCCGGCAGGGCCTGATCGGGACGCGGCTGGCGAAGGCCCGGCGCAAGAACGCGGTTGTGCTCGCGGCCTGAGCCCGGCCGACGGCGGCAGGCGCCTCAGCGGTGGTCGTCGGTGCCATACTGAGGACGCAAGCCGCCGCCGGCAGGCTGGGCAACTACTTGCGAGGACTCCTTGAGCGAACATCTCCGCCTTTCGGGCGTATCCCATGGCTATGGGGACCGCCAGCTCTTTGCCGACGTCGACATTGCCATCACAGCCGGTGAACATGTGGCGATCGTCGGCGAGAACGGCGCGGGCAAATCCACGCTGCTCCGGATCTTGGCCGGGCTCGAGGCCCCGGACGAGGGCACCGCTGTCAGCCACGGCCGCGTGGGCTATCTGGCCCAGACCCACGGCCTGCCGGATCAGTTCACCGTCAGCAACGCGATCGACGCCGCACTGGCATCCCTCCGCGCCCTGGAGGCCGAGCTGGACCGCCTGGAGGGCGGGCTTGCCGACGCGGAAACCGGCGAACTGGAGCGCTACGGAAACCTGCAGACGCAGTACCAGCTCAGGGAAGGCTACGCCGCGGAATCCCGGGTGGAGGCGGCGCTGGACCGGCTGGGCCTGGGCGGGCTGGACCGGATGCGGACACTGGGCTCGCTCTCCGGCGGGGAACAGGAACGCGTGGCACTGGCCTGCGTACTCGCCGATCCCGCGGACATCCTGCTCCTGGACGAACCCACCAACCACCTTGACGCCAGCGGCACGGCCTGGCTGGAGGCGCGGCTGGCGGCGCACCGCGGAACCGTGGTGGTGGTCTCCCACGACCGCGTGCTGTTGCGAAAAGTGGCCACAACCGTGATTGAGGTGGATGCCGAACGCCGGACGGTCAACCGGTATGGCAACGGCTACGAAGGCTACTTGCGGGAGAAGGCGGCCGAACGCCAGCGCTGGGCCCAGCAGTACCGCGGGTGGCTGGACGCGATGGCTGCCGAGCAGCTCCAGGCGGACACGGTCGCGGGGAAGATGGGCTACGCCCGCCAACGCGACGGCGACAAAATGGGATTCGACTTCAAGGCCGGCACGTGGCAAAAGGCGGCCACCAGCAAGGTCCGCAATGCCCAGGAGCGTCTGCGCCGGCTGGAGGCAAACCCCGTCGACCGTCCCCCGGTGCCCCTGAAGCTGGCGACGGATCTGCGGGCAGACGTTGCGGAGGGCCCCGCTCTCGAAGCGAAGGGGGTGACCGTGCCCGGCCGCCTGGAACCCACGGACTTCCGCGTCGAAGCGGGCCAGAAAATCCTCATCACAGGCCCCAACGGCGCAGGCAAGTCCACGCTGCTCTCCGTTCTCGCGGGCACGCTGGAACCGGCCAAGGGCACCGTGGTGAGGCACGGCCGGATCGGCTACCTGCAGCAGGAGCTGGAACTCCCGCAGCGCCCGGCGTTGCGTCTCTTGCCCGCTTTTGCCTCGGGCCTGGGCGGCAACATCGATGAGCACGCCGAGGCGCTGCTGCGCCTGGGACTGTTCCGGACCAGCGAATTCCACGTACCGGTGGGCAGCCTGTCCGCAGGGCAGCAACGCAGGCTGGCGCTGGCCCGGCTCCTGCTGGGCGGCTTCGGAACGATGCTGGTGGACGAGCCCACCAACCATCTGGCGCCCGTGCTGGTGGAACAGCTTGAAGCGGCCCTTTCCGACTTCGACGGGACATTGGTCATGGTCAGCCACGACCGCGCGCTGGGGGAGTGGTTCAACACGTGCGCCAAGCGAAGCGAAACCGGGCACGGGGCCGGCGCCGGAAACTGGCTCCGCTACGCCATGCGGGACGGCGCCCTGGCGTAGCGGAACGATGCGCCGGGATTTGCGGACTCGAAATAGAACATTGTTCGGCTATTCTGCAGATTTGGCGCCATTAATTAGGGATAGTACCCATCTGGTGTTGCCCGCGTCACGGCCAAGCCGGGAATTCTAGTACGATGGATGAGCCGCGCGAAGCTTTGACTTTGTGAGGTTCGGTACACGAGGCTGCCCCACCGGGCAGAACCCGAATGCTGTGTAACCGAATCCCGGTCCCGTCCCGGCCATAATTCGACCTACAAGGAACCGTTGTGCCATCACTTACCCCCACAGAACTCAAGAGCGCGCCAGCGGAATCCGCCGTCGACTCGACCCTCAGCGCCGAGGGCTATAAGAAGACCCTGAGCGGCCGCCACGTGACGATGATCTCGATGGGTGGCGCAATCGGCGTCGGCCTGTTCATGGGGGCCGGCGGACGCCTGGCCTCCACGGGCCCGGCGCTGATCTTCTCCTACGCCATTGCCGGCGTGATCGCCTACCTGCTCATGCGGGCACTGGGCGAGCTCATCATGTACCGCCAGACCTCGGGCTCCTTCGTCAGCTACGCCGGCGAAATGTTCGGCAAGAAGGGCGCCTTCCTCTCCGGCTGGATGTACTTCATCAACTGGGGCATGACCGGGATCGCGGAACTGATCGCGATCGGCCTGTACTTCCAGTTCTTCTTCCCCAATGTCCCGGTGGAAGCCTCCGCGATTGCCGCCCTGGCGCTGCTGGTGGCCGTCAACCTGCTCAGCGTCAAGGCGTTCGGCGAGTTTGAATTCTGGGCTTCCTGCCTCAAGGTTGGCGCCATCCTGATCTTCCTGGCCGTTGGCACCTTCATGGTGGTCACCAACGCCAAGGTGGGCGATGGCCACGCCTCAGTCGCCAACCTCTTTGCCGACGACGGCGGGATGTTCCCCAAGGGCGCCCTCGTGATGGTCCTCGTGCTCAACGCCGTGATCTTCGCCTACAACGGCATCGAACTCGTCGGCATCACCGCCGGCGAGATGGAAAACGCCAAGCGCGAAGTGCCCAAGGCGATCCGCGCCGTCGTACTGCGCATTGTAGTGTTCTACGTCGGTTCCGTGCTGCTGCTGGCCATGCTGCTGCCCTCCGACCAGTACAAGGCCGGCGTGTCCCCGTTCGTCACCGTGTTTGGCCAGATGGGCCTCGGCTGGGTGGGCGACGTGATGAACATGATCGTCATCACCGCCGCCCTGTCCTCCTGCAACTCGGGCCTGTACTCGATTGGCCGTGTCTTCCGCACCATGGCCAACAACGGGCATGCCCCGCAGTGGCTCACCAAGATGTCCAAGCGCCACGTACCGTACGCCGCCATCCTCGCGATCGCCGCTTTCTACCTCGTGGGCATCCTGCTGAACATCTGGCTGGGCGGCTCGCACGCCTTCGACCTCGCGCTGAACACCGCGTCCATCGGCGTGATCTTCACGTGGGGCGCCATCTTCGCCAGCCAGATCGCGCTGCGCCACCAGAAGGGCCGCGTCTCCAGCCTCCCCATGCCGGGCTCGCCCTGGACCAGCTGGGCCGGACTGGTCGCGCTGCTGGCCATCACCGTGCTGATCGGCTTCGACACCATGACCAGCAAGACCGGCGAGGTCTTCCACCTGGGCCTGTGGACCCTGGCCACCGTTCCGTTCTTCGCCCTGGTGCTGTGGCTGGGCTGGCAGAAGGTCAAGAACAACGCGCCCAAGAGCGAGCTCTACAGCTAGGACCCACCGGTCCCGTCGCGTTTAACGCCGCGGATCTTCAGTAGCTGGCAGGGGTGTCGGCAGGCCCCACCACCGGGTCCGCTGGGATGTAGTCGGCAGCGAGTGCCTCGGAGCCGCGGGCCAGGATGGACACATCGGCCCCGACCAGCACGAAGGCCGCGCCGGCTGCCATGTAGTGGCGCGCGGTGGCGGGGTTGAAAGCGTTCACGCCCGCGGGTTTGCCGGCCGCTTTGGCGGCGGCAAGGCAGTGTTCGACGGCGGCGCGCACCCGGGGGTGTTCCTGCTGGCCCAGCAAACCCATGGAGGCGGCGAGGTCTGAGGGGCCCAGGAAGATCGCGTCCACGCCGTCCACCGCCAGGATGTTCTCCACGGCGGCAACCGCGGCTTCGGATTCGATCTGGACGGTGACGCTGACGGTCTCGGAAGCGCGGGCGAGGTAGTCGGGAGTCCGGTTCCAGCGGGCGGCGCGCGCCAGCGCGGAGCCCACGCCGCGCACACCGTGCGGCGGGTAGCGGGTGGCCGCTACCGCGGCCTCCGCCTCGGCTGCCGAGTTCACCATGGGGATCAGCAGGTTCTGGACGCCGAGGTCCAGGTATTGCTTGATGAGCACCGTGTCGTTCACCGGCGGACGGACCATGGCCTGGACCGGGTAGCCGTGGACGGCCTGCAGCTGGGCCAGGATGGATTCGAGGCCGTTGGGGCTGTGCTCGGCGTCGATCAGGAGCCAGTCCAGTCCGGCACCCGCGCACAGTTCGGCCACCAGGGGGCTGCCGGAGCAGACCCACATCCCGGCCAGCGGGCGGCCGGCGCCGCCCGTTTGGTTGCGCAGGGCGTCACGGAAGGTGGGGTCTGGTTCTACTCGAAGCGGCATGTCACAACTCCCAGGGGTCCGTAGTCGGCGTGCACGGTGTCACCTTTGTACACCCAGAGGGGCCGGGTGAAGGAGCCGGCAAGGATGATGTCGCCGGCCTTCATGCCGTCCCCGTGGGCGGCGATCTTGTTGGCCAGCCAGTGCACGCCGTTGGCCGGGTGGTCCAGGACACCGGCGGCCACGCCGGTTTCCTCCACGGTCTGGTTCTTGTAGAGGATCGCGGAAACCCAGCGGAGGTCCACGGCGTCGGGCCGGACAGGGTTTCCGCCCACCACCATGGCGCCCATTGCGGCGTTGTCGGCGATGGTGTCCACGATGGTCCGGCCCTCCATCTCGATCCGGGAGTCCAGGATCTCGAGGGCCGGGACCACGTAGTCGGTGGCATTCAAGACGTCGAAGATGGTGCAGCCGGGACCGGCCAGGTCCTTCTTCAGCACGAACGCCAGTTCCACTTCGACCCGCGGGTGGGTGTACTGGTCCCACGGCACCGAGCAGCCGGTCTCCAGGACCATGTCATCGAAGATGGCGCCGTAGTCCGGTTCGGTGATGCCGGTGGCCGCCTGCATCGCCTTGGACGTGAGGCCGATCTTGCGGCCCACCAGGGCCCGTCCGGCGTCCTCGTTTCGGCGCCGCCACAGCTGCTGGACGGCGTAGGAGTCCTCCACCGTCATGTCCGGGTAGCGGGCCGTCAGACGGGGGACCGGTTTGCGGTTCCGACCGGCTTCCACCAGTTCGTCTGCGATCGCCTGGATGGTCGCGGGATCCAGCACGCTAAACCTGCGCTCCGAGCTTGAAGCCCGTCTTTTCTCCGGCGGGGCCGTCCTCTTCCTTGCGGGTGTAGGAGAAGCCGTCCGCGCCCACGGTCACGGCCATCTCGCTTTTTTCCTCACGGACAATGACGGGCTGCGGGTTGCCGTCGAGGTCCAGGACCAGGGACGCCTCGGTGTACCAGGACGGGACCACGGGATTGCCCCACCAGTCGCGGCGCTGGTTGTCGTGGACGTCCCAGGTGATGATGGGGTTGTCCGGGTCGCCGGTGTAATAGTCCTGCGTGTAGATCTCGATGCGGTGGCCGTCCGGGTCCAGGATGTAGAGGTAGAACGCATTGGAGACACCGTGCCGGCCGGGGCCGCGTTCGATCCGGTCGGAAATGCGCAGGGCACCCATCTTGTCGCAGATCTGGATGATGTTGTGCTTCTCATGCGTGGCGAAGGCAATGTGGTGCAGCCGCGGGCCGTTGCCGCCGGTCAGTGCGGTGTCGTGCACGGTCTGCTTGCGGTGCATCCAGGCGGCGTAGGTGACGCCGTCGGAGTCCTTGATGTCCTCGGACACGCGGAAGCCCAGGTCCTCGAGGTATTTGCGGCCGCGCGGGACGTCCGGGGTGACCTGGTTGAAGTGGTCCAGCCGGACCAGCTCGCCGGCCGAGTAGAGGTCGTAGCGCTGGGTGAGGCGCTCGACGTGTTCGGTCTCGTAAAAGAATTCGTAGGGGAAACCGAGCGGATCCTCGACGCGGACGGCGTCGCCGATGCCCTTGGTGAAGCCTTCCTTGCGGCGCTCGGTGCGGCAGCCCAGTTCCTTGTAGTAGGCCTCGGCGGCGTCCACCTCGGCGGGGGACTTCACCCGGTAGGCGAAGGCGGCCGCAGCGGCCACGGGGCCCTTGCGCAGCACCAGGTTGTGGTGGATGAACTCTTCCAGGGACCGCAGGTAGATGGTGTTCTCGTCTTCCTCGGTGACGTGCAGGCCCAGCAGGTCCACGTAGAACTCGCGGGACTTGGCGAGGTCCGTGACCACGAGTTCCAGGTAAGCGCAGCGGACGATGTCCGGGGCCGGGACGGTGGGGGTGGGGACGAAGTTGGTCATGGTGTTCTCTCTTCTTTGAAAGTGGGGGTGGTGTGCGCTGTCAGGCGCCGAATTTGGGGGTGTGGACGGTGCCGAGGGTGATGTGGACGGCCTGCTGGTCGGTGTAGAAGTCGATGGACCGGTAGCCGCCCTCGTGGCCCAGGCCCGAGGCCTTGACCCCGCCGAACGGGGTGCGGAGGTCGCGGACGTTGTGGCTGTTGAGCCAGACCATGCCGGCCTCGACGTTCTGCGAGAAGTTGTGCGCCCGGGTCAGGTTCTGGGTCCAGATGTAGGCCGCCAGCCCGTACCTGGTGTTGTTCGCCAGGGCGAGGGCTTCGTCGTCGGTATCGAACGGGGTGATGGCAACGACGGGGCCGAAGATCTCCTCCTGGAAGATCCGCGCGTCCGGGGCGACGTCGGCGAACACGGTGGGGGCGATGTAGTTGCCCTCCGGAAGGTGGTCCGGGCGGCCGCCGCCGGCCAGCAGCCGGCCCTCGGACTTGCCGATCTCCACGTAGGAGGCCACCTTGGCGTAGTGCTCCGGGTGGACCAGGGCACCGACCTCGGTCTTGGGGTCGTGCGGGTCGCCCACCACGATGTTCTTGGCCCGGGCGGCGTACTTGTCGCAGAATTCCTCGTACACCGCGCGTTCCACCAGGATCCGGGAGCCGGCGGTGCAGCGCTCGCCGTTGAGGGAGAAGACGCCGAACAGGGCGGAGTCGATCGCGGCGTCGAGGTCGGCGTCGGCGAACACGATGCACGGGGACTTGCCGCCGAGCTCCATGGACAGGCCCTTGAGGTTGGCCGCGGCGTTGCGGAAGATCGTCTGGCCCGTGGTGGTTTCACCGGTGAAGGAGATCAGCGGGACATCCGGGTGCTTCACCAGGGCGTCGCCTGCCTCCTCGCCGAGGCCGTTGACGAGGTTGAACACGCCGTCGGGAAGGCCGGCGTCCTTGAAGATCGTCGCCCACAGCGAGGCGGACAGGGGAGTGAATTCGGCCGGCTTGAGGACCACGGTGTTGCCGGTGGCCAGGGCCGGGGCGAGCTTCCAGGACTCGAGCATGAACGGGGTGTTCCACGGGGTGATGAGGCCCGCGACGCCGATCGGCTTGCGGTTGACGTAGTTGATCTGGGCGCCGGGGACCTTCATGGCGTCGTCGAACTGGGCCACGATCAGGTCCGCGAAGAAGCGGAAGTTCTCGGCCGCGCGCAGCGCCTGGCCCTTGGCCTGTGTGATAGGCAGGCCGGTGTCGAAAGTTTCGAGCTCGGCGAGGCGCGCCTCCTGGGCCTCGACGGCGTCGGCGATCCTGTTCAGGATCCGGGCCCGTTCGCGGGGCTTCATCTTCGGCCACGGTCCGTTGGTGAACGCGTCGCGGGCGGCGGCGACGGCGAGGTCGATGTCTTCCTTCTGGCCGGCGGCGGCGGTGGCGTAGTTCTGGTTGGACACCGGGTCCAGGACGTCGAAGGTCGCCCCGCCCACCGAATCAACGAATTCGCCGTTGATGTAGTGCTGGATGTGGGTGGGAAGGTCCTTCGGAACGTAGTGGGTCTGGGTGGATTCGGCAGTGAACGTCATTGTTTTTCCTTACTGCTGTGTGGTCTGCGGGGTCGGGAGCTCGATTGCCGCCGCCTGGGCGAGGTACGCGTCCAGGGTGGCGCTGCGGTGGCGGCGGGCGGCCTTTTCGATGTCATCCGGGCTGGCGCCGGACTCGATGAGCTGCAGCAGGGCCTCGTGCTCGTCCACGGATTCGTGGGCGCGGCCGGGGACGAAGCGGAACGTGGATGAGCGCAGGGACGCCAGCCGGTTCCAGCCCCGGTGCACGAGATCCAGGATGTGCGGGTTGGGGCAGTGCTCGAACAGGACGCTGTGGAAGTCCTGGTTCAGCCTGGTGAACCGGACGGGGTCGAAGTGCTGCAGGCATTCGCGCATCTCAGCGTTGACGGCCCGGGCGCGGGCCACGTCCGCCTCCCCGATCAGCGGAGCCGAGAGTGCTGTGGCGGCGCCCTCGACGATGCTGAGCGTCTGCATTGTGTAGAGGTACTCGGTGGGGTCGATGCCGGCCACCGTGGCGCCGACGTTCCGCTCGAACTTGACCAGGCCCTCGGCCTCGAGCCGGCGGATGGCTTCGCGGACCGGGACCACGCTGACACCCAGGTCCTCGGCGATCTTTGCCAGCACCAGCCGGTAGCCGGGGGAGTAGGTCCCGTCCACGATCCGCGACTTGATGGCCGTATAGGCCTGCTCGGATTTGCTCACTGTTGCAGTGGCCGTGGCGGCTGTGTCAGTCATGGGCTTTGCCGGCTTCCCATTCCTGGTAGCGGGTCCGCCATGCGGCGTTGAGCGGGTAGAGCCCGTCCACGCTGTGGCCCTGCTGCACCATTTCGGCGATGAAGGTCTCCTCGCGTTCCTGGGCGATGGAGTCGTCCGCGAGCTCTTCGGCGAGGGCCGGCGGGATCACCAGGATGCCGTCCGCGTCGGCCACGATGATGTCCCCGGGCTGCACGGTGGTGCCGCCGCAGGCGATGGTGATGTCCGTGTCCCACGGGATGTGCCGGCGGCCCAGGACTGCGGGGTGCGGGTTGGCATAGTAGGTGGGCATGTCCATGGCGGCCACGGCGGAGAAGTCGCGGACGCCGCCGTCGGTGATGATGGCGGCGGCGCCGCGGACCTGGGCGCGGAGGGCCAGGATGTCGCCGATGGTGCCGGTGCCCTTTTCGCCGCGGGCTTCCATCACGAGGATCTCGCCCTCGTTGACGGAGTCGATGGCCTTCTTCTGGGCGTTGAAGCCGCCGCCGTGGGCCTTGAAGAGGTCCTCGCGGTTGGGGACGTAGCGCAGGGTCCGGGCCAGGCCCACGATCCGCTGCTCCGGCCGGGTGGAGGTCAGGCCGTCGATGCTGACGTTGTTCAGGCCTCGCTTGCGCAGCTGGGAGGAGAGGGTGGCGGTGCAGACGCTTTCCAGCTTCGCCTTCAGTTCCGGGGACAGGATAGGTCCGACGGCGGCGAGGCCGGCGGCTTCACGGGAACCGTAGGCTTCCTCGCGCTGCAGATCGTCGGTCTTGGGCCGGGCGCCGAAGTCCGCGAACGGCGTCGTGCCTTCCGCCACCCGGGTGACCAGCCGGCCGGTAGAGAGAGCGGTGGGTTCGCCGGCGCTGACTTCCACCTCGACGACGTCGCCCGGCTTGGCCACCGAAGCCCCGGCGGGGGTGCCGGTGAGGATGATGTCGCCCTCTTCGAGGGTGAGCAGCTGGGACAGATCGGCCACGAGCCGGGCGAACGGGAAGAGCAGGTCCCCGGTGGTGTCGTCCTGGACCAGTTCGCCGTTGTGCCAGGTGCGGATCCGCAGTTTGGCGGGATCGACGGCGTCGGCCGCGATCAGGCCCGGTCCCACCGGCGTGAAGCCGTCGCCGCCTTTGGAGCGGAGGTTGGAGCCCTTGTCCGCGTAGCGGAGGTCGTACACGCCGAGGTCGTTGCTGGCGGTGACCCACTCGACATGGCTCCACGCGTCCTCGATGCCCACGCGACGGGCGGGCTTGCCGATGATCAGGGCGATCTCGCCCTCGTAGCCGAGGAGTTCGCAGCCGGCCGGGCGCTCCACGCTTGAGGGGGCTGCTGCCGAACCGATTGCCAGGGACGACGACGGCTTCAGGAAGTAGGAAGGCTGCTCGGGTGTGCGGCCGCGCTGGGCTGCCCGGCTGGGGTAGTTGATGTGCACCGCGATGACCTTGCGGGCCGCGGCCAGGATGTGGTCGGTGACCTGTTCCAAGAGTTACTCCTCATCGAGTACGAAATCGTATACGAAAACTATGGTCCGGGATCCGTGGAACGTCAAGCCCCTTTTCGGCAATTTCCAAAGTGCTTGTAACCCGCGTCATATCTGCCGTACAGTTTTGGATTGGGAATCAAAATTCTATTATCGAACGTCAAGTTCTAATATCGAACACCACGACGGCGACAGACCGCCACACAACGAAGTGAGGAAAGCCCGTGCATTTCCACCACCACGGTTACGTATCCGGTGACCCGCGAGTCCAGCCGGCCGCCGGCGTCGGCATCGACCGTCCCACGCAGCTTCCGGACGAGGTCGACGTGCTCATTGTGGGCACCGGGCCTGCGGGCATGCTCACCGCCGCGCAACTCTCCCAGTTCCCGGGCGTCACGACCCGGATCGTGGAGCGCCGCGCCGGCAGGCTCGCCATCGGCCAGGCCGACGGCATCCAGGCCCGGAGTGTCGAGACCTTCCAGGCCTTCGGTTTCGCCGAGCGGATCATCGCCGAGGCCTACCGCATCACCGAAATGGCCTTCTGGAAGCCGGACCCCGCGGACCCGTCCCGCATTCACCGCAGCGCCCGCGCCGTGGACGACCCTGCCGGCATCAGTGAGTTCCCGCACCTGATCGTCAACCAGGCCCGCGTGCTGGACTACTTCGGCGAGTTCATGGCGAACTCGCCCACCCGCATGTCGCCGGACTACGGGCTGGAGTTCCGCGGCCTGGAGGTCACCGGTGAAGGCGAGTACCCCGTCACCGTGACCCTCCTGCACACGGCCGGCCCCTACGAGGGCCAGGAACGCACTGTCCGCGCCAAGTACGTCGTCGGTGCGGACGGCGCGCGGAGCAAGGTGCGGGAATCGATCGGCTGCACGCTCGCCGGCGACCAGGCCAACCATGCCTGGGGTGTCATGGACGTCCTCGCGAACACGGACTTCCCCGACATCCGGCTGAAGTGTGCCATCCAGTCCGGCCGGGGCGGCAGCATCCTGCATATCCCCCGTGAAGGCGGCCACCTCTTCCGCATGTACGTCGACCTCGGCGAGGTGGACCCCAACGACAAAGGCGCGGTCCGCAACACCACCATCGAGCAGATCATCGCCAAGGCGAACGAAATTCTCCACCCGTACACACTCGACGTGCGCAACGTCGCCTGGCACAGCGTGTACGAGGTGGGACACCGCCTCACCGACCGGTTCGACGACGTCCTGCCGGAGCAGCGGGGCACCCGCACGCCGCGGGTGTTCATCACCGGCGACGCGTGCCACACGCACAGCGCCAAGGCCGGCCAGGGCATGAACGTCTCCATGCAGGACGGTTTTAACCTGGGCTGGAAGCTCGGACACGTGCTCGAGGGCCGCAGCCCGGAGACCCTGCTGTCCACGTACTCGGCCGAGCGCCAGGTCATCGCGAAGAACCTCATCGACTTCGACAAGGAGTGGTCGACGCTGATGGCGAAGAAGCCCGAGGAGTTCGAAAGCCCCTCCGAGCTCGAGGACTTTTATGTCAGCACCGCCGAATTCCCGGCAGGCTTCATGACCCAGTACGCACCCTCCATGCTCATCGGCGGGCCGGCGCACCAGGACCTGGCCGCCGGGTTCACCATCGGCAAGCGTTTCAAGTCCGCGCCCGTCGTGCGGGTCTGCGACACAAACCCGGTGCACCTCGGCCACCAGGCGAAGGCGGACGGTCGGTGGCGCATCTACGTCTTCGCGGACGCGGCAGCGCCGCAAACGGGCCAGCAGGGCGCGGGCGAGCAGGGCGCGGCGTCGCCCGTCGCCGAGTTCGCCGACTGGATCGCGAACTCGCCGGACTCGCCCCTCGCCGCCACCCCCGAGGGGGCCGACCGTGATGCTTGGTTCGACGTGAACGTGATCTACCAGCAGGACCACACGAACCTCGACATCGGCGCCGTGCCGGCGGCGTTCAAGCCGCAGGTGGGCCCGTTCCAGCTCACCTACCTCGAGAAGGTCTACGCCACGGATCCGACGGCGGACATCTTCGAGCTGCGCGGCATCGACCGCGGCGGCGCGGTGGTGGTGGTGCGGCCTGACCAGTATGTGGCGAACGTCCTGCCGTTGACAGCGACGGCGGAGCTCGCCGCGTTCTTCGCGCCCCTCCTGCGGGCAGGCAACCGCGCCCGTGAATTCCAGAACCACGCGGGCTAAGCGCCGGCCCACGGGCACCCTTCCGATGGCGCAGTGACGCTCCCGCCCAGTTGCTGCTGACCGCACCTCTGCGTACCCGCGAAATCCCGGTGGTGCGTAGAGGTGATGCGGGGTCCGGCACCGAGCAACTGGGATGGAGCGTCGTCACGCGGAAGCAGGGACGAACGCGGACATCCCGCCACACACCGGCCCGGTTCCGCTACGGAAAACGTTCCGTGACACGACAATGGCCCGGCGCTACGGGTATACCAGCAGCGCCGGGCCGTTTGCTCGTCGCCGGCCCGGATCCGTAGCGAATTGCTGGAGCGCTCAGCCCGGGACTGGGTCCCGCGACGTGGCGGCAATCCTGGGGCTCAATTGTCCCTGAGTCGGCGTGTTCGCACGGCTCAGGGCCTCAGGTGCTGGGCGAAGTGGTCCTCGATCCGCTGCCAGGCTTCGGGGGCCGATTCCGGGTCGGGGCCGATGCCCATGACCCGGAACAGTGGTCGCAGCGGCCTCGGCCCGGTCTCCACATCGTTGAGGAAGGCGTGCCCGGCGTGCGGGAATTCCTTGACGTCGTGGGCCACACCCAGGCGGTCGAGCACGGACTCGAGTTTCGCGGCCCCACCACGCAGGGTGCGGTCCTTGCCGCCGAAGTTGGCCACGATCGGGCAGGCCCCGGCGAGGGCCTCCTCCGGGTTCTTGGGGAGCCGGCCGTAGTTGACGGCTGCGGCGTCGAAGCCGTCATTGGCCAGGAGCAGGGCAAAGCCGCCGCCCATGCAGAACCCGATCACGCCGATCTTGCCCGTGGTCCGGCCGGATTCCCGGAGCCAGTCCCGGGCGGTGGCCAGATCGGTGAAGGCCCGGCCCTCGCCCGCAGCCAACGCACGCATGGTGGCCACGAGACAGCGGCGGGCGCCGCCGTCGCTGAAGAGGTCAACCGCCAGCGTCAGGTAACCGGCGGCCGCCATGCGGTTGGCGTGGCGGACGGTAATGTCGTCCAGGCCCAACGCTTCGTGGACCATCAGGACGGCAGGAAAAGGCCCGTCGCCCTCCGGCGTCGCCAGGTAGCCGCGCAGCACCGGCGAACCGCCGGCGGCAGCGCTGGCCCGGCTCAAGTCGACGTTGCTGAGATTCCGGCTGACGCTCTGGCCGTGGTCTGCTTGGGTGCGTGCCATGGTGTCCCCTTTATCGGCTGTGTGGGGCCATTCTCGCAAACGGGCACAAAAAAGCAGCGCCGGACATCCCCCAAAGGAAAATCCGGCGCCGCAAACTTTTTAAGGACTAGTCCTTCTTGAAGGTGTCCTTGACGTTTTCGCCGACCTTCTTCGCATCGGCTACAACCTGGTCCCGCTGGCCCTCGGCTCGAAGCTGGTCGTTGTCAGTGGCATTGCCAGCAGCTTCCTTGGCCTTGCCGCCGAGGTGCTCTGCTTCGTTCTGAATCTTGTCTCCGACGCCCATGGTGTTGGCCACCTTTCGTTTCCGGTTGAAATTCACTGTCCAATCACCATAACACAAAGCATGCTTACTAATTCAAGGGTCTCCCGGGATGATCCTGCGGTGCGTCGACGCCGGCCGCGGCCTGGGCGGTTGGCGCAAGGGTGAAATTCCCCCGGCCCGCGGGCTAGGCTCGAGGTCATGGACCACAAGACCTCTCTCACGCAGCACATCAATGCTCCGGCGGACTCGGTGTGGGCGGTGGTGTCGGACATTCCAGGATCTGCCGCGACCCTGTCCGGCGTCGATTCGATCCAGATGCTCACTGACGGACCTTATGCCGTGGGCACACGCTGGAAGGAAACCCGCACCATGATGGGGCGCTCGGAAACGGTGGAGATGTGGGTTTCCCAGTCCGAGGCGCCGTCGACCGGCCGGGGCGGCAGCACCACGGTGAAAGCCCTCCAGGGCGGCGCCGACTACACCTCCAGGTTCGCACTGGCGGAGCGCGACGGCGGAACGGACCTCACGCTGACCTTCGGCGCCGAAGTCATCAAACCAACCCGGTTCAGCAAGATTATGCTCACCGTGTTCGGCCCGCTCGGGATGCGCATCACCCGCAAGGCGCTGGCCAAAGACCTGGCGGACATCGCCGCCAAAGCCGAGTCCCTGTGATGGTGCGGCGCGCTGCGGCGGACAAGGCTCCCAAGGTCACCGCACCCCGCCTCGAGCCGGTCCGGCCGGGGGAGCTGCGGGACGATCCTGCCCCGGAATTCCGGCGCGGTGTTCGGTACGACGGCGTCCGGTACAGCCGCGCGTCGGCAGACGGCCTGGACCTTGGCGCCACGGACTTCGCCGAGTGCGAATTCGCCGGGGTCTCCTTCAATGAGACGCAGCTGCGCGGTGCCACCTTCCGTGACTGCATCCTGACCGAGGTCTACGCCCCGGTGCTGACGGCGGCCCGGACCAGTCTGCGGGATGTGGAGATCAGCAACCCCCGCTGGGGATCGGCCGAGCTCTATGAATGTGGCTGGCAATCGGTGCGGATCGACGGCGGCAAACTCGACTATGTGAACCTGCGCGGGTCCAAGCTCACGGACGTGCAGATCAGTGACTGCATCATCAACGAGCTGGATCTGGGCTCCTGCACCGCCACGCGGGTCGCCTTGAAGAACTGCACGATCGGCACCCTCGATTTCACCGGGGCCCGGCTCAAGGACTTCGACCTCAGGGGCACCGATTTCCGCACGATCAGCGGCCTGGGCAGCCTGGCTGGCCTCGTGGTCGACGACTACCAGCTCACCCTGCTTGCCCCATTGCTCGCGGCCCATCTGGGCGTCGTCGTCGCGTAATCCGCCGGCATCCGGTTGACCCCCTTGCCCCGCCGTGTAATCTTTATAGAACGAACGGTCGGTAAATTACTCTGCTGCCGGCCCCGCTTTCTTGGTGAAGGATGTTCTCATGGTCGAGGCTTTTCTTGTTGGCGGCGCCCGCACCCCGGTGGGCCGCTACGGCGGCGCCCTCTCCGCAGTCCGCCCCGATGACCTGGCCGCACTGGTGGTTCGTGAGGCTGTGGCCCGGGCCGGCGTCGATCCGGACAGCATCGAGGAAGTAATCCTCGGCAATGCCAACGGCGCCGGCGAAGAGAACCGCAACGTGGCCCGCATGGCCACCCTACTTGCCGGGCTGCCCCTCCACATCTCCGGCATCACCGTGAACCGGCTCTGCGCCTCCGGGCTCAGCGCCATCATCATGGCCAGCCACATGATCAAATCCGGCGCCGCGGACATCGTGATTGCCGGCGGAGTCGAATCCATGAGCCGGGCCCCCTGGGTCCAGGAAAAGCCCCGGACCGCCTTCGCCAAACCGGGCGAAATATTCGATACCTCCATCGGCTGGCGTTTCGTCAACCCGCAGTTCACCAAGGGAGAGCTCTCCCGGGACGGCAAGATGACCTACTCCATGCCCGAGACGGCGGAAGAGGTGGGCCGGGTTGACGGCATCTCGCGGGAGGACGCCGACGCCTTCGCCGTCCGCTCCCACGAACGCGCCCTGGCCGCCATCGCCGCCGGCCGCTTCGCCGAGGAAATCGTCCCTGTGACCGTCAAGACCCGCAAGGGCGAGACCGTGGTGGACACCGATGAGGGCCCCCGCGCCGGCACCACCATGGACGTCCTCGCCGGGCTCCGGCCGGTAGTCAAGGGCGGCTCGATCGTCACGGCAGGCAACTCCTCCACCCTCAACGACGGCGCCTCCGCCATCATCGTGGCCTCCGAAGCCGCGATCCAGAAGCTTGGCCTCACGCCCCGGGCACGCATTATCGACGGCGCCTCCGCCGGCTGCGAGCCCGAAATCATGGGCATCGGACCGGTCCCGGCCACCGAGAAGGTACTCGCCCGTTCCGGCCTCAGCGTCGGGGACCTCGGCGCCGTCGAACTGAACGAGGCGTTCGCGACCCAGTCCCTGGCCAGCATGCGCCGGCTCGGCCTTGACCCGGAGATTGTGAACCGCGACGGCGGCGCGATCTCCCTGGGCCACCCGCTCGGTTCGTCCGGTTCCCGGATCGCGATCACGCTGCTGGGGCGGATGGAACGCGAAAACGCGAAGATCGGCCTCGCCACCATGTGCATCGGTGTCGGCCAGGGCACGGCCATGCTGCTGGAGCGCGTGTAGTGGCGGCCCCGGCACTGGCCCTCGACGCGGCTGGCTTCGGCACGCTCCTGGTCGAAGAGCGCGAGGACCGCGTGGTGGTGGTGCTCAACCGCCCCGAGGTCCGCAACGCGATCGACCAGCAGATGGTCGACGAACTCCACGCCGTCTGCGCCCATCTCGAGCAGCACCCGAAAATCCTTATCATCGCCGGCGCCGCCGGGGTTTTCGCCTCTGGCGCCGACATCGGGCAGTTGCGCGAACGGCGCCGCGACGATGCCCTGCAGGGCATCAACTCCACCATTTTCGTCCGGATCGCCAAGCTGCCGATGCCCGTCATCGCAGCCCTCGACGGCTTCTGCCTCGGCGGCGGCGCCGAACTGGCCTACGCCGCCGACTTCCGGATCGGCACCCCGTCCGTCCGGATCGGCAATCCCGAAACCGGACTCGGCATCCTGGCCGCCGCCGGCGCCAGCTGGCGCCTCAAGGAACTCGTGGGGGAGCCCGTCGCCAAGGAAATGCTGCTGGCCGGTGCCGTGCTGCGGGCAGACCGTGCCCTCGCGGTCAACCTCATCACCGAAATCCACGAACCGTCCGCTCTGATGGCCGCGGCCCACGGGCTCGCCGACCGGATCGCCTCGCAGGACCCGCTCGCCGTCCGGATCACCAAATCCGTGTTCCACGCCCCGGCCGAGGCGCATCCCCTCATTGACCAGCTGGCGCAGGGGATCCTCTTCGAATCCCAGGCCAAGTTCGACCGTATGCAGACTTTTTTGGATAAAAAATCAGTCAAGAAAACAGAGAAGCAGTCAGCCAAAGAATCCGGGAAGCAGAAATAGACATGGGCAACTCCGTACTCCCCGACAGTAACCTTCCCGGCAGCAAGTTTCCCCACTCCGTCGGGGTTCTCGGCGGCGGCCGCATGGGCGCAGGCATCGCCCACGCCTTCCTGATCAAGGGAGCCAATGTGGTGGTCGTCGAGCGCGACGAGGCTTCGGCCGAGGCCGCCCGGGAGCGGGTCGAGTCCGCCGCTGCCAAGAGCCTCGAGCGCGGCGCCGTGGATGGCAACCTGGACGAGATGGCTTCCCGGCTCGCGGTCACGGTGGACTACGACGACTTCGCCGACCGGCAGCTGGTGGTCGAGGCTGTTCCGGAGGACTGGGACCTGAAGGTCACCGCGCTGCGCGGCATCGAGGAACGGCTCGCCGACGGCGCCTACCTCGCGTCAAACACGTCGTCGCTGTCCGTCAACGGGCTGGCCCGTGAGCTGAAGCGGCCGCAGAACTTCCTGGGCCTGCACTTCTTCAACCCGGTGCCGGCGTCGACGCTGATCGAGGTGGTCCTCGGCGAGCAGACTTCCGACGCCCTGGCGCAGGCCGCCCGCGGCTGGGTCGAGGCGCTCGGCAAGACCGCCGTCGTGGTCAACGACGCGCCTGGATTCGCCTCCTCCCGGCTTGGCGTCGCGATCGCCCTCGAAGCGATGCGGATGGTGGAAGAGGGCGTGGCCACCGCCGAAGACATCGACAACGCCATGGTCCTCGGCTACAAGCACCCCACGGGCCCGCTGCGGACCACCGACATTGTGGGCCTGGATGTGCGCCTCGGCATCGCGGAGTACCTGCAGTCCACGCTGGGGGATCGTTTCGCTCCGCCGCAGATCCTGCGGGACAAGGTCGCCCGCGGGGAACTGGGCCGCAAGTCCGGCAAGGGCTTCTTCGACTGGACCAAGTGACCGGCGCGTGACCGTGCCCCTAGGATGGTGCGGTGACTTCCCTGGACCGCCCCGCGATCGCCCCCATCACCCTGACCGGCAAATATGTCGTCCTTGAACCGCTGAGCCCGGACCACCACGACGGCCTCGTCGAGGCGGCCCACGACGGCGAGCTGTGGCACCTCTGGTACACCAGTGTGCCCGCGCCGCAACACATGGCCGCCGAGATTGAGCGGCGCCTGGCCCTGCAGGACAGCGGCGACATGCTGCCCTTCACCACGCGGCTGCTCGACCCCGCCACGGGCACACCGGGCAGGGTGATCGGCATGACTACCTACATGAACATCGACGCCGCAACGCCCCGGGTGGAGATCGGCTCCACCTGGAACGCGGCGTCAGCACATGGCAGCGGCACCAACCCGGACTCCAAGTTGCTGCTGCTGCGGCACGCCTTCGAGACGCTGGGCTGCCCCGCCGTCGAGTTCCGGACGCACTGGCTCAACCACCAGTCCCGTGAGGCGATCGCGCGGCTGGGCGCCAAGCAGGACGGTGTGCTCCGCAGCCACACGCGCAGCACTGACGGGGCGCTGCGGGACACAGTTGTGTTTTCCATCCTGGAACACGAGTGGCCGATGGTCCGGAACGCCCTTGAGTCCAGGCTGGCCAAGCGGCGTCAGGGTGCCGAGTAGGCCTTGGCCCCATTAAGCGAAGCGAAGTACGCCTCGTAGCCCCGGGCATTCGGGTGGAAGTTTTCGGGACTGGCCAGGGCCGAACGGTCGAGATTGATCCACGGGGCTGCTGAGTTCACGCCGTGACCGGCGAAAGCGGCCCGGACATCGACGTACTCCGCTCCGGTGGCCCGGGCGGCGGCGGCGATGGAGCCGTTCAAGCCGTCAGCCAGGAGTGTGGCCTTGTAGATGAACAGGGACATCGGATCAGCCTGACCGGGGGCGACCGGATCGTAGAGGTACGGGTAGCCCGTCACCACAACCTTGGCGTTGGGCGCGGCAGCCTTCACGCGCTGGATCATCGCGGTCACGTCACCGGCCAGTTTATGGCTGGAGATCTGGCCCTCAGCGTAGGCGCTGGCAGCGTCGCAAAGCGGACCCGCGGCGGGATTAACCATGGCGGCGCCGCAGGAGGCGAGGATTTCCGCAAACCGGAGGTTGTTGCCGCCGGCCGTGATGGTGACGAGTTCCGTGCCCTTGTTCAGCTGCCTCAGCTGGGTGTTCACGACGTCTTGGGTCGTCTTGCCGCTGCAGGCCGCGTTCGCGACCAGTTTGATGGATTTCTTGTGGGCAGCGAGTTCGGAATAGGTGTTCTCGCTGCGGTAGCAGTCATCCAGGTACGGCCCCGCCCCCAGCCCGGCGGCGTAGGAGTCTCCCAGCGCGATGTAGTTGGCCTTGTCCACGGCCTGCGCCGGCACCGCCGCCAAACTGGCCGCCACTGCCAGGGTGGCGAGACCGGCCGCAAGAGCCGTTCGCCGGCGTCGAAGTTTCAGAGTTCCCATGGTGTTCTCCTCGGTTGCACGCTGGTTTCAGCGCCCGTGCCGTGAAAGCGTGCCGCGAAGAGGTCTCAGTCCCGGCTGCAGGCGAGCTGAAGTGTGCCCGGCGGCCACCGGGCACACCGCCACCCTATGCGGAAGCGTCGACCCGCACCATGGCAATCGTCCCGTTGTGTATAACTTTTGTGAATCCTCCCGTGGATCGGCACCGGTGCGTGTGTTTAGCTTTCTGGATGACGATTCCTGCCGCGCCCGGAGGCCATGCCAGGGGGACGGCCGTGCCCGGAGCGATGGCGTGGGACGGAGCGGTTAACGCCTGGCACGTCGCCGGCAGCGTGTTCCGGATGGGACGCCGCGAGTGGCTGACCGAGGCCGGCTGGCGGCAGGTGTACGACGGCGGCATCCGGACAGTCGTCGATCTCCGCAACGAAGCGGAAATCCGGCGCCGGGAGACCGACCCGCCGGTGACGGGGGCAGCCTTGGCCGGTTTCGACGTCGTGCTGGCCCCCACCGAAGACCCGGGCAACAGCGAGTTCCGCGAGCTCTGTGTGCCCTACCTGAACGACCCTGTCTGTTATGGCGACAACGCCAGGCTGTTCCCGCACCTGCTGGCCGGCGTCTTTAAGGCAGTGGCGGCCGCGGAGGGCGGCGTGGTCATCCACTGCTCTGCCGGGCGGGACCGGAGCGGCATGATCGCCGCCATGCTCCAGGACCTCGCCGGCGACAGCGACGAGGCCATTGTGCGCGGCTACCAGCGCTCCATGCGGGGCATCAATGAGCACCTCAGGCAGGCGGCTGTCCCGCATCCCCACGAACGGTATCTGC
Organism: Arthrobacter sp. Bi26; assembly: GCF_918697925.1. Lineage (GTDB taxonomy): Bacteria > Actinomycetota > Actinomycetes > Actinomycetales > Micrococcaceae > Arthrobacter. The sequence continues at coordinate 29,582 of NZ_CAKKMF010000058.1, forward strand.
CCGAGGAAGTTCTGGCTCCGCTGCTCCAAACGCGGTCGGAAAGCCTCTTGCGGTTCGTGCGCCACGTGAAGACCGGTGATTTCTTACGCCACAATGGCATAACGGACCGGGAGCTGACTGCCATTCTGGCCAAATTGGGGCGCTAGAGTAACCGGGTGAAGACTCCGACGTACCAGCTGACAGTGCGGGCGGTGGCGGCTGCCGCCATCGCGCTTGCGGGATCGTTCTACGCCGTTCCTGCCCTCGCCGTAACAGGAGGGACGGAACCCGCACCGACAGCGTCGCCGACAGTCTCGCCGTCGGACGCACCGACAGCCCCGCCGTCGGCAACCGCCGGCCCGGCAGCGCCGGTTGATACGACGGCGGCGGCTGGCGCGACAGCCACGGCCGCCGCCGCGACGCGCATCAGCGACGCCGGCCTCGCCGAAGCCGTGCAGCGGGACCTTGGCATGACCCTTGCGGAGTTTGATGCCGCCGGTGCGCTGGCCCGGCGGGCCGCCGACGCCGCTCCCTCCCTGCGGGCCCTCCCCGGCTATGTGGGGATCAGCCTCGCCGGCGGCAAGATCGCGGTTGAAGGCAGCGGCCCCGAGCTCCGGGCCCGCGTGGCCGAGCTGAACCAGTCCGGCACGGCCACGTTCGTGCTTGCCGCCCCTGCCGCCGCCGTTGTCCCCTCGGCCGCGGAGCTCCTTGCCTCCAGCACCCAGCAACTGTTCGAGGCCTACGTCAGCGAGGTCGGGGCCGCAGGGCTGCAGGCCGTCACCTACACCAACGGCCACTTCGTCATCCGCACCGGCGGCACCAACACGGCGCAGTCCATTCCCGCCTCCGGCGCCGCTCCCGCCTCCGGCGCCGCTCCCGCCTCCGGCGGGGATGCGCAGCCAGCGACAGCGCCGGGCACGAAGCCGAAGATGTCCGCGGCGGATTTCGTGGCCCGCTACGCCAACGTGGCACTGGAACAAGGATCGCGGATCGCCACGGAAGAGGACTTCTTTGGCGGCCAGGGGTACATCATTGACGGCCGCACCCTGTGTTCGGCCGGATTCGGGGCCTTCAGCCCCGCGGGCGAGCCCTTGGTCCTGACCGCCGGGCACTGCGCCGCTGACGGTGCCGCGAAGCAGGCCCAGGTTGAAGATCCCGCGGGGGCGCCGGCGGCCGGCGGGGCCGGTTCGGGCGCGGCCGCCGGGACCCTGGGGACCTTCGGGTTCAGCCAGTTCGGCGGTCCGGACAATTCCATAGTGGCTGCGGACGGCACCAACGTCGGCACGGACATCGCCGTCCTCCGGGGTATCCGGAGCAGCTTGGACCTCCAGCCGGCCGTCACGCGGTGGGACAACCCCGCCGATCCGGGGCCGTCGTCCGTGAAGATCGTGGGAACCGTGGCGCCGTTCCAGGGTCAGCCCGTGTGCCGGTCCGGCCGGAGCCTCGGCTGGTCGTGCGGGACCGTGGACTCAGTGGGCACCTGGGTCATCGCCGGACCGAACTCCTTGCCGCCGGACTTTGACAACGATCTCCGGGCGCTGAACGGCTTCGACTCCAGCACGGTCAAGTCCCGCCCCGGGGACTCCGGCGGACCGTGGATCAGCGGGAACTTCGCCGTCGGCATGCACACCGGGGCGGAAAGCGAGGGCGGCGTACAGACGCGGGCCATCGCGACCACGCTCGAGGACGCAGCGGGCCGGGTTCCCGGCGGTGTCCAGCTGCAGCTGTTCCTGGCCAAGCCAACGCTAGCGGCGGCCGCCAACGGAACCGTCACAGCCGGTGAGCCGATTACGGGGCACGTGGGCGCCGGTCCGGCCTCCGTGGTGGCGCCGAATTCCAAGGTCCGCGTCACCGTCCTAGACCAGAAACCAGGCCAGAAACCAGTCCAGAAACCAGGCCAGAAGGACGGTCAGCCGTTGGAAGTGCCCATCGACGCGTCGGGAAACTGGCAGTTCCCCGCGCCGTCGTCGGCCGGGCAGTTCAAGTTCTCGGCTGAAACTGTGAACGAATTCAGCCGCTCCGGGGCAGTCTCGCTGTCCGTCGACGTATCCCGCCTCGCGGCTCCGGCCATCACCTCTCCGGTGGACGGCCCGGCGCTCACCGCCATCGAAACAATCGAGGGCACCGGCGAAGCCGGCCGCACGGTGCGGCTCTCCGGCGACTTTACTGGGACCGGACTGGTCGCCGCAGACGGCCGCTGGAGCATCAAGGTGGCCGATCAGCCGGTCTTCGGAAAAATTTCGGTCACGGCGGTGCTCACGGCCCCCGGGCAGGCGGACAGCCCCTCGGTGACCCGCGCCTACTCTGTCATTCCGCCGGTTCCGGCGGTGTCGAACCTCCGGGACGGCAAACGCCTGCGCCAGGATGCCCTGCCCGCCGGCATCTCGGGCACCGCCATTGACGGTGCCGACGTGACCGCGGCGGTGGATGGGGTGGCCATTGGATCAGTCCTGGCCGGTGCTGGCAATGCTGGTGCCGGCGGTTCCGGCGGTGCGGGGGCGCGGGCCGCGCTGCAGCAGCGGATTCCGCAGGACCTGGCCGGCGGCGCCCGCTGGAGTGTCCCGTTCCCCGCCGGACTGGCCACTGGAGCGCACACGCTGACGGTTACGCAGGCCATTGACGGTGTCGCTTCGCTTCCGGCCGCCGTGGCGTTCACCGTCGACGCCGCACCTGTTTCCGCGGGTACCCCGGACGAGACCCCGGCAAACAGCCCGCCGGCAACGCCCAGCCAACCGACAGTCCCGCAGCAGCCGGTCAACCCGGCCGGAGCTCCCGCCGAGCCGGCCAACCCGGCGCAGGCGCCCGTCCCGCCGTCGGACACTTCCGTCATTGTGGGCGGCGAAGCACCGGACGGTGCGGCACCAGACGGCACGGCGGCAGGCGATGCGGGCCAGTTGGCCAGCACGGGTGCCGGCGGGCTCCTGCCCGCCGCAGGACTCGGCGCCGGGGCCCTGCTGCTCGGCGCGGCCTTCGTGGCGTTCGGCCGGCGCCGGGCGGGCCGCTAGCGGCGGACTCCAGGCCCGGCTCGCTGCAAAGCTGCGGGGTCGCCGTACGGTTACGGCGACCCCGCAGCTTTTGGGCGACCCCGCGAGTTCGGGGCCGAACAGCGAGCCGCGGCTACTGGAAATCAGCCAGCCAGAGATCCGGGCCGAAAACCTCGTATTGAATGTCCTTGGCCGGTACACCACCAGCAATCAAGGCGCTGCGAACCGACTTCAGGAACGGCAGGGGACCGCAGAGGTAGTACTCGGCGTCGTCGGGGAGTTCCACCGCTCCGACGTCCATGAAGCCGGAGAACTCGGATCCGGAGTCACTTCCGCCGACAGTGGGATTCAGGAACCACGTCCTCAACGTCCCGTCCGGCAAGGCAGCCAGATCCTCCGTGACCTGCCCCCGAAGTGGGAAGGACGCCTCGCTGTCGTCGGCATGCAGCATTATCACCTGCCGCTGGGAACCGGACTTGACGAGGTGCGACAGCATTCCGGCCATCGGGGTGATCCCGATCCCCGCGCTGGCCAGGACCAGGGGCCGGTCCGTGTACTCCAGCACCACATCGCCGAAGGGTGCCGAGAGCTCCACCTCGTCGCCCACCCGGACCTCATTGTGCAGCAGATTGGACATCTCGCCGTCGGGGGTCCCGAGTCCTTGGACCCGCTTCACCGCGAACTGCCGGTGCTGGCCGTCGTCGGCCTTGGTCAGGCTGTACTGCCTGGGCTGGTGGACGCCGTCGTGCATTTGCATCTTGATCGTCACGTACTGCCCCGGCAGGGAAGGCTTGACGTCGCGCTCGTCGGTACGTTCGACGACGAACGAGACGACGTCGTCTGTCTCCTGGATCCGCTGCACCACCCGCCATGTCCGCCAGATGGTTTCGGGGGAGAGGTGCACGGCGTTGTACAGCCCGCGCTCCTTGTTGATGAGCAGGTTCGCCAGCAGCCAGTAGACCTCGTCCCAGGCGGCGGCGACCTCGGGGGTGACGGCATCCCCCAGGACATCCACGATCGCCCACATGAGGTGGTCGTGGACAACCTGGTACTGGTCCGGGCTCAGGCCCAGCGAGACGTGTTTGTGGGCCACCCGGGAGAGCAGATGGTCCGGCACCTGATCCGGTTTCTCCACGAGCATGGTGGCGAATGCCGCGATGGATCCGGCGAGTGCCTGCTGCTGGCGGCCGTCCGCCTGGTTTCCCCTGTTGAACAGGCCGTCCAGGAGGTCCGGCCGTGCCTCGAACATATGTTTGTAGAAGCGCTTGGCGATCTCCTCGATGTGCTCGCCGACTACGGGAAGCGTTGCCTGGATGACAGGAAGTGAGGTGTCTGAGAGCATGGTGGATCCCTTCCGGTGCGACCGGTGCAACCCGTCGGTGGCGGGCGACTCAGCACTACCAAGCTAACAGCCGGGGCAACGGGCCTTCCGGGTCGATCGGCCCTACACCGACGGGGGCGACCGGTGTAGGCGGCGTTCACGCC
>NZ_CAKKMF010000059.1 GCF_918697925.1 Arthrobacter sp. Bi26
GGCCGTGGGGTGTTGGGCCGGTGGTTCGTCCCCGGCGAGTTCCTCGTCGAGCTCGTCTTCGAGGTCCCGGCGGTAGTCGTCCTTGACGAGCCGCCACCAGATGAACAACGCGAAGCCGGCGAAGACCACCCATTCCACGGAATAGAAGAGGTTTAGCCAGTTGACCTGCTGCACGGGCGGCTGCGGGCCGATCCGGAGGGGTTTGACGTCGCCGGTGGCTGAGGCCCCGACGTCGGTGCCGCCGGCCAGTTCGGTGCTCGCCGCGACAAAGCCCGGGTAGCTGCTGATGTTCCAGTCGTTGATGAGTTCGGCGACTGAGACGGCGCTGGCGCGGCCGGGCCCGGGATCGGTTTGCGGCAGCGGGGACTCGGACGGAAGGAGCCGTCCGGTCAGTTCGATGGTGCCCGGCGGCGGCGCCACGGCGTCCGCGGGATCCGCGACCCAGCCGCGCGCGACCGGAATCCAGGTCTGCGGCGTGGCCCCGCGGCCCAACAGGGCCGGGGCATCCTTGACGGCGAAAGCGGAAACGATCCAGTAGCCCTTCGCCCCGTCGTTGAGCCGTCCCGGGACCAAGACCTGCTTCTGGGGGTCGTAGCTGCCGGTGGCGGAGACCATCTGGTCAGCCACCGATCCGGGGAAGAACCCCCCGGGTTGCAGGACCGAGGTGAGCGGGCGCGTCTCCTCTGTTGTGGTGGAGACTGGGGCTTCCGCCTGCGTTGAACGGCCAAACTGCCACTGGCTGAGCAGCACAAAGACCCCGGAAATGGCGATCGCGAACACGAGTCCTGCGATCCAGCGGGGTTTGAGGGCAGTTTTCAGCACCTCTTAACCGTACTTCGTCCCTGTGTAGAACAGCGAAACGGGGCAGCAGTTGGGCCTGACCAGAGTGGGGCAGCCGGGTCCCTGCGTGGCGACGGAGTCGACACGAAAGGCCCTGCCCAGAGTGGGGCAGCCGGGTCCCTGCGTGGCGACGGAGTCGACACGAAAGGCCTGCCCAGAGTGGGGCAGCCGGGTCCCTGCGTGGCGACGGAGTCGACACGAAAGGCCCTGACCAGTGGGGCAGCCGGGTCCCTGCGTGGCGACGGAGTCGACACGAAAGGCCTGCCCAGAGTGGGGCAGCCGGGTCCCTGCGTGGCGACGGAGTCGACACGAAAGGCCCTGCCCAGAGTGGGGCAGCCGGGTCCCTGCGTGGCGACGGAGTCGACACGAAAGGCCCTGCCCAGAGTGGGGCAGCCGGGTCCCTGCGTGGCGACGGAGTCGACACGAAAGGCCCTGCCCCAATCTCAGTGGTCGAAGAACACCAGGCTGGAATTGATGAGTTCGGCGATCACTTCGGCGTCGTAGGCGCGGCGCAGCGACTCGCGGAAGGACTCCTTCGACAGTGAGCGTGCCAGCGTCGCAAGCACTTCGAGGTGATCGGAAAAGGAACTCGCCGGAGTGGCGATGAGCAGAATCACAGTGGCCGGGCCGTCCGCCGCCCCGAAGTCCAGCGCCCTGCCGTACTTCGTGATGCCGACAGCGATGGAGGTCTGGGAGACCAGCTCGCTGCGGGCATGCGGCAGCCCCACGCCGCCGGGCAGGCCGGTGGCGAGCTGGTGCTCCCTGGCATTGACCTGTTGGAGAAATCCCTCGAGATCGGAAATTCGTCCGGCCGCATGCATGCGTTCGGCGAGCTGGGAAGTGGCGTCGAGCTTGTCCGTGGCATCCATTTCGAGGATCACCATCTCGGGCGTGGTGAGCTCGGCGTCGTACCGGTCCAGTGGTTCCGCCAAGAGATGTCCCTTCGAAGTGGCGTCAGTGCACGCCGGCCGGCAGTCCAATGACTAGCGTTGTAATCTCCACTGCCGGCCGGTGCTGCGTCTCAGCGCAGGGGCACGATGTCCTCCACGCCCAGCCGTGCGGCGTCGGCGGATTCGTCGTCCGGCTGCTGCTGGCTCAGGCGCTCGGCATCAACCCGGGCCAGATAGTGCTTGATTTCGCCCTCGCGCTGCGCATCACTCCAGCCGAGAACGTCTCCCATTAGTTTAGCGACTACCGGGGCGGCGGACACACCGCGGTCCCACGCCTCAATCGAAATCCGGGTGCGGCGGGTCAGGACGTCCTGGACATGCCGGGCGCCCTCGTGAGTGGCCGCGTAGACGGCTTCGGCGGCCAGATAGTCGTCCGCGCCCGGCAGGGGCTCGGCCAGTTCCGGGCTGTCGGCGATGATCGCCAGCACCTCCGGAGCCATGGCACCGTAGCGGTTGAGCAGGTGTTCGATCCGGGCCACGTGGACGCCGGTCTCCTCCGCCATCCGGTTCCGCTGGTTCCATGCGGCCTTGAAGCCGCTCGCTCCCAGCAGGGGGATGGACTCCGTGCAGCTGGGCGGGACGCGCTCGTCCATGCTGCGCGTTGCCTCGTCGACGGCATCCTTGGCCATCACCCGGTAGGTGGTCCATTTGCCGCCTGCCACCACCACGAGACCCGGCACGGGGTGGGCCACCACGTGTTCCCGGGAGAGCTTCGCGGTGGAATCGCTTTCCCCGGCCAGCAGCGGGCGCAGCCCCGCGTAGACGCCCTCGACGTCCTCGCGGGTCAGCGGGCGCTTGAGGACCTTGTTGACGTGCTCCAGCAGGTAGTCGATGTCCTTGGAGGAGGCCGCCGGGTGGGCCTTGTCGAGGTGCCAGTCGGTATCCGTGGTCCCGATGATCCAGTGCCTGCCCCAGGGGATCACGAACAGGACGGATTTCTCGGTCCGCAGGATCAGCCCTACCGTGGACTGGATCCGGTCGCGAGGCACTACCAGGTGGATGCCTTTGGAGGCCCGCACCTTGAGCTGCCCGCGGTCTGTCACCATGGCCTGCGTTTCGTCGGTCCAGACTCCGGTGGCGTTGATGACCTGCTTGGCCCGGATGTTGAAGCTGGAGCCGTCCTCGTGGTTGACCACCTTGGCGCCGACCACGCGCTCGCCTTCGCGCACGAAGTCCACCACCGACATCTGGTTGACCGCGTGGGCGCCGTAGTGCGCCGCGGTGCGCACGAGGTTGGCGACGTACTTGGCGTCGTCGACTTGCCCGTCGTAGTAGCGGATGGACCCGACGAAGGCGTCGTCCTTGAGGCTGGGGGCGGCGCGCAGGGTTCCGCGCCGGGTCAGGTGTTTGTGGAAGGGGACGCCGCGGCTGTGCCCGCCGGTGATGGACATCGCGTCGTACAGGGCGATTCCGGCGCCGACGTAGGGCCGTTCCAGGAACGGCTTGTGGAGCGGGTACAGGAACGGGACCGGCCGGGCCAGGTGCGGTGCCAGCACGGAGAGAATGAGGCCGCGTTCGTGCAGTGCCTCCTTGACCAGGCCGAAGTCGAGCATTTCGAGGTACCGGAGGCCACCATGGATAAGCTTCGAGGAACGCGACGACGTCCCCGCGGCCCAGTCATTCGCCTCTACGATGCCTACGGTGAGCCCGCGGGTGACGGCGTCGAGGGCGGCGCCGGCGCCCACGATGCCTCCGCCCACGATCAGGATGTCGAGCTCTTTGCCGGGGGCGGTGCTGCCCCTGAGCACAGTGATTGAAGCCTCGCGTTCCGCAGGCCCAAGGGCACCTCCGGCCACGGCAGAACCGCCGGCAAAACTGTTCATGTCACGCCTCCATCCGGGTCAAACCTCGTAGGGCACCAGACTACGTCCAAGTTTCCCGGATGGGCAGGGCCAAACAAAGGCCGGTGTGGCGTTCAGTTTCCGGCGTACGGCGAGACGACGACGTCGACGCGCTGGAATTCCTTCAGGTCCGAGTAGCCGGTGGTCGCCATGGAACGGCGCAGCGCCCCGATGAGGTTGGAGGTGCCGTTGGTGTGGTGGCCCGGCCCAAACAGGACCTCTTCGAGCGGCCCCACTGTCCCGACGTTGACCCTGTCGCCGCGGGGCAGTTCGACGTGGTGGGCTTCCTGGCCCCAGTGCCAGCCCTTGCCGGGGGCTTCGTCGGTGCGGGCCAAGGCGCTGCCCAGCATCACGGCGTCGGCGCCCATGGCGATGGCCTTGACGATGTCACCGGAGGATCCCATGCCGCCGTCGGCGATCACATGGACGTAGCGTCCGCCGGACTCGTCCATGTAATCGCGGCGGGCGGCCGCGACATCGGAGATGGCCGAGGCCATCGGCGAGTGGATGCCCAGGGCGCGGCGGGTGGTGGTGGTGGCTCCGCCGCCGAAGCCGACCAGCACGCCGGCGGCACCGGTGCGCATCAGGTGCAGGGCCGGGGTGTAGCCGGCCGCCCCGCCGACGATTACGGGGACGTCGAGCTCGTAGATGAACTGCTTGAGGTTCAGCGGCTCGTGGTCCTTGGAGACGTGCTCTGCCGAGACGGTGGTTCCGCGGATGACGAAGATGTCGACGCCGGCGGCCACCACGGTCTTATAGTGCTCCTGCGTCCGCTGCGGGGTCAGGGAGCCGGCCACCGTAACACCGGCGGCGCGGATCTCGGCGAGGCGCGAGGTGATCAGCTCGGGCTGGATCGGCGCCTGGTAGAGCTCCTGCATGCGCCGGGTGACGGCGGGACTGTTGGTCTCGTCCGCGAGGCCCCCGATCTCGTCCAGCACGGACTGCGGGTTCTCGTACCTGGTCCACAGCCCTTCGAGGTCGAGCACACCGAGTCCGCCGAGGCGGCCCAGGGCGATGACGGTTTCCGGCGACATGGCCGAATCCATCGGCGCCGCGATGACCGGCATGTCGAACTTGTAGGCATCGATCTGCCAGGAGACGGAGACGTCCTTGGGGTCACGTGTGCGCCGGTTGGGGACGATCGCAATGTCATCCAGGGAGTAGGCACGACGCCCACGCTTGCCTCGGCCAATCTCAATCTCGTAAGTCACTGCTCTAGGTTATCCCAGCCGACGCGGGGCGCCGCTTCGGCGTACTGTGTCCGTCATGCTTTGGCACCACGGGCAGCGGTGGATTTTCGACGGGCACATTGCCGGGATCGGCACGGGCTCGGGCCTGCGCGCGGTGGTGGGGCTGTGGGCGCAGTCCCCGTTCGCCGCCGTCCGGCCCGCCGTCGGCTTCGGTTTCAGCAGTGTCCCGCCGCGACCCAGCCTGGCCCGCGTGCGGACCACCATCGAAGGCCCTCCCCTCACTCGCCGCTGACGTTCTCGGTATCCGGGACGGTCAGCTGGGATTCGAACATCCGGAAGTAGCGGCCGCGGAGCGCCACGAGTTCCTTGTGGGTGCCCTGTTCGACGATGCTGCCGTCCTCGAGCATGTAGACCACGTCAGCCTTCTCGATCGTGGCGAGGCGGTGGCTGATGGCGATGATGGTACTGGCGCGGTCAGCGAAGAGCCTCGTGAAGATCCGGTGCTCGGCCAGCGCGTCGATGGCCGACGTCGGCTCGTCCATCACCATGAACGAGGCGTTGCGGTAGAAGTTCCGCGCCATCGCCAGGCGCTGCCACTGCCCGCCGGAAAGGCCGGAACCCTTCCGACCGCGCGGGTCCTCCATCCAGTTGCTGACATGGTTGTCCAGGCCGTTGGGCAGTTTGTTGATGAACTCGAGGGCTTCGGCATCCGCGGCGGAGCGACGGACCCGACCGTCATCGCGGGGCGAATCGACGTCGCCGAAGAAGATGTTTTCCGCCGCGGTGGCGAATTCGTATTTGAGGAACTCCTGGCTGAGCACCGCCAGGTGCCGGTGCCAGGACGTGACGTCGACGGCGGCGAGGTCCACGCCGTCGAGCATCACCTGCCCGGAATCGGGACGGTACAACCCGGCCAGGATGCGGATCAGGGTGGACTTGCCGGCACCGTTCTCCCCGACGATCGCGATGTGCTGGCCCTGCCTGATGGTCAGCGAAATGCCGCGGATCACTTCCAGTTCGCTGCCGGTGTAGGTGAAGCGGATGTCCCGCAGGTCCACCGTTTTCGGCGCCTGCAGCAGGGGCGGGGCGTGGCCGGACTGCACCGGCAGCGCCATGAAGAGCTCGTAGTCCTTGAGGTTCGCCAGGTCCTCGTCGATCGAGCTGAGCGAGGAGACGAGGTTGTTGGCGGTGGACAGGGCGCGGCTGACAATCTGCTGGACATAGAGAAACTGCCCCACCGGCTGGGCGCGGGCGATGATCTGGCCCACCACCCAGATCAGGGAGACGACCTCGGCGCCGTACTGCAGGGCATCGGCCGCGAGCTGTTTGGGAATGTAGCGTTTCTGAAAGTCCAGCCGGCGCTTTTCGTCGGCGTCCCGCAGCCGGGAGCGCAGCCCCATGAGGTAGCCGACGATCCCGTAGAGCCGCATCTCGGCGATGTGCTGCGGGCGCAGGAGGTTGGTTTCAATCATCCTGCGCTGCCTGCGGGAATCGACTTGGGTGTTCCAGTGCGCGATCTGTTCGCGGGAGAGCTTGAACTGCAGGTAGACGCTGGGGACGATCGCGATCAGGACGATCACGGCGATCCACCAGCTGACCAGCAGCAGCGCGCCGATGGCCAGGAGCACGGAGACGAGCTGGGTGAAGATGGCGGCGATCCGGTCCAGGACGCGGGCATAGGAATCGGAGAAGCGCTTGGCGCGGTCGTACAGGTCCACGGTCTCTTTGTCGTCGTAGCGCCAGAAGTCCAGGGTCAGGAAGCGCTCGTACATGAGATCCCCGACTATCGCGCCGACCCGGAAGCTCATGAGCTGTTGGATGTAGCGGTCCACGCTGCTGAACGATCCCCAGAAGAGCCCGAGTGCCGCGGTGATGATGACGTAGACGACGGCCTGGCCGCCGGCGTCGGCGTCGCCCGCGTAGGCGGCGGCCAGCGCCGTGGTGGTCAGGGCGGCAAAGTACGTCGTGACCAGCGGCAGGAGCGCCGAGATCAGCGAGCCGAGGACCTTCATGACGACGGCGGCGGGCGAGGCCCGGAAGCTGACCCGCAGCACCTGCGCCACGGCGCGGGCGTAGGGCTTGAGCGCGAGCTTGCGTTTGGGCGCACGTGCCGGCAGGAGTTCGGACATGCCTCCAGCCTAGTTCCGCGGCCCGGAGCCGGCGTGAGCGGCACCGCCGCTGGAAACGGGCCGCCGTAAGCCGCCCTAAGAAGGGTGAGCCTGCCCCTTAAGGGGGTGAGCCCGCCGAAACTGTGGTTTCGGCGGGCTCACCCGTTCTGGCAGAGGGTCTTAGCGCGACCCGTAGTTCGGGGCTTCGACCGTCATCTGGATGTCGTGCGGGTGCGATTCCTTGAGCCCGGCCGGGGTGATGCGGACGAACTTGCCGCGCGCCTTCAGCTCGGCCACGGTTGGTGCGCCCGTGTAGAACATGGTCTGGCGGAGGCCGCCGACCAGCTGGTACGCCACCGACGACAACGGACCGCGGTACGCGACCCGGCCCTCGATGCCTTCCGGGATGAGCTTGTCGTCGCCGGAGACGTCCGCCTGGAAATAGCGGTCCTTGGAGTAGGAGGTGTTCTTCCCGCGGGTCTGCATGGCCCCAAGGGAGCCCATGCCGCGGTAGCTCTTGAACTGCTTGCCGTTGACGAAAATCAGGTCACCCGGTGATTCGTCGCAACCGGCCAGGAGGGAGCCGAGCATCACGGTGTCGGCGCCGGCGACGAGCGCCTTGCCGATGTCACCGGAGTACTGCAGGCCGCCGTCGGCGATCAGCGGGACGCCGGCCGGGATGGCAGCCTTCGCAGACTCGTAGATGGCCGTGATCTGCGGGACGCCCACACCGGCAACCACGCGGGTGGTGCAGATGGACCCGGGACCGACGCCGACCTTGATGCCGTCGGCACCGGCGTCGATCAGTGCCTGGGCACCTTCGCGGGTGGCTGCCTGGCCGCCGATGATGTCCACGTGCGCCGCAACGGGATCGGACTTGAGCCGGCGGATCATCTCCAGCACACCCTGGGAGTGGCCGTTAGCGGTGTCCACGAAGAGGGCATCCACGCCGGCGTCCACGAGCGTCATGGCGCGTTCCCAGCCGTCGCCGAAGAAGCCGATCGCCGCGCCGACGCGCAGGCGGCCTTCGTCGTCCTTGGTGGCGAGCGGGTACTGCTCGGCCTTGGTGAAGTCCTTGGTGGTGATCAGGCCCTTGAGCCGGCCCTGCTCGTCAACGAGCGGCAGCTTCTCGATCTTGTTCGTGGCCAGCTTGTGCGAGGCTTCCTCGCGGCTGATGCCGACGTGCCCGGTGACGAGCGGCATCTTGGTCATGACGTCGCTGACCAGCCGCAGCGGGAAGTCGGATTCGGGCACGAAGCGGGTGTCGCGGTTCGTGACGATGCCCAGCAGCCTGTTGCCCTCGTCCACCACCGGGAGACCGGAGACGCGGTAGCGTGCGCAGATGTCGTCCAGCTCGGCCAGCGTGGCCTCGGGGCCGATGGTCAGGGGGTTGGTGATCATGCCGGATTCGCTGCGCTTGACCCGGTCCACCTGGTCGGCCTGGTCGGCGATGGAAAGGTTGCGGTGGACGACGCCGAGGCCGCCCTGGCGCGCCATGGCGATGGCCATGCGAGACTCCGTGACGGTGTCCATCGCGGCGGAGAGCAGCGGGGTCTGGACCGTGATGCGCTTGGAGATCCGGGAGGACGTGTCCGCTTCCGAGGGGATCACGTCGGTGTGGCCGGGCAGGAGCAGGACGTCGTCGTACGTCAGGCCGATGAAGCCGAAGGGATTGTGTTCGGGCTGGGTCATGAGTGCGCCTCTTACCTTGGGTTACGGGGTTCACGGGTAGGGGTTGCAACAGATGACCAGCCCGTCATTACGGGTCTGGTCTGTGCAGAAGGTTGTGCAGCAGGTTGTGCAGAAGTCCTGAATAAATAGTAGAACCTTGGCGGCGATAGCCATATTCCGGGGCAGTAATGTGCGGCTCAATGTGAGCCGTCCCATGCCCGCACGTCTCCCCGACCGCCCAAACCGGCCCTGCGGCCGCCCCAGCCGGGATCGGCCGCCCCAGCCGGGATCGGCCGGCCTATTTCCAGCCGGTGGCGGCGAGCAGCCGCTTTTCGAACATGGGGATCATGGTCTGGACGTAGGTCTTGGTCAGGTGGTTGTCGTCCTTGTAGACGTACACGTTGCCCACCACAGCGGGGCAGGTTCCGTTGGCGCAGATGAAATCGCTCATGTCCATCAGGTGCAGCCTGGGCACCTGGCCGCGGTAGGCGTCAAGCGGCGAGGACCCCGCGAGCGATTCCTGCTCCGGCACGTTGCATTCCGCCGCGTCCTCGCCGTTCTTCTGGACGCACTCGGGCATGTTGATGTTAAAGCGGGGGTTGTCGCGGATGCCCACCACGTCCATGCCGGCGTCGGTGAAGGGTTTGATGCCCTCCAGGTACTGGGGCACTTCGGTCTCGAACGGTGCTTCCTTGTGGGTCAGGGACGCAACCGTGAAAACGGCGTCGGGGTGGTGGTCCAGTACGTACTGCGCGCTGGCCCTGTTGAAGGCGTTGCAGTCCGCGTCCCGCTCCGGGGATTCCCCGCCGAAGCGGCAGTTGCCCTTCAGGAGGGTGACCACTTCCCAGCCGTGGCTCTTCGCAATGGGGCCCAGCGCCGCCATGTACTGCTGGGCATGCGAGTCACCGAGCACCACGATCCGTTTGGTGACCTTCTCCGGCTTGTTGTTCTGCAGGCAGCCCTGCAGCAAGGGGTCGCTGGGGACGTTTCCGTCCGTGCACAGCCCGTCAATGTCGGCCCACTCGTTCTTCATCGCTGCCGGTGCGGGGATGATTCTCGCCTCCGGCGTGGGTTTGCCGGCGTTTTCCGGTGCCAGGGCGGCCGCGCCGGGGGTCAGCTCCTTGGGCTGGGATGCCGCCTCGGCCTCGTCGGCGACGAGCTGGCTCTGCCAGACGGCGACGGGACCGGCCAGCAGCGCACCACAGGCGGCAATCACGACGGCGGTACGCCACGCCCGGCGCTTGGGCCAGTGCCATTCGCGCAGCGGCTTCTCGACGAAGCGGGTGGTGAGCACGGCCAAAACGACGGACGCGGCAACGATGCACAGCCCCTGAAACAGGTTCGGCGCCGTGATGCCCGCCCCGGCGAGGGCCAGGACCAGCAGCGGCCAGTGCCAGAGGTAGAGCGCGTAGGAGTTGTCTCCCAGCGCCACCAGGGGTTTCCAGGTCAGGAAGCGGTCGACGCCGAAGCGGCTGCCGCTTTGGCCGGCGGTGATGATCGCGGCGGCGGCCAGCGTGGGCCACAGCGCGATGAATCCGGGGAAGGAACGGTCCACGGTCAGCAGCAGCCCGCAGGAGAGCATGGCCACCAGGCCGGCCCAGCCCAGTACGATGCGCAGGATCTTGCCCGGCTTCATGTACGGCAGGGCGAGGGCCAGGAGCGAGCCGAGGGCGAACTCCCAGAGCCGGGCGCCGGTATCGAAGTACGCGTGGGCCTGGTTCGTTGCGGTCTGTTGAATCGAGTACGCGAGGGACACGGCGAAGATGGCGCCGAAGGCCGCTGCCAGCAGGGACCGGTAGCGCAGCAGCACGTGGTTCTTTCCGTTCCGGCAGCTGTACACGCGCCGGAGCAGGCTGGAAAGAAGTGCCGTGCCGGCAAAGACGAGAGGCCAGAGCACGAACACCTGGCCCTGGATCGAGAGTGACCAGAAGTGCTGGAGCGGGCTCGCGCCCGAATGGTCCTGGGCGTAGTAGTCCACGGCGCTATCCGCCAGAAGCCAGTTCTGCCGGTACAACAGGGAGGCCCAGGCCTGCTCAAGGACCTCGGGCCAGCGGCTTTGCGGCAGGATGGCCCAGGTGCCGGCGAGGACGCCGAGAATCACGACGACGACGGCGGGCAGCAGGCGCTTGAGCAGATGCATCCAGTGGCTCAGCAGCCGGAGCGGCGCGCCGCTTTCGACCTTCCGCGTGAAGCTGAGCGTCATCAGGAATGCCGAAATCAGAAGGAAGATGTCTACGCCGCCGGAGACCCGCCCCAGCCACACATGGTAGGTGACCACCATGAGGACCGCGAGGGCGCGAAGGCCCTGGACTTCGGGTCGGTAGCTTGTTTTTCGGCTCGACGGAGAACCGGCGTCTGCCCTTGGCGGGGTGACGATGGTTCGCTCGCTCGACACAAATAACCCTTCCGGCCAGTTTCCAAAACATCAATGTTACCGAAACGTAATTTTCTTGGCCAATCGCCGGCGCCCGCGGGAAGCCTTCCCGCGGCCCTGGCGGCAGCCTTCCCGCGCCCGGAGGACGGCGCACCCGCGGAGCCGGCCGGCGGCGCCGGCCCCGGCGCGGTCGTGGCGCGGAAGCTAGGCTGGACGAGTCTGAGGAGGCCGCTAAGTGATCGTGCAGCTGCGCATTTGTGTCCCGGGTGAGTTGTCCGGAGTTGTTGTCGAAAGTTGTACAAGTCACGTCGGCGTCTCGGAAGTCGCGCTGGCCAAGGGCGCTTCCGTCATGCCGCCCGGGGACGTTATCGAGGTCCTGCTGGCGCGCGAATCCGTGGAGGGGCTCGTGGAGAAGCTCCACGTCCTCGATGTCCAGCAGCGGGGATCAATTTCGGTCACCGAGCCGGACCTGGTGCTCTCGGACCGGTCCGACAAGGCGGAGGCGGAGGCACCGGGTGAGGGCGCGGACGCCGTGATCTGGGACGAGGTGTCGCGGCAGTCCGGCGAAGATTCGCGCCTGACGTGGACGTTTCTGACCTTCCTGGTCCTGGCGACCCAACTGGCGGCCATCGGCATCGTCACGGACTCCACCATTGCGATCGTCGGTGCCATGGCCGTGGGCCCGGAGTTCGGCCCGCTGGCTGCGCTGGCCGTGGCCCTGGTCCGGCGCCAGCGCCGGCTCGGACGCGACGCGGCGCTGGCCCTCGGCGTCGGCTTTCCCGTCGCGATGCTGGCTGCCGCCCTGGCCGCATGGCTGTCCGTGCCGCTCGGGCTGTTTCCGCGTGACGCGCTGGACCGCGGTTCAGCGGTTGAATTCATTTACCACCCGGGCCCGTATTCCCTGATCGTCGCCGTGCTGGCCGGCATAGCCGGGATGCTGTCGGTCATCAGCCGGCGTTCAGCGGCGCTGGTCGGGGTGTTCATCTCGGTCACCACGGTGCCGGCGGCGGGGTTCGTGGCTGTGGCACTGGTCCTGGGCGAGTACCAGAAGGCGGCCGGCTCCGCCCTGCAGCTGTTCCTGAACCTGCTGGGAATCGTGGTGGCCGCCGTCGGGGTTCTCATCTTCTACCGGCTGGTGACCAAGCGGCTGCCCCCGGACGCCGCAATCCGGCTGCGGCGCCGGGCGGACCGTTCACGGCGCTGACGGCCCGGCGCTGACGGCCGGCCGCGTGCCGGCAGTCAGTCAGCCCGTCAGTCAGTCAGTCAGTCAGCCGTCCCAAAGGACCGTACGGTCGTTACCCGGCCTTCCAGCCGGTAGCTGCCATGAACTTGGTCTCAAAGTACGGAGTGAGGCTCTCCATGTAGGTCCGGGTGACGTGGTTGTCATCCTTGTAGACCATCACATTGCCGATTACGGCCGGGCAGAGTTTGTCCGGGCAGAAGAACCGGCTGAAGTCCAGAAACTTGGTGGCCGGCAGCTGCCCGGCCACGGCTGCATCGGGCGACGCTGCCTGGTAGTTTTCCGCGGTCATCGTCCCGCAGGCGGCGTAGTTTTCGGTGTTGCTCTCGAGGCAGGCGGGAACGGCTTCGTGCAAGCGCGGGGTGTCCCGCAGCGCCACCACGGGGATGCCGGCGTCATTGATGGATTTGATCGGCGGAACCCAGCCCGGGTCCATGAATTCGGTGTTGCTCGGGTCGGGGTCAGTCCGGGTGCTTGTTGTCACCACGACATCCGGCTTCATCTCGAGCACCTTCTTGAGGGTGTCCTTGTTGAAGTCCAGGCAGCCCTCCGAGAGCCCCGCGGCCTGGTGGTCCGTCACGGGGCAGTACCCCTTGGTGATGGCCTCCACCCTCCAGCCGTACTTATCGGCCATGGTGAGGATGGGGGTCGCCCACACGTGGGCATGCGAGTTGCCAATGATCAGCACGGTCTTGGTGGGATTCTGCTTGCCGTTGTTGCAGACGTTGGTGAGTTCCTTCTCGTCCGCTTTACAGCCGCCCGCGTACTCGGGCCATTCCTCCGCTGCCGTGGCGAGGGTGGGAAGGAGCGGGGCAGACTTGTCAGCCCCGTCGACGTAGGCGGGGTCCAACGACCGGGCACCCGGATTGTTGGCCCAGGCCTGGCTCGCCGCGGCTGCCGTGGCGATGTTGAGCTGAAGCTGCCAGCCGGCCAGCGGCACGACGGCAGTGACCACAGCCGCGGCGATGGCAATGAATGCGCGGCGCCGCCGCACCTCCGGCCACTTCCATTCCCGCCAGGGTTTCTCCACAAAGCGGGTGGTGAGATAGGCGAGCACCAGCGACACGGTGACGATGACGGCGCCGGTGATCGGCCCCGCACGGTCCCGGTGCGTCGCGGCGAGGGAGATGACCAGGACCGGCCAGTGCCACAGGTACAGGGCGTACGAGATGTCGCCCAGCCGGACCAATGGCTTTGAACTGAGGATCCGGTCGACGCCCAGCTTGCTGCCGGACTGCCCGGCGGCCATGACGCAGGCCGCCGCCAGGGTGGGCCAGAGGGCCACGAACCCGGGGAAGGACGCCTGGACATTGAGCAGGAGGCCGCAGCTGAGCATGGCCACAATGCCCAGCCAGCCAAGGGCCAGGCGCCAGCCCCGGGAAAGCCGCAGGCCGGGAAGGGCCAGTGCCACCAGGGTGCCGAGCGCGAACTCCCACAGCCGTGCCCAGGTATCGAAGTACGCCACCGTCTGGGACGTCTGGGTGAAGACGATTGAGTAGACGAGCGAACCAACGAAGATCAGGGCGAATATGTAGCACAGCAGCACGCGGTAGCGGAGCCTGAAGTGCCTGGCGAG
This sequence comes from Arthrobacter sp. Bi26, assembly GCF_918697925.1. Classification (GTDB taxonomy): domain Bacteria; phylum Actinomycetota; class Actinomycetes; order Actinomycetales; family Micrococcaceae; genus Arthrobacter. Next base: position 13,791 of record NZ_CAKKMF010000059.1, read on the forward strand.
GATTGCCGCTCCTGCGAAGATGAGCGGCCACAGGATAAAGACCTGCCCTTGGATCGAGAGGGACCAGAAGTGCTGGAAGGGGCTGGCCAGGCTGTGGTCCGAGGCGTAGTAGTTCGTGGCTTCGGACTGCAGGAGCCAGTTCTCGGCGTAGAACAGGGAGGCCCAGCCCTGGTTGATGACTTCCAGCCAGCGGGTCCGGGGCAGGAACAGGATACTTGCGGCGAGTACGGCCACCATGACGGTGACGGCAGCCGGAATCAGGCGCCGGAAAAGGTGCAGCCAATGCTTGAGCAAAGCCATGGGCCGGCCCTGCTCGTAGCGGCCGACGAACTGCAGCGTCATGAGGAAGGCCGAGATCAGCAAGAACACGTCCACGCCGCCGGAGACCCGGCCCAGCCAGATGTGGTAGCTCATGACCATCAGCACGGCCAGGGACCGGAGTCCTTGGATTTCTGGCCTGAACGTGGATTTTCGGCCGGCCTTGGGTGCGGCGGGGCTGGCCCTGTGCGCGGCACTATTGCGGGCAGGCAGGGGCGAGGTTCTTTGCTGTGTCATAGAACAACCCCTCAACCAGATAACCAAAGCGTCCATGTTACCAAAACGTAATTTTGATGGCCAATCGTCGCAGCAGCCACCGATCTCCATTGAGGCACGCCAGGGTGTGAGTTTCCAGTGAATTCTCGGCGCCGGTGCGGCGCCTGCCTGGTCAAGGCGCCGGAATCCGGGCAATTTGCCGCCAGAATCCCGGCAGAACCGCGGCGGGTATGCAGCAGACGTGCGTCCGGCGGCGGTAGGGCGGCGGCAGAAAAAGGGCAGAAAAAAGACGGCCCGGCAAGATGCCGGGCCGTCCCCTTTGCGGGCAGAACCTAGTGCCTGTGGCCTGCGTGCTCGTCTTCGTCAGCCGGCTTCTCCACCACGAGAGTTTCCGTGGTGAGGACCAGCGCCGCGATGGAGGCCGCGTTGCGCAGAGCCGCACGCGTCACCTTCACGGGGTCGATGACGCCGGCCGCGATCAGGTCTTCGTATTCGCCGGACTTGGCGTTGAAGCCCTGGTTCACGGAGGATTCGGCCACCTTGGCAGCCACGACATAGCCGTCGAAGCCGGCGTTCTGGGCGATCCAGCGCAGCGGCTGGACCAGGGCGCGGCGGACGATGCCGACGGCCGCAGCCGCGTCACCTTCGAGGGCCTGGACGGCAGCGTCCTCGTCGAGCGCCTTCAGCGCGTGGATGAGGGCGGAACCGCCGCCGGCCACGATGCCTTCTTCGAGGGCAGCGCGGGTCGAGGACACGGCGTCCTCGATGCGGTGCTTCTTTTCCTTCAGCTCAACCTCGGTGGCAGCGCCGACCTTGATCACGCCGATGCCGCCGGCCAGCTTGGCCAGGCGTTCCTGCAGCTTTTCCTTGTCCCAGTCCGAATCGGTGCGGGTCAGCTCGGCGCGCAGCTGGGCAACACGGGCGGCGACGTCCTCGGCCGAACCGGCGCCGTCGACGATTGTGGTGTTGTCCTTGGTGATCGTGATGCGGCGTGCGGTGCCCAGCACCTCGAGGCCAACGGTGTCCAGGCTCAGGCCCAGCTCCGGGGAGACAACCTGCGCACCGGTGAGGGTCGCGATGTCCTGGAGCATGGCCTTGCGGCGGTCACCGAAGCCCGGCGCCTTGACGGCGACGACGTTCAGCGTGCCGCGGATGCGGTTGACGATGAGCGTGGACAGGGCCTCGCCCTCGACGTCTTCGGCAATGATGAAGAGCGGCTTGGAGCTCTGCAGCGCCTTTTCCAGCAGGGGCAGGAAGTCCTGCACCGAGGAGATCTTGCCCTGGTTGATCAGGATCAGGGCGTCCTCGAGGACGGCCTCCTGGCGTTCCGCGTCGGTGACGAAGTACGGGGACAGGTAGCCCTTGTCGAACTGCATGCCCTCGGTGAGGACCAGCTCGGTCTGCGTGGTGGAGGATTCCTCGATGGTGATCACACCATCCTTGCCGACCTTGCCGAACGCCTCGGCCAGCAGCTCGCCGACCTCGTCGCTCTGGGCGGAGATTGCGGCAACGTTGGCAACCTGCGTGCCCTCAACCGGGCGCGCGTTCTCCAGCAGCCGGGCGGCGACGGCCTCGACCGAAACCTCGATGCCGCGCTTGATCTCGCCCGGTGCGGCGCCTGCTGCTACGTTGCGCAGGCCTTCCTTGACCAGGGCCTGGGCCAGGACGGTGGCGGTGGTGGTGCCGTCACCGGCAACATCGTTGGTCTTGGTGGCGACCTCCTTGGCAAGCTGCGCGCCAAGGTTCTCGTAGGGGTCATCCAGCTCGATTTCACGGGCGATGGTCACGCCATCGTTGGTGATCGTGGGGGCGCCCCACTTTTTGTCCAGTACGACGTTGCGGCCGCGCGGGCCCAGCGTGACCTTGACGGTGTTGGCGAGCTTATCGATGCCGGCTTCAAGCGACCGGCGGGCAGCGTCGTTAAACGCAAGCTGCTTTGCCATGGTTTTGTCCTTTCAAGACAGAACCCCGCGCAACTGATCCATTCAATGCGAAAGGATCGGCTGCGCGGGGGTCCAAGAGAGTTACTTTACGACGATCGCCAGAACGTCGCGGGCGGAGAGCACGAGGTACTCGGTGCCGCCGGTCTTGACTTCGGTTCCACCGTACTTGGAGTAGATGACGACGTCGCCAACGGCAACGTCAATGGGAACGCGGTTGCCGTTGTCATCAAAGCGGCCGGGGCCTACTGCAACAACTTCGCCTTCCTGCGGCTTCTCCTGTGCGGAGTCCGGGATAACCAGGCCGGAAGCCGTGGTCTGCTCGGCTTCGAGCGGGCGGACAACAATACGATCCTCAAGAGGCTTAATAGAGACCGACACTCGGACCTCTCCTTTTCGTCAGCAAATTCGTGGACTATGAAGCGGTGATGCCCAGGCGCGCAGACCGTCGTCGCGGTGCCGGCAGCGTGCCTGGCGGAACGCGCTTCATGTGTTAGCACCCTCCTAGGGAGAGTGCTAATGACGACTCTATGTAAATGGTTAGCACTCGGTCAAGGCGAGTGCCAGAAATTCGTTCCGGGTGAACATTTCCACGGCGGGACATGCCCAATTTTCGTGGCGGCCGGTGGACACTTGGGCATCACGCTCTCTGCCCGGGCTGAGCGCTGGACATGCCCCACGGGTGCGGGCTGCCCGGGAGGACAAGCCCATTCCTGGCGCTGGACGCTGCACATACCCCACGGGTGCGGGCGGGCCAGAGGGACATGCCCAATTTTCGCGGCGTCCGGTGGACACTTGGGCATCATGCTCTCTGCCCGCGCTGAGCGATGGACATGCCCCACGGGTGCGGGCTGCCCGGGAGGACAAGCCCATTCCTGGCGCTGACCTATGGACATGCCCCACGGGTGCGGGCTGCCCGGGAGAACATGCTCACTCCTGATGCCGGGTGCTGGGCATGTCCCATGGACGATCGGGCCTTGCGGGCCCGCGCCTACTGGCCTGCGAGGTCTTCGAAGTCCACGTCCTCGCCGTCGTCTTCGTCCACGTCCTGGCCCTCGTCGTTGCGGTGTCGGTACATCAGCACGGCGCCGGCGGCGGCCAGCAGGATGCCTGCGATGAGGAAGATGATGCCGCCGAGCCGGGCAGCGGCGTAGGTGTCGCGGATGGCCCGGGCCTCGTCCGTGGCGTCCTGGACGTTCTTGCCACCGACGGAATACACGGTGGCGTTGAAGGAGTCGAGGAAGAAAATGATCACCAAAAGGGCAATGCACACGACGGCGATCACGGCGCCGGCGATCAGCGCCGGCCGGGCGTAGCTTGCGAGACCCTGCGGGCGCCGGCGCCCCTGCCCGGAGTAGTCGTTCCCGGCTGTGTCTTGCCCGGCTGTGTCCTCTGCGATGCTGTCGCCTGTCCCGCTGTCTTCCATGCCGTCAAGCCTAGCCCCCGCGGTCCGGTCACAGCGTGCCCGCGGAGCTCAACTACGCTGGATGGCATGACTGACGCACCGCAGGAACATATTGCCCCGATCCTCACGCCCGAGGGCTGGGAGCTGCTGGCGTCGCTGGGCCCGTACCGTGAGGACGAGGCCTTCCGCCTCACCGCGGCGTTGCGCAAGGCCGGCCACTCCCCCGAAATGGTCTCGGCGGTCCTCACGCAGTCCCGGCTGCGGACCAAGGCCGAGGCCAAGTTCGGGGAGTTCGCGCGGCAGATGATCTTTACCAAAGCCGGCCTGGAGCAGGCCACCCGGCTCACGGTGGCGGCACGGCACGCGCAGCGGTTCGCGGAGGCCGGGATCGGCCACGTCGCGGATCTCGGCTGCGGGCTCGGAGCGGATGCGATGGCCCTGGCTTCCCTGGACCTGGTGGTTACCGCAGTGGAAATGGACGAGGCCACGGCCGCCTGCGCCACGATGAACCTGATCCCGTTCCGCAATGCCACCGTGGTCCATGCGGATGCCACCTCGGTGTCGCTCGAGGGGGTCGACGGCGTCTGGCTGGACCCGGCCCGGCGCACCACGTCCACGTCGGGCACCAAACGGATCTGGGATCCGGAGGATTTCTCCCCTCCCCTGTCCTTCGTGGCGTCGCTGGCCGGCTCCGGCCGCGCCGTCGGCGTGAAGATGGGGCCGGGCATGCCGCACGATTCCGTGCCCGCGGATTGCGAGGCCCAGTGGGTCTCCGTCGGCGGGGACGTGACTGAGGTGGCCCTGTGGTTCAACGCGGTGCGGCGTCCCGGCGTGCGGCGCGCAGCCCTCCTGCTCGGCCCGCAGGGTGCGGCCGAACTCACCAGCGGCGAGGACTTCGACGGCGGCCCGGCGGCGCCCGTGGGACCCGTGGAGGGCTATCTGTACGAGCCCGATGGAGCGCTGATCCGCGCCGGGCTGGTGGCCGACGTCGCCCTCCAGCTGGGCGGGCACCTCGTGGACGAGCACATCGCCTATATCTGTGCCCCGGACCTGCGGGACACCCCGTTCGCCAAGGCCTACAAGATCCTCGACGTGATGCCGTTCAACGTCAAGGCGCTCAAGTCATGGGTCAAGGACGAAGGGATCGGCGTCCTGGACATCAAGAAGCGCGGCACGGCCGTCACACCGGAAGAACTGCGCAAGCAACTCCTGCCCGGCGGAAGCGCAAAGCACAAGAGCAAGAAATCAGCCACCCTGGTCCTCACCAGGATCGGCGAGGACCGGGTGGCCATCTCGGTGGAGCCTGTCTAGCTCCGCCCGGCCAGGATCCCGGGGCTAAGCTGCCGGGCCGCCGGCCTATTGCACTACTGGGCTACTGGGCTACTGGGCTACTGGGCTACTGGGCCCGCATGAACTCCTCGGCGGACCTGATCTGCTCGTCCGTGGGCCGGATCCCGGTGTAGAGCACAAACTGCTCCAGCGCCTGGATCGTGGCCACCTTGGCTCCCGTGATCACGGTCTTGCCGGCCGCGCGGGCGGCCTTGATGAGAGGCGTCTCGGCCGGGAGAGCGACGACGTCGAACACCACCTTTGCGGCGTCGATGGCCTCCTGCGGGAAGGACAGAGCCGCCGCGTCCGGTCCGCCGGCCATGCCGACCGGTGTGACGTTGATGAGCAGGTCGGCTGTGCCGGTGCCGGACTCCGCGGCGCCCAGTTCCGCGCTCCAGGTGAAGCCGTACAGTTCGGCCAGGGCGCGGCCGGAGTCTTCGTTGCGGGCCACGACGGTCACGTCTTTGAAGCCGGCATCCCGCAGCGCGGCCACGGTGGCTTTGGCCATGCCGCCGGAGCCCAGGACCAGCACCGAGTAGTCCGTGGGGACGGCGTTGCTGTGCAGGAGCTGCTCGATGGCCGTGTAGTCGGTGTTGTAGGCCGTGAGCCGGCCGCCGTCGTTAACGATGGTGTTGACCGAATCGATGGCCTTCGCCGACGGGTCCATGACGTCAACGAGGGCGATCACGTCCTCCTTGTAGGGCATGGACACCGCGCAGCCCCGGATGCCGAGACCGCGCACGCCGGCGATCGCCTGGGCGAGATCGGTGGGGGCGAAGGCCTTGTAGATCCAATTCAGGCCCAGCTGTTCGTACAGGTGGTTGTGGAAGCGCGTCCCGTTGTTGCTGGGCCGGGCCGAGAGCGAGATACACAGGGTCATGTCTTTGTTCAGAATGGGCACAGCTCCATTAAACGCCAGGACGGGTCCGGTCACCCCGGCCGCCGGCCCCACGTCGTAACATGAACCTTCGCTGACCAGCCGCTTTGTGAATACACTCACGCACCAGCGGTAACTATGACACGCGTCCCGGGGCGCCCCCTGCACTAGACTTGGACCACCCGTAGCCCTGTCAGCCGCCCGCCCGGCGCCTTGATGGGAAATGTCACGTGCCACCGCCGGTGGCACGTCCGAGGGTGTTTGCCAGCGCATTTCCCACCAGGACCGCGGCCAGTGACAGCAAAACAGTGAAGGGACCACATGAAGATCGAGTTCGCTTCATCCAGGCAGTCGACTCTTGGCGTGGAATGGGAGCTGGCGCTCGTCGACGCCGAGACCGGTGAGCTGGCCTCCGTGGCGAACCAGGTGCTCCGCGGAGTCGCTGCCCGGCATCCCGAACTCAATGAGGACGACGAGCACCCGCACATCAAGCAGGAACTGCTGCTCAACACCGTGGAGCTCGTCACGGGCATCTGCACCACCGTCGCGGAAGCCAAAGCGGACCTGAGCAGCTCGCTCGCGGCCGTCCGGGACGTTACCGATCCCATGGGCGTGGAGATCTTTTGTGCCGGAAGCCATCCATTCAGCCCGCCACAGCTCCAGCCTGTCACGGACAAGGAACGCTACGCCAAGCTCATTGACCGGACCCAGTGGTGGGGCCGGCAGATGGTCATTTACGGCGTCCACGTGCACGTCGGACTGGACAGCCGGGACAAGGTCCTTCCGGTTCTGGACGGCCTGGTCAATTACTTCCCGCACTTCCAGGCGCTCTCCGCGTCCAGCCCGTTTTGGGGCGGCGAGGACACCGGCTACGCCTCGCACCGCGCCCTCATGTTCCAGCAGCTGCCCACCGCCGGGCTGCCGTTCCAGTTCGCCAGCTGGGAGGACTACGAGTCCTACGTGCAGGACATGTTCACCACCGGTGTGATCGACACCCTCTCCGAGATCCGGTGGGACATCCGCCCCGTTCCGGCCCTCGGCACCATCGAGATGCGCATTTGCGACGGCCTGGCGACCCTCGAGGACGTCGGGGCGATCGCGGCATTGACGCAGTGCCTGGTCGACGAATTTTCCACCACGCTGGAGAACGGCGGCACCATTCCCACCATGCCGCCGTGGCACGTCCAGGAAAACAAGTGGCGCGCGGCCCGGTACGGCCTGGACGCAATCATCATCCTCGACGCCGAAGGCAACGAGCAGCTCGTCACCGAGCACCTGCGCGAGACACTCAAGCGGCTTGAGCCCGTGGCGGCGAAGCTCGGCTGCAGCGCCGAACTGGCCGACGTCGAGAAGATCATCGAGCGCGGCGCCGGCTACGAGCGCCAACGCCGGGTCGCCGCCGAGCACGGCGGGGACCTGCGCGCGGTCGTCCTGGATCTGGTCAAGCAGATGCGGCAGGGGCCGGACGCCTAGCTCCGGACTGTTACAGCCTCCACGGAGGCGGACTCAGATTCGCCCGGACCAGGCTTTAGGCCGGACCCGGCTTTAGGCGGTCGAGGCCTCAGGCGGAGACTGTGGTGACCGGCATCGAGGAGTCCGGGGCAAAACCGATTCCGCTCGGTTCCACTCCGGCCATGACCAGTTGGGCCCCGAGGGCCGCCACCATCGCGCCGTTGTCGGTGCACAGCGGCAGCGGCGGCACCGTCAGCCGGATCCCGGCGGCACTGCAGCGTTGCTCGGTGAGCTGGCGCAGCCGCGAGTTGGCGGCGACGCCTCCACCCAGAAGGACCTCCGTGATCCCGTTTTCGCGGCAGGCGAGCACCGCTTTGGAGGTAATGACGTCCACCACGGCTTCCTGGAAGGCCGCGGCGATGTCCGCCACGGGGACCTCCTCGCCGCTGGCCTCGAACTGTTCAACGCAGCGGGCGACGGCGGTCTTGAGCCCGCTGAAGGACCAGTCGTAGCGGTGCGGCCCGGGCGCCTCGGCGGTCCCCATGTACTTGGGCTGGGTGAGGCCGCGCGGGAACCGGATGGCCTTGGCGTTGCCGGTGCGCGCGAGTTTGTCGATCGCCGGACCGCCCGGGTAGCCCAGGCCCAGGAGCCGCGCCACCTTGTCATACGCTTCGCCGGCTGCGTCGTCGATCGTGGAGCCCAGCAGCTCGACGTCGTCCGTAATGCTCCGGATCCGCAGGATCTCGGTGTGGCCGCCGGACACCAGCAGCGCGCCCATGTTCTCCGGCAGGGCGTGCGGCGGGGTTTGCGGCGACGGCGCGCCGGACGGCGTCGCGTTGCCGGACAGCGTCATTGTGCCGGCGCGCTGTTGCAGGAGTCCGACGCCGACATGCGCGACCAGGTGGTTGATGGCGTAGAGGGGTTTTCCGGTGGCGACGGCGAGCGCCTTGGCCGCGCACACCCCCACCATGAGGGCCCCCGCCAGGCCCGGCCCGGAGGTGACGGCGATCGCGTCGATGTCCGCGAGCGTTACGTCCGCCTCGGCGAGGGCCTCCTCGAGGGTGGGGACGAACGCGTCGAGGTGGGCCCGGGAGGCGATCTCGGGAATCACCCCGCCGAAGCGGACGTGTTCGTCCATGGAGGACGAGACGGTGTTCGTCAGCAGAGCGGTCCCCCGGACGATGCCGACGCCGGTTTCGTCACAGGAGGACTCGATGCCGAGCACGAGCGGCTGGGTGCGGTTCATGGTCGGCCTGCTTCCTCTGGCTGGGGGCTAAGTGGTTCGCGGGGCAGCTGGAGCCGCATGATCAGGGCGTCGACGCCGTCGCGGTAATAGCGGGGCCGGACGTGGATCTGTTCGAAGCCGAAGCGTCGGTAGAGCTCCTGGGCGCGGGGGTTGTCCGCCCTGACCTCCAGCAGCACGTCCTGGGCGCGGCGGCGTCGGCTCTCCACGATCAGCTCGGTGAGCAGGGCAGAGCCGATGCCCTTTCCTTCCTGCTCGGGCACCACGGCGATGGTCTGGACGTCCGAGATCGGTTCGATGCACATGAGTCCGGCGTAGCCCACGATCCCTCCGTGGACCTCCGCCACGAGGTAGCGGCGGGTGTCCGTCTGCGCCAGCTCGTCGTGGAACATCTGCAGCGGCCAGGCATCCACGGGAAAGAGCCGGCGTTCCAGCGCGTGGACGGCGGGGATGTCCGCGGCGTCCATGTCCCGCAGGGTAACCCCGCCGGGCAGCCTGCGCGGCGCGGCGCGTTCCGGGCTCACAGGGCACGCTTCCTTGGTCCGGGCACCTGGGCATCGGATTCGCGCAGGTACAGGGGGGTGGAGTCCAGGAGCTGTTCCCCCGCTGCGAGCCGGGCGAGCGCGAACTGGCCCAGCGAGAGGGCCTCCGGCTGCCGGGTGCTGAATTCGGTGACCGCCTTGACGACGTCGGAGTAGATTCCGGCCCCGGCACCGTAGACGGGCAGGTCCGGAAGGTCCGCGGCGAATCCCACGTGCGGTCCGTCCGCCAGGTGCGGCAGCTGGGCATCGGAGAGGGTATACCGGGCCCAGTACACTTCCTTGCGGCGCGCATCGGTGGCGACAATGAACTCCGCGGCCGAGTCGGTGGATTCGGCGACTTCCAGGGCGATCGCGTCCAGGCTCATGACGCCGTACAGCGGCTTGCCCCAGACAAAGGCGAGGGTGCGGGCGGTGACGATCCCGGAGCGCAGTCCCGTGAACGGTCCGGGGCCGACACCGGTGACGATTGCGTCGACGTCGCGGCCGCTGACGCCGGCCTCGGCCAGGAGCTCGTCGATCCCCGGGGCCAGGACCTCCGCGTGCGTGCGCGTGTCTGCGGTGGCGAAGCTGGCGAGCACGGATTCCGGCGCGTCATCGGAGACCAGCGCGGCGCTGGCGACGGCCGAGGTGTCGATGGCGAGGATCAGCATCAGGAGTTCCGTTCCGGGGTCTGGGGCGTGGTCTCGGGCAGGGGCTCGGTGGCGGGTCCGGGTGCGGTGGCGGGCCCGGATCCGCTGGCGGGCACGGGCTCGACGACGCCGGGCAGCGCCGGCGCTTCGGCCCAGCGCGGGCCGAAGCCGCGGATCACCACGGACCGCGGCTCGTCGTCGTCGTCCGTGTCGAAATCCAGCACGCCGGGATCGGCAGCGGAATCGGCCGCCACGCGCGGTGCCCCGGCGGGCTGAGGCAATGCAGGCATGCCCGCGGCGCCTATGCCCGCGGCGCCCCCGCGCGGCCGGTGGAGTTCCACCTCAAGCCGGCTGTCGCTCAGGTGCTCAACCCGGCCGCGGCCCCATTCGACCACCGTCACGGCGCTGTCCATGGTGTTTTCGAGGTCGATGTCATCGATTTCGGCGGCCGACTCCAGCCGGTAGGCGTCCACATGCACCAGGTCCGGACCGCCCGGCCGGGGTCCTTCGGGCAGATTGGGGTGGATCCGCACCAGGACAAAGGTCGGCGAAATGATGCCTGCCCGCACGCCCAGCCCTTCCCCCAGCCCCTGCGTGAAGGTGGTCTTGCCCGCACCCAGTTCGCCGGTCAGGACCAGCAGGTCGCCCGTTTCGAGCACGGCGCCGAGGGCCGCGGCGAGCGCGTGCGTCTGCGCCGCCGTCCGGACCTCAAGGCTCCGTTCCCACGCGGGCCCGCTCACGGCCGCTCTTCGCCGGCGGAGGGTTCTTCGTTGAGGTAGCGGCGCGGCACCCGGGGGCTGATCCTGGTGACGATCTCGTAGTTGTTGGTGCCGGCAGCCCTGGCCCAGTCATCGGCCGTGGGTCCGCCGTCGGCGCCGTCGCCGAACAGCACCGCCTCGGCCCCGAGGATGCTCGGGCCTCCGGCCGCCACATGGCGGGGGCCGAGGTCGATCACCATCTGGTCCATCGCGATGCGCCCTACGACCGGATAGTTCACGCCCTCGACCCGGACCGGACCGCCGGTGGCAATGCGCGGCACGCCGTCGGCGTAGCCCAGCGGGATGAGTCCGAGGGTGCTGACGCCGTCCGTGCGGTAGTTCAGGCCGTAGGAAACGCCCTGCCCGGCGGGCACGTCCTTGCAGTGCGAAACCACAGTGCGGACCGTCATGGCCGGGCGCAGCCCGAGCTCGGCCGGGGTTTGTCCTTCGAACGGGGACAGCCCGTACAGGCCCAGGCCCACGCGGACCAAGTCAAAGTGGGTGTCCGGCCGGGAGAGGGTGGCCGGGGTGTTGGCCAGGTGGCGGACCTCGGGGTCCACGCCGGCGTCCTGGGCAACGGCGAGGACCTGACGGAACGCGGCGAGCTGCTCGTCGGTTTCGGGCCGTTCGGGTTCGTCGGCGACGGCCAGATGGGAGAAGATCCCCACGACCCGGAGCAGGCCTTGGTCCTGGTGTTCCATGGCTTCACCCACCAGGCTGTCCCAGGCGTCGAGGGTGGCGCCGTTGCGGCCGAGCCCGGTGTCGACCTTCAGATGAACGCGGGCGGGCCGTTCCTGTTCGCGGGCGGCGGCCACGATCCGGTCCAGTTCCCAGCCCGAGCAGCCGATGTCGATTCCGGCGGCCACTGCGGCGGCGAAGTTGCTGTCCGGGGTGTGCAGCCAGGCCAGCAGCGGCGCCTCGATCCCGGCGGCGCGCAGGGCGAGGGCCTCGGAGATGTGGGCCACGCCCAGCCAGCTGGCCCCCGCACCGAGGGCCGCCCGGGCCACCTGGACGGCACCGTGCCCGTAGGCGTCGGCCTTGACCACGGCCATGACCTGCGCGGGTGAGGCCACGGCTGCGAGGCGGCGGACGTTGTGCCGGATGGCGTCGAGGTCGATTACGGCCGAGCGCTCCTCAGCGTGGGCCGGCACTGCCGCCGATCCGGGCAGGAGATCGCCTGTTGCTGCTTGGTAAGTCACTTAACGATTCTAGGCGCGGCGCCGCGGGCCAAATAATCGGAGGCCCCGGCCACCACTGGACATGCCCTTCCTCCCCGCGGGACATGCCCATTCTTCACGCCCACGAATGCGCACAACGGGAACAGGCCCACGCCTCGGCCCCAGCAGAGGACATGCCCACAGGTGGCAGCAACCCGGACCGGCACCCACCGCGGGACATGCCCATTCTTCACGCCCACGAATGCACAACGGGTACAGAGTGCTCTCTCGTGAACGTCGCAACACCTTCCTGAACGTGGTGTTTATTGTGGGCCGTTCACGGCGAACGAACGATTGCGAGACTGGCTGATTTAAGATTCACAGGGTTTGCATCGCCCCTTCGTGCTGCATCGCTGGTTTGGCGGACAGCGGTCAGCCGATCCGCTCGGCCAGGGACACGATAATCCCCTCCGGACCGCGCACATAGGCCATGCGCCAGATGTGCTCGTACTGGCCGATGCCGCCGACCAGCCCGTAGCCGTCCGCGGCCAGCCGGTCGACGGTCCCCTGGAGGTCGTCGACCTCGAAGGCCACGTTGCGCAGCCCCAACTCATTGGCCATCGCCGCGGGCGATCCGGGCTGGTGGTCGGGCCGGACAAAGCTCGAGAGCTCCACCCGGGTACCTCCGTCGGGCGGCCGCAGCATGACGATCTCGGTGCGGGAGTCGGGGATGCCGATGACCGTGTCGAGGAACTCGCCCTCCACGAACATCCGCGTGCCCTCGACCTCGAGACCCAGCCCGACGAAGAACGCCGTCACCGCGTTGAGATCGGCAACAGTGATACCGACACGATCGAAACGTCGTACATGTGACATGAGGTCCATCCTCCGGTGCTCATCTTGTCGATCCGTCCGAAGGGACGGAGCCGACGGGGATTCCCAACACAATCATCGGCGAAATCCTTCCGGCGCCCTGATTGAACAATCCGAAGGATTGGCAGACTGCCCCTTCTCCGACAAACACCGCGATGCTGGCCTGAGTCCCGCCGGTGCGGGACGCCAGCCCGCAGCGGTCGCGGCGTCGCCCAAGACGCGGCGGTGAGCCCGGTCAGTACTCGCCCTTAATGACGAAGTAAGAGCCGCGGATAACGCCCGCCAGCTTCGACTTCTGGCGAGCGAACTTGAAGCGTGAGGCCAGTTCCTCCGGAATCTCCATGCCCTCGGCAAGTTTGAATCCGACCGCTCGCTTCCCGCCTTCCTCGATGCTGTACATGACGTTGATCGACAGCCCCGACTCGTAGAACACATAAGCCATCCGCAAACCGTCGACTTCGAACGCGGTCGCTTCGAGCGGGCGGGAGCCGATGACGATGTCACGCTCGTCCCTGAGGATGCGGCTCACCCTGTCGACCACCTCAGGCACCTCGTCTGCAGGGCTCACGGTGAAGACGTGGCCGTACTTGTTCCGGTAATAGCGGCCCTCGTTGGCGCGCAACCCGGCCAAGGCCTCGGCGACAGGAGACGATTCCAAGCCGACAGTAGAAACGTTCTCGAAGTCAACGATGTACGGCATGCGGGCCTCCTGGTCAGATGTGCTGGGACCAATCTAACGCGACGACGTGCTGCCCGGACGTCAGAACGCACGTGCGTAGCGCGCCGATCCCCGTGACGGCCGACGCGGATAGGCGCAAAGCTGGGTTCCGGTCCAGCAGCCGGTGAAGGGGCCCTATAAGCACACGATTCGGATCGTTAGAAACCTCCGATGTTGAGGCGGATCCGTGAGCGGGCACCGGCATCCGCGGGACCGCCGAGATCTTTGCGCGGCACGATGGCATCGGCGAGGATGAATGTGATCGCCCGTGCTGTGAGGAAGGAGTCGACGCGATGACCAAGTATCTGATCTCGTTTCCGAGTGCCGCCATGGTCTTTCCTGACGAAGACCTGCAGGCCGTTTCGGATGCGGCGCATGCGGTCGTTCAGGAGGCGAAGGACGCCGGCGTCTGGGTGTTCGGCGGCGGCATCGATGAGAGCATCCCGCCCGTCATGGTCGACGGCGATGGGACGGTGAGCGAGGGCACCCACCCGCAGACGACACAGCTCGAAGGCGGCTACTCGGTGCTGGAGCTGCCCTCGTACGATGCGGCCTTGGAGTGGGCCGCGAAGATCGCGGTCGCCTGCCGTTGCGCGCAGGAAGTGCGCGCTTTCCAATACGACCCCGCCAGCTAGGTCTCGGCCGGGTCTCCTCGTCGCTGGACTCGCGGTCGACATATTCGCGATCGCACGGATTTGTCGCGCTCGACGACCCACGAATGCGCACAACGGGCACGGGTCCACGCATTTGGCTTGAACGGAGGACATGTCCAGTGGTAACAGCAACGGCCCCGCCCAGGGCCCCCCGGCCCGTCTACGCGTCGGACAGGTGGGCGATGGTCGCCGTCGCCCGCCGCTGCGCCTCGGGCGGGACATCGCGCACGATCTCTTCCAGGAAGCGGTAGCGGCGAAGCCATTGGCTGCCCTGCCGTTCCTTCCGGGCGTTGGCCCGCTGCCACCAGTCGGCAATGTCCCCCCAGCCGGGTGCGGCAAGTGAGCCGCCAACCTCCTGGACGGCCAGGGCGGCGCACAGATTGGCGAAGCGGAGCCGGTCTCCCAGCGGCCAGCGGGCCAGGGAACCGACAATGAATGCCGCACCGAAGCAGTCACCGGCACCGGTGGGATCGTAGGCCCGGACAGGCAGGGACGGGACCCACTCTTCCTCCCCCGTTTCCGAATCCACGGCCATGGACCCCTGGGCGCCGAGGGTGACCACCGCCACCGGAACCCTCTCTGCGAGCGAGTACAGCGCGGACCAGGGGTCGTCGCGGCCGGTGAAGTTCATAGCCTCATGCTGGTTCGGCATGAAGGCGTGGAAGTACTTCAGGTTGTCCAGCCGGGTCGAGGACCACGCGCCGGTGGGGTCCCAGCCGACATCGCCAAACAGCAGGACGCCGTTCTTGTGCGCGTCGACAGCCCACGGTTCGAGTTCCTCCCCCAGCTCCGCAACGGCTGCGAGCGCCGGCGGCGGGCATCCGACCAGCTCGGTGGAGGTCACCGGTGCCGGGTGCCCGTGCGTCACCATGGACCGGTCCTTCTCCACGCTCAAGGACACCGTGACGGGCGAATGCCAGCCCGGCACACGCCGCGACAGGGACAGGTCCACATGTTCCTGGGCGGCGAGGATCTTCCAGTTGTAGTCGCCGTAGCCGTCATCGCCGAACGCGGCGGCAAGACCGGTCCGCAGTCCCAGCCGGGACGCGGCGATCGCCTGGTTGGCGACACCCCCGGGGCAGCTGCCCATCCCGTCGCTCCAAATTTCCGTGCCCGGCTGCGGTGCGTGGGGCAGCCCGGTGAAGATAATGTCCTGGAACACCGTCCCGGTTAGGAGCAGGTCGAACCCGTCCGCGGCCGGGCTGCGGACGGCAGAGAGCGGATCAAAGCGCCGCGCCGGGGTCGCGTCCATATACGGCACACTACGCTGTACCGCCGTCGAGGGAAACCGCGGGAACCGGGGCCCTGGCCTGCGGGGAATAGACTGTCCGCATGCGGCTCACGATCGCCGGCGGGGGCGGGTTCCGGGTCCCCCTGGTTTACCGGGCGCTCTCTGCCGGCCCTTTCGCGGGGCTGGTGCGGGAGCTGGTGCTCTACGACGTCGATCCCGCCAGGCTGGCGGCCATCGAGGCGGTCCTGGCCTCCCTGGCCCAGCAGGGTCCGCCGGGTTCCGGCCCGCAGGTCCGTGCCGTTTCCTCGCTCCCCGAGGCCCTCGACGGCGCAGACATGGTCTTCGCCGCCATCCGGCCCGGCGGCACGGCCGGGCGGACCGCCGACGAGCGGATCGCCCTGGACCTCGGACTCCTGGGCCAGGAAACCACCGGCCCCGGCGGCATCTCCTACGCTCTGCGGTCCATTCCGCCGATGCTGCGGCTCGCGGAGGAAATGCGGAGCCGCTGCCCCGCGGCGTGGCTGCTCAATTTCACCAACCCCGCCGGCATGGTCACCGAGGCCCTGGTCCCGGTGCTCGGGCCCAAGGTGATCGGGATTTGCGACTCCGCCAGCGGCCTGGTGCACCGCGCGGCGCGGGCTGCCGGCGTCGCCCTGCCGGAGGGCACGCTCGACGGCGTGGGCTACTACGGCCTGAACCACCTCGGCTGGCTATACCGGCTGGAGGCCGGAGGCCGGGACGCCCTCCCGGAGCTGCTCGCGGACCCTGCAGCGCTGTCGGGATTCGAGGAGGGCCGGTTGTTCCCGCCCGGGTTGCTGGCCGGGCTCGGCTGCCTGCCGAATGAGTACCTCTTCTACTACTACGACACGGCTCGAGCGGTGGCCGGCATGCGCGCAGCAGAGCAGACCCGAGGGGAATCCATCGCCCGGCAGCAGGCCGAGCTCTATCCCCGGCTGGCTGCCGCCGGACCGGATGCTTTTGCACTTTGGGACGCCGCCCGGCTCTCACGCGAGGAAGGCTATCTCGCTGAAGCCCGCGCCTCCGGGGAACGCCGTGACGAGACCGACCTCGCCGGCGGCGGCTACGAGCGGGTGGCCCTGGCGGCCATGCGCGCCCTCTCCGGAGGCGGCGCGGCGGACCTGATC
Organism: Arthrobacter sp. Bi26; assembly: GCF_918697925.1. Classification (GTDB taxonomy): domain Bacteria; phylum Actinomycetota; class Actinomycetes; order Actinomycetales; family Micrococcaceae; genus Arthrobacter. Next base: position 30,277 of record NZ_CAKKMF010000059.1, read on the forward strand.
CTCAACACGCGCAACACTGTCAACGCCGCCGGGTCCGCGGCACCGGAAGCGGGCGCCGCCGGGTCAGCAGTGCAGGCGGTGCCGGGATTGCCGGCCGACGCCGTCGTCGAAGTTCCGTGCACGGTGACGCCCGACGGCGCTGTGCCGGTCCCCCAGGATCGTCCGGCACCGGCACAACTGGAGCTGATGCGGCGCGTCAAGGAAGTCGAACGGCTCGTGGTGGAGGCGGCGACGGCCGGACGGCGGGAGGCAGCCCTCGCCGCGTTCGCCAGGCATCCGCTCGTGGATTCGGAGGTCCTCGCCGGCAAACTGCTGGCCGGTTATGAAGCCGCGTTCCCGGAGCTGAGCCGTCTCTGGCACGGCGGCCAGTAACGGCCCGGGGCAGGAACGCTCGCGGCCAGTAACGATCCGCGGCCAGCGGGCCAGAACCCCTACAGCCTTCGGTACATCACTTGCAGGCCCACATAGCCCAGTTCCGGGTGGTTGAACGCCTCGGGAATGGTCGCGAGCACTTCGAAACCCATGGATTTCCAGGCGGCAACGGCCCGGACATTGCTCTCCACCACGGCGTTGAACTGCATGGCCCGGAAGCCGGCGTCGCGCGCGGCCTCGAGCGAATAGGCGCAGAGGGCCCGGGCCAGTCCGCGGCCGGCCTGGGCGGGATGGACCATGTAGCCCGCGTTGGCGACATGGCTGCCGCCGCCGCCCTGGTTGGGGTGCAGCTCGCCGGTGCCAAGGATGGCACCCGCAGCCCGGTCACTGTCGCTGTCGCCGGGCCCGTCGGCGACAGCGACGAACGTCTGGCCCGGCGCCTGCTTGAACCAGCGCCCGCGGGCCTCGTCCTCGGCGGTGTCCCGGTCCCAGGTAAAAGTCTCCCCGGCCCGGATGACCGGTTCCAGAATCGCCCAGATCCCCGGCCAGTCCTCCGCGCGGGCCTCCCGGATTGTCCAGCCGGCTGCACGTTCAGGTTCTGTCGTTGCGCTCACAGCGGCCACGTTAGCAGTAAGCCCCGGTCCGGGAACGGACCCGTGGCGCGATCCGGGAACGGAGCCGTGAACCAGCCGGCACTTCAGGAGTAATGTTTTATCGACATGCAGTCTGCAGAGGAAAGGGGAACCGTGTCGCTGATCCGCCGCGTCGCTTTCCTCTCCCTGCACACCTCGCCCATGGAGCAGCCCGGCTCCGGCGACGCCGGCGGAATGAACGTGTACGTCCGGGCACTGGCCGCGGCCCTGGCCGAGACCGGCGTGGAAGTGGAGATCTTCACCCGGTCCACCTCGGCCACGCAGCCCGCCGTCGAACACCCGTCCCCGGGCGTGTGCGTACACAACGTCCTCGCCGGCCCGCCACGGAAGCTGCCCAAGGAGGAGCTCCCAGGGCTGCTGCACAGCATGGTCGCCGAGATCGACCGGATCCGCCAGCTCCAGCCGCACGGCCGGTATGACGTCATCCATTCCCACTACTGGGTGTCCGGGGTGGCCGGGCTGGAGCTCGCAGAGCTGTGGCGGCTGCCTCTCGTCCACACCATGCACACGATGGCGAAGGTCAAGAACCAGCTCCTCGAGTCCGGCGAGCAGCCCGAACCGCGGCGGCGTGAGGACGGCGAGCACCGGATTGTCGACGGCGCAACCCGGCTGATCGCCAATACCGGCACCGAAGCGGCCGAGCTGGTCTCGCACTATAACGCCGACATCGACCGCATCGACGTCGCGCCGCCGGGGGTGGACTTGGCGGTCTTCACGCCGTCCTTCAGGAACCGCGCCCGGGCCCAGCACGGCGTCGTCCCGGGCAAGTTCCATCTGCTCTTCGCGGGCCGGATCCAGCGGCTCAAGGGCCCGCAGATCCTGATCAAGGCGGCCGCGCTCCTGCGTTCCCGGCGTCCGGACATCGACCTGCAGCTGACCATCCTGGGGGCCGTCAGCGGCGCCAAGGACTTCAATCTCAAGGCGCTGATCACCGCCGCCGGAATGGACGACGTCGCCACCCACCATCCGCCGGTGAACGCCCCGGAGCTGGCCGGCTGGTACCGGTCGGCCGACGTCGTGGTGATGCCCTCCTACAGCGAATCCTTCGGTCTGGTGGCCTTGGAGGCGCAGGCCTGCGGGACGCCCGTCCTCGCCACGAAAGTGGGCGGCCTCTCCCGCGCCGTCCAGGACGGCCGGACGGGGATGCTGATCGAGGGTCACAAGGCCAGCGACTGGGCGGACGCCCTCGAAGAGCTCTTCGACGACCCCCAAACGCGCACCGACATGGGGCACACCGCGGCGCTCCACGCGGAGGATTTCGGCTGGCAGCACACCGCCGCCATCACGCTGGACAGCTACCACACCGCCGTGAGCCAGTATTTTGGAAGCCTGACCATCCCGGTGGGCCACACGCCCTGAACCGGATCCGCCCCGCCCCCGCCCGGCAACTCC
>NZ_CAKKMF010000060.1 GCF_918697925.1 Arthrobacter sp. Bi26
GGACCAGTTTCGGCGGCGAGGTGTCCTGGCTGCTGCCGGGAGCCCTGATCCTGCTGGCCGCCGGGCTGTGGTTCACCCGGCGCGAGGCCAGGACCTCAAAAACCCGTGCGGCGCTCCTGCTGTGGGGCGGCTGGCTGGTCATCACGGCCGGAATCTTCAGCTTCATGAGCGGCACCGTGCATCCGTACTATGCCGTAGCGCTGGCCCCCGCGATCGCGGCCCTGGCGGGCATCGGTTCCGTGGAACTGTGGCGGGGCCGGGCCTACTGGCCGGCACGGATCGTCCTGGCCGTGACGGTACTGGCCACATCGGTCTGGTCTGCCGTGCTCCTGGGCCGCGATCCGGCCTGGCTTCCCGGGCTCCGGGTGATCGCGGTGGTCCTGGGCGTGCTCGCGGCCGCGGCGTTGCTGCTGCGGGCGGACAGCATGGCGGCGCTTCCGGCGCGGTTACGCAAGGCCGCCACGGCGGGCGTCGTGATCCTGGCGCTGCTCGCCGGCGGGCTGGGGAGCACCGCCTGGACGCTGTCGACCGTGGCCCAGCCGCATTCTGGTTCGATCCCCACGTCCGGTCCCACCGCGTCCGCGATGGGCGGCGGCTTCGGGGCAGCCGGCAGGGCCGGCAGTGACGGTGCTGATGGCGGCCCCGGCGGGGAAACGTCCTCGGCGGAGCTGACAGCGCTGCTGAAGTCCTCGGGCACCAAGTGGTCCGCGATTGTCTCCGGCGCCACCCAAGCCGCGAGCCTGGAACTCGCCACCGGCACCAGCGTGATTGCACTCGGCGGCTGGAACGGCGGCGACCCCTACCCCACGCTCGCGCAGTTCCAGGCAATGGTGGACCGCGGCGAGATCGGCTACTTCGTCTCCGGCGGCATGGGCGGCATGGGCGGGGGCCGCGGGGGCAACTCCGAGGTCGCCACCTGGGTCGCGGCCAACTACCAGGCCCAGACGGTGGGCAGCACCACCGTCTACAAGCTGGGAGCATAGGCCGCCATGACTGACACCCTGAGCTCCCACCCCGACACAGTGCCGGCGGGACCGGCCCGCACGCCAGGCCCGCCGCAGCCGCAAGTCCCGGAGCGGCGGCGCCGGCCCCTGGAGCCCCGGGCGGCCGGCGGCCAGCGCGCCGTCCCTGGCGCCCGGCAGCTGCGACGGCAGCTGGAACTCGCGGTCCTGCTACTGGCCACGGCCGTGCTGTATCTGTGGAACCTCGGAGCCTCCGGCTGGGCGAACGCGTTCTACTCCGCGGCGGCCCAGGCGGGGTCGCAGGATTGGGCGGCCTGGTTCTTGGGCTCTTCTGACGCCGCCAACGCCATCACCGTGGACAAGCCGCCGGCGTCGTTGTGGGTGATGGGGCTGTCGGTGCGGATCTTCGGGCTGAGCTTCTGGAGCGTCCTCGTCCCGCAGGCGCTCATGGGGGTCGGCACGGTCTGGCTGCTCTATCTGGCCGTACGCCGGGCCGCGGCCCCCGCCACGGCCGACGCCGGCCTGGCCCACCGCGCGGGGCTCCTCGCCGGTGCGGTCATGGCGCTGACCCCTGTGGCCGTGCTGATGTTCCGGTTCAACAACCCCGATGCCCTGCTGGTGCTTTTGATGACCGCGGCCGCCTACGCCGTGTTGCGCTCCATCCAGGACGCGCGCCTGCCCTGGTTGCTGCTCGCCGGGGTGCTGCTGGGCTTCGGGTTCCTCACCAAACAGCTGCAGGTCCTGCTGGTCGTCCCCGGTTTCGCCCTGGCATACCTGCTCGCGGCGCCGGCCACGGCAGGCAGACGGATCCTTCACCTGCTCTGCGCAGGCGCGGCGATGGCTGTCGCGGCCGGGTGGTGGCTGGCCGCCGTCGAACTCATTCCCGCGGCGAACCGCCCTTACATCGGCGGCTCGCAGAACAACTCCATCCTGGAACTGACCCTTGGCTACAACGGCCTGGGCCGGCTGAACGGCGACGAAACCGGGAGTGTGGGCGGCAGCAACGGCTGGGGCACGCCCGGGCTGTTCCGGCTCTTCAACAGCGAGTTCGGCGGGCAGATCGCCTGGCTGCTGCCCTCGGTGCTGCTGCTTGCAGCGGGGCTGCTCTGGCTGGGCCGCCGCGCGTCGCGCACCGACGCAGTAAGGGCCGCAGTGGTCATCTGGGGCTCCTGGGTGGCGGTCACCGGCCTGACGTTCAGCTTCATGGCCGGGATCATCCACCCGTACTACGGGGTGGCGCTGGCGCCCGGGATCGCCGGGCTTGCCGGGCTCGGCGGCGTCCTGCTCTGGCAGCGGCGGGACCAGCCCGTGGCGGCCGCCGTCCTCGCCGTGGCGATCGTGGCGGCCGGGGCCATGGCCGCCGAACTCCTCGGCCGCACCGCGGCGTACCTGCCGTGGCTGCGCTGGGTGGCGCTGCTGGGCGCCCTCGCCGCCGCGGCGCTGGTGCTGGCCGCCGCGGCGCTGGGATTCAAGAGGTCGGGGACCAACGGGGTCGCGGGGGTCAAGGGACCGGGGCTGAAGGCGTCCAGGATCATGGCGCGGACGACGGCGTCGCTCGCCGTCGCCGCCGCCCTCGCCGGGCCGCTGGCGTACTCGCTGTCCACCGCGTCCACGGCCCACAGCGGCTCGATCGTCAGTGCCGGGCCGGCAGTGTCCGGCCGGTCCGGGGCCGGGCTGCCGCCGTCGCTCGGCGGTGCTACGGCGGTCAACGGTACGGCCGGCGCTGGCACAGGGACCGGCGGTGCCGGCCGCGGTCCGGGAGCGGGCGCGGCTGGCGGCCTGCTCGGGGCGAGCACGCCGTCGGCGGCTCTCGTGACAGCGCTGCAGACAGACGCCGGCCACTACACGTGGGCTGCCGCCGTCGTCGGGTCCAACAACGCCGCCGGCTACCAGCTGGCAACCCAGCTCCCTGTGATGGCCGTGGGCGGGTTCAACGGCACGGACCCTGCGCCCACCCTGGCACAGTTCCAGCAGTACGTGGCCGACGGCAAGATCCACTATTTCATCGCCGGCCGCATGATGCAGGGCGAAAGTGGCTCCAACGATGCCGGGCAGATTGCCGCGTGGGTGCAGGACAATTTCACCGCCCAGACCGTGGGCGGGACCAGCGTGTACCTGCTGGCAGGCTAGACGGGCAGCAGGATCGGCGGGCGGAGTGGCGAAAGGCCGGGCCTTGCCGGTACGCCGGGCGGCGTGGCGAAGGGCGGCCTAGAAGGTGAAGGACAGGGCGCGCAGGCCGGCGCCGGTGACGTGGGTGGTCACGCAGACCCCGGAGTAGTCGGGAATGTGGAAGACACCGTCCGGCAGTTCGCCGGCGTTGGGCCCTACCGCCACGGTCCGGATGCCGGCGGCGATTCCCGCGGCGATGCCCGCCGGGGCGTCCTCGAATACCACCGCGTCGGCCGGGGCAACCCCTAGCAGGGACGCCGCCCGGAGGTATCCCTCAGGGTGGGGTTTGCCTTGGCTAACGTCCTCGGACGAGACCGAGACGGCAGGGACGCGGATCCCCGCAGCAGCCATCCGGACCTCGGCCAGGTCCCTGGAAGCGCTCGTCACGAGCGCTACGGCATCCGGCGGCAGGCTCGCCAGCAGCTTCGGCGCGCCGGGCACCGGAACAATCCCTCGGGTCTCGGCCAGCTCCATCCGCCCCAGTTCGGCGGCGAGGGCTTGGATGTCGGAACCGGCCGGGGCGAACCTGCGGACCGTGTCCATGGCCCGGACACCATGGGAGGAGCGCAGGATCTCGCCGATATCCAGTCCGTAGCGCCCCGCAAATGTGGTCCATACCTGCTCCACGATGCTGGTGGAATCCACTAACGTGCCGTCCATGTCGAACAGGACGGCGCGGGCGGTCAGGGTGGCAGTACTGGAACGGGCTGGAAGGCTCATGCCTCTATCCTGCCGCATGGCCCCGGCTCACCCCTGGCGCACGGCCCCCAGCGGCCCGCAGCGAAGCCGCCACGGGCAGCCGGGTTGGATCAGCCGTTGGGCCGGTTGGGGATGTACTGCACGGCCCACTTGTTGCCGTCGGGGTCGGCGAAGTGGACGAAGTGCCCCCAGTCCTGGACGTCGACGTCGCTGACGTCCACGCCGTTGTCCTTGAGCTGCTTGTGCGCGGCCTGGATGTCGCTGACCACAAGCTGCAGGCTGGGAGCCGTACCGGGCGGGGCGTCGTTGAGGCCCTCGCCGATGGCAATCGAGCAGCCGGAGCCCGGCGGCGTCAGCTGGACGAACCGGATGCCGTCCATGGGCCGCTCGTCGTAGTCGGCGTTGAAGCCCACCTTGTTGACATAGAAATCCTTGGCCCGGTCCACATCGGACACCGGCACAAACACGAGTTCAAGTTTCCAATCCATGGCGCACACGCTAGCGCGGACCGCGGCAATGCGGAAGGGACCCCCGGCGAACTGGACCTAGCCGGCGATGCCGTACAGGCGGTCTCCAGCGTCGCCCAGGCCGGGCACGATGTAGGACTTCTCGTTGAGCTTCTCGTCGATCGAGGCCAGGACGATTGTCACGTCGGAGTCGGAGAGCTCTTCCTCCAGCTTGGCCAGGCCCTCCGGGGCGGCGAGGAGGCAGATGCACGTGATGTCGGAGGCGCCCCGCTTGAAGAGGAACTTGATGGCCTCACGCAGGGTTCCGCCGGTGGCCAGCATGGGATCGAGGACGAAGATCTGCCGGTCCGTGAGGTCCTCCGGGAGGCGCTCGGCGTACGTGATGATGTCCAGGGTCTCTTCGTCGCGGGCCATGCCCAGAAAGCCGACCTCGGCGGTGGGTACCAGCTTGGTCATGCCCTCGAGCATGCCCAGCCCGGCCCGGAGAATCGGGACCACCAGAGGGGTTGGCTTGGTGAAGTAAGTTCCGATGGTGGTGCTGACGGGCGTCTCGATGGTCTTCGGTTCAGTGCGGACGTCACGCGTGGCTTCGTAGGCAAGGAGCGTTACAAGCTCCTCGGTAAGCTGGCGGAAAACCGGGGACGGGGTGTTCTTGTCCCGCAGAACGGTGAGCTTATGGGCGACCAGCGGGTGGTCCACAACGAGAGTGCGCATGGGTCAAAACTATCACCCGGAGGCGGAGGACCGTCCCGCAGTGCCGGGGGTATCGGCGTCGTTCGCGTCGGCCGGAGCAGCGGCGCTGGCGGCGCCATCACCGCGGCCGGCGGCACCGTTATGGAGGTGGGCGGGATGCTCGAAGGTCGGCGCGTCCCCGGCGTGTTCCCGGCGCCGCAGCGCATGGAAGAACCGGTGCGCCATGATCACAATCCCCACCCAGGCCAGCCCGATGACCCAGCCGACGATCACGTCGGTGAGCCAGTGATGGCCCAGATAGACCCGGCTGAGGCCCATCGCGACGATGAAGATCACACCAGCGGCGATCAGGCCGATCCGGGCGCTGGTCCGTTTGATCTGCAGGCAGGCCAGGTACACCACGAGCGCGATCACCACCGTGGTGTTCAGCGTGTGACCGCTCGGGAACGACGGCGAAGTCTCGTAGGGCGGCACCGCGTCGGCATGGTCCGGGCGGACGCGGCCGATCATTTTCTTGCCCAGGGTTGTGGCCGTCACCGACGCGGCGGCCGCGCCGCCGATCAGGATCAGCGGCCGCCAGCTCCGGGAGGTGAAGATCAGCAACGCCGTCAGGATGCTGCCCAGGATGGGCATCCCGATGCCGCCGCCGATGTTGGTGAACCCGGTGATAAAGGCGTCCAGACCGGGGCTGCGCAACTGTTCCATGAACGCCAGGGCCGGCTTGTCCAGGTTCGCGAGGCCGGCGTCGTCCACCACGTTGTCGTAGACCTCGGCACTCACCAGCGCCAGGATCACCACCACCACGCCGCCTACGAGCATCGTGATCCACAGCGCCGCGTAGGGCACCACCCATTTGCCCCAGCGATGCGCCAACCAGTTCTCTGTTCCGGTGGTCACGGCCGTCTCCCGACTACTTGACTACATAAACTACTGGGGCTGAACAGCAGAGCTGAACAGCATGCTTAGGATCGAAACTATCATTGACCCATGACTGCCCCTGAGCCCCGCCATGCCCAATGGATGAGCCTTGCCCTGGCGGAGGCCCGGAAGGCGCTGGCCACCGCGGACGTGCCGATCGGCGCCGTCGTGATCGGACCGGACGGTTCCGTGCTGGGCACCGGGCGAAACGAACGCGAGGCCCTGGGGGACCCGACGGCCCATGCCGAGATGGTCGCCATCCGGGAGGCCGCCGCGCGGTTGCGGGCGTACCGTGCCCAGGAAGGCAAGGGCGACGACGGCTGGCGGCTGGAGGACTGCACGCTGGTGGTGACTCTGGAACCGTGCGCTATGTGCGCGGGTGCGATCGTCCTCGCAAGGATTCCGCGGGTGGTGTTCGGTGCCTGGGACGAGAAGGCCGGCGCCGCGGGTTCCGTGTTCGACATCCTCCGAGAGCGCCGGCTCAACCACTGGGTGGAAGTCGTTGCAGGCGTCCGTGAGCAGGAGTGCGCCGCGCTGCTGCGGGATTTCTTCGCCGGGCACCGCGCCTGATCCGTTCCGGCTAGCTTGCGCCGTCGGCAGATGACGCGGCGGCCGATGACGCTGCCGCTACGGCAGAAGCCGCGAGCGCGTCGATCCGCTTCTGGCGGGAGGCCGGCGAGTCCAGGCTGAAGGCCCGGAAATCACCGAGGTCCTCGCGGATCCAGGCTTCCACCTCGGCGATCCGCTGCGTGATGGCGGGCGTGGGGCCATGGAACAGCCAGGGCACGATCCTCCCCTTGGCCGGATCGTACTGCCAGAGCCCGATGATCCTGCCGCGGTCCAGGAGTGGGTGGTCCGGGAGATCGGCCTGCAGCGCGAGAGATCCCAGCGCCGGTCTGTGCTGGTCTTCCTCCGCGAGCAGGTCCGCCGCGTTGCGCCGCAGCAGGAACAGGGAGTCCGTTCCGGCGAGCAGCTGGATCTGTTCCCCCGCCGGCCCCTCGAACGCGGCGAGGCGACCGACGTCCGCGGGCAGCATCCACAGCGGGTCGCCCCCGGCCTCGGGCAGCGCGGTGGACACCTCGATGGCGCCGACGGCGGCGAGCGCCGCCTTACTTTGCGCGACGGTGAACCCCGTGAACCACTGCGATTGCTTGAAGGTGGCTCCCCCGGTCCAGCCCAGGTAGCGGCGGACCAGCTCGGTGCGCGCGGCGTCGTCGTCGAGGCCGCTGGGCGCCAAGCCCCAGGGCTCGTAGGCGTAGCGCTGCTGATCCAGGCGGCCGTTGGCCGGGACGCGGCGGATCTTGCCCTGCGCCTGCAGGATCCCCAGGGCGGTGGGCAGCGTGGTGGTCGCGCCCTTCTTCTTGCCTTCCTCGCCGAGGTTCCGGACCGAGTCGCCCAGTTCTTCCTTGAGCTGGCGCGGATCCATCGGTCCCTCCGCCTCGGCGAGCACGTGCAGCACCTGCTCCTCCAGGAGCGTGATTTCGCCCCGTTCCACGCCCAGCCGGCCGAGCACCCGGATGGCTTCGGCGGCGTCCTTGCCCAGCTTCAGCGCCCAGGCGAAGTCGTCCCGGCCCAGGACGTAGGTGCAGCCGCGGGCGACGGGGAGTTCCAGGATCCGGTGGGCGAGGACGTCGGCGTCCACCTGTTCGCGGCGGATGCCGGCGCGGGCGAAGAGCGTGAGGTAGGGGTTGGCGCCGCCCACGGACCGGGCCCAGCCCGCCCGGGCCAGAACCTGCTCCGCCGTGCAGCCGGCCAGCGAGCCGTCCAGGCCCTGCCGGTGCCAGGCCCACGCCCGGAGCCGCTCCGGAGTCAGGGTCTGCGGCTCCGGCAGATTGACGGGCTCTTCTACCGACGGCGATTGCGTGGCGACAGGGTGGCTGCTCATGGGCTCATTCTCCAACAGCTTCTCTGCCAGCGGTATCAAGAAGCCGTATCAACCTGGGCTACCGGTTTCCCGGTGTCGCCGGTTTCCGGGGATTCGGTCGATTCCGTCGATTCCGTCGACAGGAGCTCCAGAACGGTCCGGGCAGTGGCGTCCCAGCCGGGCAACCGGCCCCGTGCATCCGCTGCCGCGTCCCGCCAGCGTTCCCTGAGTGCTTCGTCGCCCAGCCAGCGGCGGAGCAGGTCCGCCAGCGGGGCGGGGTCCGTTCCGAGCCCGACGGCGGCACCCGGCAGCGGCGTATCCGGTACCGGCACGTCCGGTCGGCTGACCGGTCGGTTGTCCGGCCGGTTGTCCGGCCCCGGCGCGCTCGGCCGGCTGCCGGCGCCGAGCGCCTCAACGGCTCCGGTCCCCTCGCGCACCACCACGGGAATGCCGCGGGCCAGCGATTCGGTGACCACCAGGCCGTAGGTTTCGGCCCGGGAAATCAGCAGGCTGAGATCGGCCGCGTCCCATTCAGCCTCCAGCGCCGGGCCCCGGAGCTCGCCCGGGATGCTGACCCGCCCAGCCAGGCCCAGACATTCCACGGAGTTCCGGAGCTGCGCCGCATATGCCGGGTGGGCGGTATCCGAGCCGATGAGGGACGCCGTCCAGGGCAAATCCGTGAGCCGGGCGAGCGCGTCCAGCAGGAGCGACTGGTCCTTGTTCTCCAGCAATGCGGCCACGGCGATGATGTGCGGCACGCCGGCGCCGGCGGACAGGCTGCCTGCCGCCAACGGGGCGGGCGCAGTACCGGGCAGGGCCACCCTGATGCCGTCCAGGCCGTGCCGGGCACGGATGCCCGCCGCGGCCGAGCCGCTTGTGCAGATGACACCGGCCGCGGCCTGCAGGGCCCTGCGTTCGCGCTCGGAATTGTCCGGCAAGGGCATGTGCAGCAGGATCCAGACCTGCTGCCCGGCGGCCGCGGCCTCCTCCAGTTCGTCGGGCGCACCGCAGGCGAGGAGGCTATCGACCACCATCACGGACCCAGTCGCGGAACCCGGGTTTGTGGACTCCGCATTCAGCAGCCGGGCCAGGCGCCGCCGGTCCCCCGCGCTGCCTCCCGGCCAGTCGCCGTCGAGCGGGCAGGTTTCCACTACGGCGCCGAGGGCGGTCAGTTCCCGGGCGAGCGCCGCGTTGTAGACGTTGCCGCCGGAGTTGTGCCGGACGTTGCCGGGCACCACAAGCCGGAGGCGGGGGCTGGCCGGCGGCATCTGCGGCGCCTAGCGGGCGTCGAAGTCCAGCGAGAAGCCGGCCCAGGCATCGGGGGTTTCGCGCAGGGTGACGTCCAGCCCGGCGAGCTCGCGCCCGTCGTTGCCGACGCGGATCTGCGCGGCGACGGCGTCGGCGATGTACCGGGCGAGGGCCTCGGTGGTGCTCAGCTTGCCGACGAAGTCGGGGTGCTCGTCGAGGTTTTTGTAGTTCAGCCCCTCGAGGACTTTGTCCACCACGTCCCCCGCCGCGCCGATGTCCAGCACAATCGCATCGTCATTGAGCTCACGACGGCGGAAGGTCACCTCCGTGACGAACGTGGCCCCGTGCAGGCCCTGGGCTGGGCCGAAGGCTTCGCGCGGAAGGCTGTGGGCGATCATGAAGTTGCGGCGGACTGTCAGGCTGAACACGGGCTACCTCGCGGCTTTGGTGGGCTGGGCTGGGGCGGATGGGTCTGGGGTGAAAGAGACTTTGGCGGACGGGTATTCGATGACGTGGCAGAGGGCGTCCAGGGTCCCGTCGGCGAGCCGCTGGACAGCGCCGGGGAGCTCCTCGAACGTCGAGGATCCGGTCAGGAAGACGTCATAGACCGGGTCCTGCAGCAGGGACACGGCGAGCGCGAGGCGCTCGGCGTTGGTGCGGCGGTGCCGGCGGGCGCGGGCCACCATCCCCACCTGGCTGGCCCGGATGGACAGGCGGCGGGCATGGAAGTCCTCCCCCAGCGGCAGGGAGATCTTCCGGTCGGCGTACCAGGACATTTCGATGATGTCTCCGTCGTCGCCCACCAACTGCAGGCTTCGCTGCAGGCCTTCCTGCGAGGCCGAGCAGTGGATCACGATGTCGCAGTCCGGGAGGGCGTCGTCGGGGTGGCTGAAGTCGACGCCGAGGGCGTCTGCGAACGCGCGTTTGGCGGGGTCGACGTCGATCAGCTGCAGCCGCGCCAGCGGAAAGCCGGCCAGGAGCCTGGCCACCATGCCGCCGACGAGTCCGGCCCCGATCACGGCGACGCGGTCGCCCAAGCGGGGCCCGGCCTCCCAGATTCCGTTAATGGCGGTTTCCACCGTGCCGGTCAGCACCGCGCGGCGGGCCGGGACGCCGTCGGGAATCACCGTGAGTGATTCGACCGGGACGATGAAGCGGTCCTGGTGCGGGTAGAGGCAGAAGACGGTCTTACCCGCCCAGCCCTCCGGACCGTCCTCGACCACCCCCACGGTGAGATAGCCGAATTTCACCGGGTACGGGAAGTCCCCCTCCTGGTTGGGGGCGGCCATGGCCCCGGCGACGCACGCCGGGACGCTGGCGTGGTGGACCACCAGCTCGGTGCCCTTGCTGATGCCCGAATACAGGGTCCGGACCAGCGCCTCCCCGGGGCCGGGTGCGGGCAGGTCCTCGCTGCGGAGCTCGCCTTGTTCCGGGCCGACGGTCCAGTAGGCGGTGGCCGTGGCCTGCCGTTCAGAAGTAGTCATTGTGCTTACGAATCTAGTGCCCGCGCTGTTCGCGGGGAAGGGCGCCGCGCGCGTTTGCTGCATGGTGCGGGTGCCGTTGTGGCTCGTTTTGTGGATGGGCGCCTTGCTCCGGTACCCTAGTCAGGTTGGTGACGTGTCCGAGCGGCCGAAGGTGCAACACTCGAAATGTTGTTTGGTGTAAAAGCCAACGTGGGTTCAAATCCCACCGTCACCGCCAAATGAGAAAGGCCCTGCTCCCCTTATAAACAAAGGGAAGCGGGGCCTTTTGTTTTGCCCAATTTAGGCCGGTGGGCACATTTTGGGCACATTCGCCAGAGATACGGCGTGATCTAGAGCGTCTGCCGTCGCGGAGCGCTGGAATCCCTCGTACATTCTTGTGAGCTGGGCTGACGATGGCCGGCACGCGCATTGGGCTTGGATCCCTGCCGGCAACGTGGAGCGCGTGACTGATTCCGGCTGGGACGTTGAGGAATACCGGCGGTGCCCCGAACACCTGCGCGGCATCCGCTGGGCAAACAGGTCGCCCGGATTCCTGCCTGCCTAGGCCGGGCACCCTTGATGCCAGTGTTGCCCGTGTGGTTATACTCATGCTTGGGGGCGCCTTAGACGGTGTATGTCGGAAGCGTTCAGCAGCCAAAAACTATCTGCCAACCACCGACAGGAGGTGCGGGGAACCGTGCCAGCATTGAAACGATCGATCTTCCGTAAAGCGGCAGCCGCTGCCGTCCTTTCCGTTGCCCTGGGAGCAGGAGCGCTCACCGCGGCGGCCCCGGCGAGCGCCGCAACCTGTGCACCGGAATTCAATTTCTGCCCCTCGTCATGTGCAGAAACTACCGCGAGTTGCACAGCCGGTGTATCTACCGTGTACGTCACCGCAGGAACAGTCCTGCGGGCGAATAAGTACGGCTGGCCCACGGGCACCAAGCTGGAATACCGCTGGTTCTTGAACGGTAAAATTTTCGCGGGCGGTTACCATGACACCCACAAGGCATGGGAAGGCAAAGGCGATAAGTACGTCGTCCGCGTCAAGGGCACATTGAACGGCAAGGTCAGCTATCGGTTCAGCCGGACGTACATAGTCCGCTAACCACCACGCACAGAGAAACCCCCGCCAGTCATCGCGACTGGCGGGGGTTTGTCGTTCCTGGTGGCTATCGTGCCAGGCGTGGTGAAGCGAGATGTTGAGGCAACGAGTCGGATGCTAGATGAGTTGTTGGCAGTCCCTGCCCGATCGCCATTCGAGGAGCTAGAGCCCGACTACGAGTTTTGGGATCCTGCGCCCTACTGCACTTGCCACTGCCACTAGACGCCGGCGGGCACACTTTGGGCACATCTAGTGTGAATTGCCGTGATCTCAGGTGATGTAATTCCCCGGATTCTAGCGGTTTTCCTTGCCAGTGCTGACGCGGGAGAGGTTTCAAATCCCACCGTCACCACCATATAAAAAGGCCCTGCTTCCCTTACAAACTAAGGGAAGCAGGGCCTTTTGCTTTGCCTGCCGGGGCGTTGTTCGGCTGTGGGGCAGATCAGGGCGAATAGAGGGCCCGCATTCGCCCTGATCTGCCCGACAGATTCGGCACGGGCAAAAACGCGCAGCTCCGTCGAGCGTCGCCGCCCGCTACGACAAGTGCGGGCATGGACGGGAAACAGCACAGCCGCGCTAAATTGGCGGCAAGGAAAAGCCCCGGACCTATGACAGGTGCCGGAGCAGTTCCTACGCCGGTAGAACGCTCTGAATCGGTTAGTCGTCGCAGTTCTGCAAGACCCAGTTCTGAGCGCGCCAGATGACGTTGTAGAGGTTGTAGGGTGCGACATCAAAGGTGTCCCACTTCTGGCCGACGTGGGCGGTCCAGCTAGGAATGGTGCCACAGCAGACACGGTGTCCGAAGACATAGAACAGTGCATGTGGCAGAGCGCGCTTCATCATGGAATGCCTTTCCATTGTCGCCGGCCCCGAATGGGCTAGCGTTGGTGCGCGCTCATAGCGTCATCGTAGCGGACCCTCGTCCTGGCGTTTAGCCGTGACCATCGCGGACACTTCCGTCAGAGCAGCTGTGACCATTCCGGCGGATATCTCGATCTGGGAATCCACCGTGAATTGACGTGATCCAGGGTGATGAGAAGTGCTGTGGGGCAGATCAGGGCGAATGGAGGGCCCACAACCGCCCTGATCTGCCCGACAGGTTCGGCACCGGAGGAAACGTGCGGTTCTGGCGAGCGCGGGCAAGCGTTCAGACCCCTCCGTCGAGTTGCTCCATCTCCAGGCACGCTTCTTCGTAGGAAACGTCTCCGTTGCGGAATGCCTGCTCGAGTTCCTTGGCCCTGCGTCGCGTGTAGGCGGTGCTGACGGTTCCCGTCATGCCAGCCTCGAGATAGTCCAGCCGGGAGTGCGTGGGCTGCCGGTCCCGGGCGGTCCCGTGCCTGCGGCTCGTCTTGTGGAACCACGTGCCAGGGTGCATCAAGTGCTGTGCATAGGCTCTGGGATCGACTAAGTACATGCTTCCATGGTTCAACTTCCGGCTGAGAAGACCATGAGTATCGTCTGGATGATCGAGTTTGCCGCACTCCCCCAGGACGCGTCATGCCAAACAGGAAAGCCCTGCTTCCCTTTGTTTGCATGGGAAGCAGGGCTGGTCACCGACACAGACCGCCCTACCCGCGCACGATCACCACGTCCAGGGTCCGCGGTCCGTGGACGCCTTCGACGCGTTCGAGTTCGATGTCGCTTGTGGCGCTGGGGCCGCTGATCCAGGTCTGCGGGCGGGTGCCGTCGAGCCGGCGGAGGGCCTCCGGCAGGATCGCCGTGATATCCCGGGCCCGCACGATGCAGATGTGGCGGTCCGGGACGAGGCTGATGACCCGGCGGCCCTGGTCCGGGCTTGCGTCCAGGACGATGGTGCCGGTTTCGGCGACCGCCACGGCGCTGCCGGTGACGACGGCGTCCACCCTGTCCAGTTCCTCGACGCTGAGCCGGTGCCCGGGCGCGTCGGTGACGCGGCGGGAGCCGCCGTCGCGCGCGTCCGCCTCAGCGAACAGCGCCTGGTCGAGGCCGTGCGGAATGGCGTAGCGGCCGGCGCCTTCGAGCAGCACGGCGAGCCGCTGCGGCACCGCGGCTGCCTCCTCGATGAAGACGTTCGCCTTGTAGTCGACCAACCGGTCCGTCAGCAGCTCGATGAGCTCTTCCTCGCCCAGGGTGGAGCTGCGGCGGTAGTCGCGCGGCACGTCCGGTACGGCCGGGGCGTCGCGGAGGGCCGAGCGGATCCGGTCGAGTATTTCTTCGCGCGCGTTCACGGGTTCTCCTCTGTACCGGCGGATCCTGTGCCGGCGTTCCCAGTACCGGCGTCGCCCGTGCCGGTTGGGTCCGTCGGGGCGGCCGGGGCCCGATGTTCCTTGTCCCACCACTGCCGGAAGGACTGTGCCGGCGGCGCGGGGATGTCCCGGCTCTGGGTCCAGCCGGCGGCGATGCCCGGCAGTTTGGTGATTTTCTTATCCGGTCCGGCGGCGATCCGGCCCAGGGGCAGCGCCTTCTCGACCAGGCCAAGGTTCTTTCCAGAGGACAGCGCCCAGGAGGCAGCCTTCATGCCCAGGTCCATCTGGCTCGGCAGGCGCTCCCTCCCGCGTTTCCCGCGCTTGCCCCGTTTGCTGTCCACGTCCTCACCGCGCAGGTGCACCAGGATGTCCGGGATGTTGATCTTCACCGGGCAGGCGTCATAGCAGGCCCCACACAGGGACGAGGCGTACGGCAGCGAGTTGTTCTCCTCCGCCGTGATCCCGGTCAGCAGCGGTGACAGGATGGCGCCGATCGGTCCCGGGTAGGTGGATCCGTAGGCGTGCCCGCCGGTGCGCTCATAGACGGGGCAGACGTTCATGCAGGCGCTGCAGCGGATGCAGTGCAGGGCTGAGCGGCCCATCTCGTCGGCCAGGGCGGCGCTGCGCCCGTTGTCCAGCAGGACCAGGTGGACGTTCTGCGGCCCGTCGTCGGGCGTGACGCCGGTCCACAGCGAGGTGTAGGGGTTCATCCGCTCGCCGGTGGAGGAGCGCGGGAGCAGCTGCATGAACACCTCGAGGTCCTCCCACGCCGGCAGCAGCTTCTCCACGCCCATGACGGTGATGAGGGTTTCGGGCAGCGTCAGGCACATGCGTCCGTTGCCTTCGGATTCGACGACGGCGAGTGTGCCGGAGTCGGCGAGGGCGAAGTTCGCGCCGGACACGGCCACCTTGGCGCTGAGGAACTTGCGGCGCAGGTGGGCCCGGGCGGCCGCGGCGAGCCGGGCCGGCTCGTTGGTCAGCTCCGGGTCGACGCCCTCCATTTCGCGCAGGAAGATGTCCCGGACCTGGCTGCGGTTCTTGTGGATCGCCGGGACCAGGATGTGGCTGGGCTTGTCGTGGTCCAGCTGGACGATGAGCTCGGCGAGGTCGGTCTCGAACGCCGCGATCCCCTGTTCCTCGAGGTACTCGTTGAGGCCAATCTCCTGGGTGGCCATGGACTTGACCTTGACCACCTCGTCGGCGCCCTGCTCCCGGATGAGGGAAGCGACAATCGCGTTGGCTTCGCCGGCGTCGCGGGCCCAGTGGATGGTCCCGCCGCGGGCGGTGAAGTTCGCCTCGAATTGCTCCAGCAGCTCCGGCAGCCGCGCCATGACGGATTCCTTGATCGCCCGGCCGGCCTCGCGCAGCTCCTCCCAGTCGGGGAGCTCGGACACGACGGCCAGCCGCTTGTCCCGGATGGTCCGGGTGGCGTGGCCGAGGTTTGCCCGCAGCTGGGTGTTGCCGAGTTCGCGGCGGGCGGCCTTCGGGAAGGGCTCGTGCTCGTGCAGGTTGCCGATGCCGAAGACGGGCAGGGACGGCATCCCCAGGAATGTGCCGCTCATCGTGCGGTCCTTCCGGTGGTGAGGCGGACGTCGCCGGTGACGGCGGCGGGATTCTCGAGGGTGCTGGCCAGGATCTCGGCGAAGTGCATCGTGGTGACGCCGCTGCCCTGGCGGGACAGGCCACCGCCGATATGCAGGAGGCAGGAGGCGTCACCCCCGGCGCAGAGATCCGCGCCGGTGCCGCAGATGTTGGCGGTCTTGTCCGCGAGCATCGCCGAGGACACGTCCGCGTTCTTCATCGAGAAGGTTCCGCCGAAGCCGCAGCACTGCTCGGCCTCGGGCAGCTCGGCCACCTCGATGCCTGCCACCGAGCGCAGCAGGTCCAGCTGCCGGTCGCCGAGCCGGAGAAGCCGCATGCCGTGGCAGCTGGGGTGGTAGGTGATCCGGTGCGGGAAGTAGGAGCCCAGCTGTGCCGCGGCGTCCGTGACGCCGAGGACATCGACCAGGAGCTGGGAGAGCTCGTAGGTCTTATGTCCGACGGCCGCTGCCCGGGCTTCCAGCCCGGCGTCCCCGCAGCGGCGGGCAACCATGGGGTGCTGGTGCTTCACGGAGGCGACGCAGGAACCGGACGGTGCGACGGCGACGTCGTACTCGTCTTCTTCGAATGCCTTCACATGGTTGGCGACGACGGGCAGCGCCTCCCGGAAGTAGCCGCTGTTGACGTGCATCTGCCCGCAGCAGGCCTGCCCGGCGGGGAAGATGACCTCGTGGCCGAGGCGTTCGAGGATGGACACGGTGGCGCGCGCCGTGGCCGGGTACATGGCGTCCACGATGCACGTGGCGAAGAGTGCGATCTTCACCGGGCACCTCCGGCCCTCTGGTGTTCCGCCACAGTTGAGGGCACGTACTCCGCCGGCTGCTGGGAGGCGCGCACCACGGCGCGCAGCTCGCCCAGGCCGCCGCCGAGCACGCCGGCGGCGCGGGCCTGAACCAGGACGTTGCCCAGGGCCGTGGCTTCGACCGGACCGGACAGGACGGGCTTGCCGGTCGCGTCGGCGGTGAGCTGGCACAGGAGCCGGTTCTGGGATCCGCCGCCCACAATGTGCACGACGCCGGCCCGGACGTCCGCGAGCCGTTCGGCGTCGGCGATGGTCCGGGCGTAGCCGGCGGCGAGGCTGTCCAGGATGCAGCGCACGATGTGCGCGGGATGCTCCGGGAGGACCGCGCCGGTGTTGCGGACCGCGGCCCGGATCCGTTCGGGCATGTTGTCGGGGGCGATAAAGTACGAATCGTTGGCGTTGATGACGGGACCGCCGGGAGGAAGAGTTGCGGCTGCGTCGAGCAGTTCCTCAAGTCCGGGCCGGTAGCCTTCGGCGGCCCAGGCGCGCTGGCATTCGCTGAGCAACCAGAGGCCGCCGACGTTGCGCAGGTAGCGGATGGTGCCGTCCACGCCGCGTTCGTTGGTGAAGTTCGCGGCCCGGCTGGCCTCGGTCAGGACCGGATGGGAGAGTTCGACACCGACCAGGGACCACGTGCCCGAGGAGATGTAGGCGAATTTCTCCTCATCACCTCCGGCGCCCGCGGGTACGGCAGCGACGGCCGAGGCGGTGTCGTGCGAGCCCACGGCCACCACTTCCGTGGCAGCGGGCAGGCCGGTCCGTTCCGCGATCTCCGGCAGCAGGGTGCCGAGGGTCTCGCCGGGCTGGATCAGCGGCGGGAACAGGTGCTTGGGCAGGCCCAGGGCGGCCAGGAACTCCGTGGCCCACTCCCCCGCGACGGCGTCGAAGAGCCCGGTGGTGGAGGCGTTGGTGGCCTCGGTGCGGCGCCGGCCGGTCAGCAGGAACCCGATGAGGTCAGGGATCAGCAGCGCCTGCAGCCCCTCCAGTGCGGGCTCGGTGGCGAGCTGGTAGATGGTGTTGAACGGCAGGAACTGCAGCCCCGTGGTGGCGTAGAGCCGGGCCGGATCGAGTTCCTGGTGGACCGGGGCGACGGCGGCCCGGGACCGGTCATCGCGGTAGCTGAACGGCGAGGCGACGAGCTCGCCGGCGGCGTTGACCAGCCCGTAGTCCACGGCCCACGTGTCGATCCCGATGCTGGCGATGCGCTCGCCGCGGGCCGCGGCCGCCGTGGCGGCGGCCGCGAGCCCGGTGAGGACCTCGGCGAACAGCGCGTCGAAGTCCCAGCGGAGGCCGCCGTCGAGCTCCTTGACGCCGTTGGGGAAGCGGTGCACCGTCTCCAGCTCGGCCCTCGTCCCACCGGGACTACCCGTGACCCGGCCCAGGATGACGCGGCCAGAGGAGGCGCCGATGTCGACGGCGGCGAACAGGCCGCCGCTGGCTGGTGCCGTATCCGCTGGTGGCACGGTGCCCATCGCAGGAAGGCTCATCGCAGGAAGGCCGCGGCCACGCCGGCGTCCACGGGGATGTGGAGCCCGGTGGTGTGGGAGAGCTCGCTGCCGGTGAGCACGGCGGCGGCGTTGGCCACGTTTTCGGGCAGGACTTCGCGCTTGAGCAGGGTGCGCTGGGCGTAGTACTTGCCCAGCTCCTCTTCCTGCACGCCGTAGACGGCGGCGCGCTTGGCGCCCCAGCCGCCGGCGAAGATCCCGGAGCCGCGGACCACGCCGTCGGGGTTGATGCCGTTGACCCGGATGCCGTACTCGCCCAGTTCCGCGGCGAGGAGCCGGACCTGGTGGGCCTGGTCTGCCTTGGTGGCGGAGTAGGCGATGTTGTTCGGGCCCGCGAACACGGAGTTCTTGGAGGAGATGTAGATGATGTCCCCGCCCATTTCCTGGCCGATCATCACCTGCGCGGCGGCCTTGGCCATCAGGAACGAACCCTTGGCCATGACGTTGTGCTGAAGGTCCCAGTCCTTCTCCGTGGTTTCCAGGAGCGGCTTCGAGATGGAGAGTCCGGCATTGTTGACCACCAGGTCCAGGCCGCCGAAGGCCAGGACGGCTTCCTGGATGGCCGCGGCGATCTGGGCCTCGTCGGTGACATCGGCCTGGACGCCGATCGCGACGTCGGGGCCGCCGAGTTCCGCGGCCACCGCGCGGGCGTTGTCCAGGTTCAGGTCCGCGATGACCACGCACGCGCCGTCGGCGGCGAAACGGGTGGCGATCGCCTTGCCGATCCCCGACGCCGCCCCGGTCACCAGGGCGATCCGGCCGGCGTGGGATTTCGGCTTGGGCATCCGGGCCAGCTTGGCCTCTTCCAGGGCCCAGTACTCGATCCGGAACTTCTCAGATTCCTCGATCGGGGCGTAGCTGGAGACGGCCTCGGCGCCGCGCATGACATTGATGGCGTTGAGGTAGAACTCCCCCGCCACCCGGGCGGTCTGCTTGTTCGCCCCGAAGGAGAACATGCCCACCCCGGGCACCAAGACGATCGCCGGGTCCGCGCCGCGCAGGGCGGGGCTCTCAGGGGTCGCGTGCCGGTCGTAGTACTCCTGGTAGTCCTCGCGGTAGGCGGCGTGGAGTTCCTTCAGCCGGGCGATCGAGTCCTCGACCGGGGCGTCGGCGGGCAGGTCCAGGACCAGCGGCTTGACCTTGGTGCGCAGGAAGTGGTCCGGGCAGGACGTGCCCAGGGCGCCGAGCCGCGGGTGCTCGGCGGCTTCGAGGAACTCCAGGACGGCTGGGTCGTCGCTGAAGTGCCCCAGCTGCGGCTTGTCCGTCGAGGCGAGTCCGCGGATCACGGGCGCCAGGGCGGCCGCCTTCGCCCGCCGCTCGGTTTCCGGGAGGGCAGCGTAGCCGGGCAGCTTCGGCCCGAACGGTTCGGCCCGGCCGTGGTCCTTGATGTACTGCTCGGCCTGTTCGATGATCCACAGCGAGTTGGCCTCGGCTTCCTCGCTGGTGGCGCCCCAGGCCGTGATGCCATGTCCGCCGAGGATGGTGCCGACCGCGTGCGGGTTCGCGTCCTTGATCGCGGCGATGTCCAGGCCCAGCTGGAACCCGGGGCGCCGCCACGGCACCCACGCGACCTTCTCGCCGAAGATCTCCTTGGTGAGCGCCTCGCCGTCGGCCGCCGTGGCAATGGCGATCCCGGAGTCCGGGTGCAGGTGGTCCACGTGCGCGGCATCGACCAGGCCGTGCATGGCGGTGTCGATCGACGGCGCGGCGCCGCCCAAGCCGAACAGGCAGTAGTCGAATGCGGCCACCATCTCGTCTTCGCGCTCGACGCCGGGGTACACGTTTTTCAGCGCCTGCAGCCGGTCCAGCCGCAGCACGGCAAGGCCTCCGGCCTTCAGTGTGCCGAGGTCGCCGCCGGAGCCCTTGACCCACAGGAGTTCGACGTCCTCGCCGGTCACGGGGTCCTTTTCGGTGCCCTTGGCCGAGGTGTTACCGCCGGCGAAGTTGGTGTTCCGCTTGTCCGCGCCGAGGCGGTTGGAACGGGCAATCAGTTCTTCAACAGTCTTGTTCTCAGTCATAACTCTTAAGCGCCCCATCCGGCTTGCTGGCCGCCGACGCGGTCCTCGTTGATCTTCTTCTGGTAGCCGCTGGCCTTGAAGGCGGCCAGCGGGTCCGCGGGCAGGCCGCGGGATTCACGCCACTGCGCCAGCGCAGGACGGACATCGGTGTAGAAGGCATCGTTGAAGATGCCGTTGGCGGCCAGGACATCCCCGCTGCGCTGGGCCTCGGCGAGCGCGTCCGTGTCGATCAGCAGGGCCCGGGCAGTCATTTCCTGGACGTTGAGCACCGAGCGGATCTGGCCCGGGATCTTTTCTTCCAGGTTGTGGCACTGGTCCAGCATCAGGGCGACGGCTGAATTCTCTCCTGCGGACTTGCCGAAGCCGCCGCCGCGGATGACCTCATGCATGATGCGGAAGAGCTGGAACGGGTCGGCCGCGCCGACGATCAGGTCATCATCCGCGTAGAAGCGGGAGTTGAAGTCAAAGGAGCCGAGCTTGCCCAGGCGCAGCAGCTGCATGACGATGAATTCGATGTTGGTGCCCGGGGCGTGGTGGCCGGTGTCCAAGCAGACGAGGGCCTTCTCGCCCAGCGCCAGGGTCTGAGCGTAGGAGGTGCCCCAGTCCGGGACGTCGGTGTGATAGAAAGCCGGCTCGAAGAACTTGTATTCCAGCACCAGGCGCTGTTCCGCGCCCAAGGCGGCGTAGATCTCCTGCAGGGATTCGGCCAGGCGGTCCTGCCGGCCGCGCATGTCGTCCTGGCCCGGGTAGTTGGTGCCGTCCGCGAGCCAGATCTTCAAATCGCGCGAGCCCGTGGCGTGCATGATCTCCAGGCACTCGAGGTGGTGGTCGATGGCGCGGCGGCGCACCGCAGGGTTCAAGGAGGTCAGCGAGCCGAACTTGTACTCGTCGTCCTGGAAGGTATTGGAGTTCACCGTGCCCAGGCCCACGCCCAGACCCGCCGCGTACTCCTTCAGGGCCGCGTAGTCATCCACCTTGTCCCAGGGGATGTGCAGGGCGACCGTGGGTGCCAGGCCGGTGAGTTCGTGGACCTTCGCGGCGTCGGCCAACTTCTCCTGGACGGTGCGCGGGGTGCCGGGCGTGCCGAACACCCTGAAGCGGGTGCCGGAGTTGCCGTAGGCCCAGGACGGGACCTCGATGGCGAGTTCCCCGAGGCGGCCCAGGGCCGTTTCTGTGGTGTTCATGACTGTTCCTTTTGCGGTTGGTGGTTGTCCCCGGCGGCGTTGGCCGCGGACAACTGGTCCTCGAGATTGAAGATTTCGGTGAGCTGGAGGAAGCCCTGGTCCGGTGCACCGGAGAGATCCTCGAAGAAGCCGGCCATGTCGGCCTGCCAGCGGTCGTTGACGTCCGTGGCTGCCATCCGGGCCTGCGCGCCGGTCAGGCTGTCTGTTTCGAAGTAGCCGATCAGGAGCCCGTCGGGCCGGAGGAAGAGTGAGTAGTTGTTCCAGCCGCAGGCCTTGAGGGCCCGGAGCATCTCCGGCCAGACGGCGGCGTGCCGGCGGGTGTATTCCTCGATCAGCCCGGGCTTGACCTGAAGTTGGAAGCAAACGCGTTGCGTGCTCATGAGAGCACCACGTGGCGGTGTTCGATGCCCAACAGGGACGCGGCGGCCTTGATGTCGGCGGCCCGGTGGCCGATGCAGAGGGCCCAATGGTGGCCGATTCCGGTCTGGCTCCACTGGTCCACCCAGAGCCCGGGGTCCCCGCCGAAGTCCACCCGGGAGGTCGTGTTGCCGATCTGCAGGAGGGGCCCCGGGACAACTTCGCCTTCGGAGGTGACGAAGACGTAGCTTCCGTCCGGGTCCTGGCCGAGGCCGAAGGTGGTGACGGGGCCGTGGCGCACATCGAATTCGACCGAGACGCCCCAGCCGCGCTTGCCGTGGTAGATGCCGAGTCCGCGCAGGAGCGGGTCCTGGGCGGACACGGCCAGGTGGGCCGGGCCGTCGTGTCCCATTTCGACCACGTTGTCGAGGAAGTTCAGGGCCTGGATCTCGGTGAAGGATCCCCCGGCGCCGATCGCCTGGGCGGCCAGCATGGCAATGGAGGTCCGCAGTTCGAATTCGCCGGCCATCGGGATGCCCCGGGCGGTCAGGATGGAGGAGCCCAGGATCATCCCGGCGCCCAGCCGTTCGTGCTGTTCCCCGGCCAGTCCGCGGTGGTAGTAGGCCACGGAGTCGAGGTCGAAGTCCTGCACGAGGCGGTCCAGGCCCACCGAGACCTTCGCGCCCCACGCGAAGTCGTCGTCGTTCACGGAGTCATCGACAACGAAAAGTTCGCGGGCGAGCCCGAGCCGTTCGGAGACCTCCGCGTCCGTCACGGCGTTGACCCGTTCGCGGAGGTCATCGAATTCGAGCACTTCGACGTGGGAGCCGAAGGTGGTCGAGACGGTGGTGAGGTCGCTGGCGACATCGAGCATGCCCGGATAGAGGTGGCCCATGAGCCCGTGCCGGGCACTGCGGAGCCGGGCGCGGACGCCGGCGGCGTGGACCCACTGCGTGATCCGCTCCCAGGCGGACTCCTGCTTGAGATGCCCGGAGACTGAGCGGAAGTCGATCCCGGCCCGGCGGAAGACGTTGGCGACCTCCGGCACCGGGCACTGGCCGCAGTAGGCCAGCCATTTGCCGGTGTCGAAGTTGGCGTGGTCCATCGCTTCGGTCGGCTGCAGGTCGATCACCAGGACGGGGGTCTTCGCCCGTTGCGCGATCGGCAGGACCATGGAGGAGGTTAGGTACGTGGTGAGGAAGATGACGATGAGGTCGCAGTCGGCGACGCGCATCTTTTCACCGGCCGTCGCGGCCTCCTGCGCGTCGGAGATGAAGCCGGTGTCGACGACTTCGGCGTCGAGTCCCTGGAAGCGGCCGGTGACGTAGCGGACGGAGTCCTGCAGCTGCGGGAGCAGCTCCGGGAACTGGGGCCAGTAGGCGCCCAGCCCGCCGGAGACCAGCCCGATGCGGGTGGGGCGGCGCCGGTGCGGGTGCAGCAGCCGGTCTGCCGGTTGTTTCTGGTTCATGTAAGGGGCCTTCCGGCGTGAAAAGGGGTACCTGGGGCTCCGGAATGCGGGTTCCGGGCACGGCTGTGGAGAAGGGCGCCGTGGACCCGGTGCTGCGGCACCGGTGAAGTGGAATGGTGTGGGTGGAAGGAACGAGATGCCGGGCGGGCTGTCGGCGGCCCGCCCGGCTGCTCGGGATGGGTCAGGGACGGATCAGAAGTTGTACTTGTCGATGTTCTCGGCGTTGAAGACGGTCGGCGGGCCGACGATCACGAGGCCGCCCTTTTCGACTTTGCGTTCGCCAAGCTCGCCGGCGGTGAAGGTATCCCCTTCTTTGCCGGTGATCTTGCCGTCCGTGAGGGCCTTGCCGGCGAACGCGGCAACATAGCCAAGCTGTGCCGGGTCCCAGAGAGCGAACTCCTTGACGGTTCCGTCCTTCACGAAGGGCCGCATTTCATTCGGCAGCCCCAGCCCGGTGAGGGCAACCTTGCCCTTGTAGGCGGACGTTGAGAGGTACCGGGCAGTGGCGGCGATGCCCACTGTGGTCGGAGAGATGATGCCCTTCAGGTTCGGGTGGGCCTGCATGAGGCCCTGGGCTTCCTGGAAGGACTTGGTGTCGTTGTCATCGCCGTAGACCTTGGCAACAAGCTTGATGTCCTTGTACGCGGGGTTGGAGGCCAGCTCCTCCTCCATGTACTTGATCCACTCGTTCTGGTTCGTGGCGTTGGCGGTGGCGGACAGGATGGCGATTTCGCCGCTGCCGCCGATCTGCTCGGAGATCAGCTTGGTCTGGATCAGGGCAACGTCCTTGGCGACGACCTGGCTGATGAAGACGTCGCGGCAGTCAGGGTTGGTGTCGGAGTCGAACGCGACGATCTTGGCGCCGGCGGAGCGGGCTTCGCCGAGGGCCGTGCAGACGGCGTCGGGGTCATTTGCCGCGATCGTGATGACGTTCGTGCCGGCCTGCGTCTCGGCGTTGATGAAGGAAACCTGGCTGGAGGCGGAGGCTTCCAGCGGTCCGACCACCTGGGACGAGGCGAATCCGGCCTCGGTGGCGCCCTTCTTGCCGCCGCCCAGGACGACGTCGGTGTACGGGTTGTTCAGCTGCTTGGGGATGAAGGTGATCTTCTGGTCCCCTCCCCCTGCTGAGGGGCTGCTGGTATCGCTGGAGGATGCGGAGCCGCTGTTGCAGGCTGTCAGCGCCAGTGCGGCCACGGCGGTGATGGCCACCATGCTTCCCAGTCGGCCGGTCTGGCCCTTGTTCTTGCGGTTCAACATCATTGTTCTTCCCTTTTCCTTCGTGCGGTAGGTGCGGCCGGCCCCAGGCGGGCACGGTTTCTGTGGTTCTCGTGCGCAGATTTCAGGTGGCCTTGCGGGTGAAACTTCGTCGTACGCGCCGGGTGTGGCGCCATTGCCGGATGGCGGAGCCGATGCTCGGCGCCACCACCGAGACGATCAGCAGCAGCCCGGTAACCGTGATGAGGACGACGTCGGACACCCGGGCCAGGCGCAGCGCATAGTTCAGCGTCCCGATCAGCAGGACCCCCGCGATCACGCCGGGAATGGAGCCTTTGCCGCCGAAGATCGACACGCCGCCGAGCAGGACAGCGGCGATGACAGCCAGTTCCAGGCCGGAGGCGTTGTCACTGCGGGCACTCGTGTAGCGCAGCGTCCAGTAGATGCCGGCGAGCGCAGAGACGGCGCCGGATCCGACGTACAGCCAGAACTTGCTGCGGGCCACGTTGATGCCGACGAAGCTGGCGGCTTCCTTGCTGTAGCCCATCGCATAGAGCCCCCGCCCGAACGGCGTGAAGTGCAGCAGCACGCCGAAGAAGACGACCACCACGACCACGCCGATCATCACCGTGGGGATCCCGGTGCCACCGATCTTGGAGGTGAAGAAGGCAGTCAGCGCCTTCGGGAAGTTGGCCACGGCGTTGTCGCCGATGATGACCAGTGCCAGGCCGCGGAACAACGCCAGGGTGCCAATCGTGACCGCCAGGGACGGCAGTCCGAGGACCGCGATCAGGAAGCCGTTGAACATGCCGGCGGCAATTCCTGCCAGCAGGCTGATCGCCAGGACCAGCCAGATGTCCATCCCGCCGGCCCAGAGGACGCCCATCAAGGCGCTGGTCAGGCCGGCCGTGCTGGCCACGGACAGATCGATCTCGCCCGTGATGATGATCAGCGTCATCGGCATCGCAATCAGCAGGACCGGGATCACGTCCAGGAGCAGGAAGCCGGTGGTCACCGGCGAGGCGAAGCGCGGGATCGCGATGGCCGCGTAGATCAGGAAAGCAATCAGGGCGTAGATGGTGATGGCGTCACGGCCGGTAAGGATCCGTGCGGCGCCGGTCCGGCCCTTCGGTTCGCTGGCCAGCGGCTTGGTGTTGTCAGCCACGGGAGCCGGCGCCGTGCTGGTGGTGGACGTGGTTTCAGACATTGCGAGCCTCGCTAATCCGCAGTTTCTTGGCTGTGCGCAGGCTGGCCACGCGGTCGATGATGATGGCGGTGAGGATCAGCACGCCGACGATCGCCTGCTGCCAGAATTTGTCCACCCTGAGGGCGGTCAGGGAGCTGGTGATGGTGGTCAGGAGCACGGCGCCGAGGGCGGCCCCGGTCACCGATCCGCTGCCGCCGAAGATGGCCACGCCACCGACGACGGCGGCCGCCACCACGGTCAGTTCCATGCCGGTGCCGGTGGTCGCGCCGACCGAGTTGAAGCGGCTGGCGTAGAGCACGCCGGCCAGGCCGGCGAGCGCCCCGTTGGCCAGGAAGGCCAGGAACACGCGCTTGGAGACCTTGATGCCGAAGGCTGTCGCCGCGTCCGGGTCCGAGCCGATGGCGTACAGGTCACGGCCCGGGCGGGTGCCGGACATGTAGACGGCCACGGCGATCACGACGACGATGGCCAGCAGCGTGATGACGGGGAACCCCAGAAAGGTGTTCACCGAGAGTGCGCCGAACTCCTCCGGACGATCGCCCGCGAAGAACTGCTTGCCGCCGGCCCAGGCGTTGTTCAGGCCGCGGTACACGTAGAGCGTCCCGAGCGTGATGACCAGGGCGGGGACTTTGGCCAGGGTCACCAGGGCGCCGTTGAAGGCGCCGAGCAACGCCCCGAAGGCCATACCGATGGCAAACACTGCGATGATCGGAACGCCGGGCACGGCCGAGAAAATGGAGCCGGTGCCGAAGGCGACCAGCCCCAGCATGGAGCCGACGGAGAGGTCGATGTTCCGGGTGATGATCAGCAGGGTCTGCCCTACCGCCAGAATCATGATGATCGTGGCGTTGAGCAGCAGGTCCTTCACGCCTTGGGCGGTGAGGAACAGCGGGTTGATCAGGTAGGTGACGAGTACCAGCAGTGCCAGCGCGATCAGCACGGGGAGTTCGCGCATCCGCAGCACCGCAGCGACGGCGCCTCGGGCGCCGGCGGCGGGCGCCGTCGTCGTTGCGTTCTTGTGGTCCAGAGCTGAGCTCACAGGGTTCCTCCTGCGGAAGATGTGGCGGCGTGCATGACCGATTCGGGGTTCGCATCGGCACGGTCGAGTTCGGCGGTGATCCGGCCTTCGCGCATGACCAGGACGCGGTCCGCCATGCCGAGGACCTCGGGCAGTTCGGAGGAGATCATCAGGATCGCGATCCCGCGCCCGGCGAGGTCCGAAATGAGCCGGTGCACCTCGCTCTTGGTGCCGACGTCGATGCCGCGGGTGGGCTCGTCGATGATCAGCAGCCGCGGGTCCGTGGCCAGCCACTTTGCGAGCACCACCTTTTGCTGGTTGCCGCCGGAGAGCGTGGAGACGGCGTACTCCTGCGAGCCGGTCTTCACCTGGAGCCGTTTGCTCCACTCCTGGGCGGCGCGCCGCTCGGCGGCACCGTTGATCAGCCCCGCCGTCGTGTATTTGTTGCGCAGCGTGAGCGTGACATTCCGGGCCACGGACAGGTCCATCACGAGGCCCTGCTTGCGGCGGTCCTCCGGGACGAAGCCCATGCCGGCAGTGATGGCCGCCTGGGCATTGCGGGGCCTGAGCTTGCGCCCGTCGAAGGTGATGGCGCCGGCGTCATAGGGATCGATTCCGAACACGGCACGGGCCACCTCGGTGCGGCCGGCGCCCACGAGGCCGGCCAGCGCAACGATTTCCCCGGCGCGGACCTCGAAGCTGATATCGCGGAACACTCCTGCGCGGCTGAGCCCGTCCACTTTCAGGACGACATCGCCGATCTCGGCAGGGGCTTTGGGGAACAGGGCGCCGATGTCACGGCCCACCATCTCGCGAACGATCCGCTCCACGGTGACGTCTGCTGTCCGGTGGGTGGAGATGTACCGGCCGTCCCGCATGACGGTGATGCGGTCGCAGAGGTCAAAGACCTCATCGAAACGGTGCGAAATGAAGAGGATGCCGGTCCCGCGGTCCCGGAGGCTCCGGGCCACGGCAAACAGCCGCTCCACCTCGACGCCGCTGAGGGCTGCGGTGGGCTCGTCCATCACCAGGACTTTGGCGTCCAGCGAAATGGCCTTGGCGATTTCAATGATCTGCTGGTCCGCGATGGACAAGCCCTCGGCGATGCGGGTCGGGTCGATGGGAACGCCAAGGCGTTCGAACAGCTTGTGCGCTTCCCTGACCATCGTCGCCTTGCTGATGAGCCCGAAGCGGCCCTTGGGCTGGCGGCCAACGAAGATGTTCTCTGCGACACTCAGGTCCGGAAAGAGTGTGGGCTCCTGGTAGATGACGGAAATTCCGGCGTCCTTGCTCTCGGCTACATTGCGGAACTGGACGCTCTGGCCCGCCACCTGGAAGTCGCCGGAATCGGGATGGTGCAGGCCGGCGAGGATTTTCACCAGCGTGGACTTGCCGGCGCCGTTCTCCCCGACCAGCGCGTGGATTTCGCCAGCCTCGATGTTGATGGTTCCATCGGCCAGGGCGACCACCGGGCCAAAGGTCTTGGCTGCGTGTGAGAGCGAGAGAACCGGAACCGGTTCCCCCTCGGAGGGGCCGGACCGGGAACTGTATGTCTGCTGCATAAAATTAACCGCACCTTTGGGGCTTAGTGAGCACTGCCTTGTTGAACACAGCAATGAATCGTTTCATAACCAGCTGTGATTTGAATCATAGGGTCTTCAAATGGACACGTCAACTGCTGTCAACCATCCGTGACGCAGCTTTTGATTCGTTTCAATGAAAGGGTTCAAAGTAGACCCCGGACAGGTATCCTGAAGTGAGTATTTTGCGTATGCGCCGCCTAGCCCCAAGGGCTGCGGCGTCCACCTTCAGGAGCACAGGAAATGGTTTCAGCGAGCGTCAAGGACGTCGCGGCCCTGGCCGGCGTCTCGGTCGGGACGGTCTCCAATGTGCTGAACCGGCCGGAGAAGGTCTCTGCCGAAGTCACCGGCAGGGTCCAGTCCGCCATCGACAAGCTCGGCTTCGTCCGCAACGACGCCGCGCGCCAGTTGCGCGCCGGCATGAGCCACAGCATCGGCCTGGTGGTCCTAGACGCCGCAAACCCCTTCTTCACGGATCTGGCCAGGGGTGCAGAGGACCGTGCCACCGCGGAGAATTTAACGGTCCTCGTCGGAAATAGCAATGAGGATGAGGGCCGGGAATCCGCCTATCTGGATCTTTTCGAGCAGCAGCGCGTGCGGGGCGTACTGCTGTCCCCGGTAGGAAATGTGATCCCCCGGCTGGAGCAGCTCCGGCGCCGGGGCATCCCGACGGTGCTCGTGGACCGGCAGACAGAGAACCTGAGCTTCTCCTCGGTGGCCGTGGATGACCTGGCGGGCGGGGAGATGGCTGCAGCCCACCTGTTGTCGCTGGGCCGGCGGCGGATCGCGTTTGTTGGCGGCCCGGCAAGCATCCGGCAGGTGGCGGACCGTTTGGCAGGGGCCCGGAAGGCCGTCGACGCCGTTGCGGGTGCAGCCCTCGAGGTCATCGCGACGGAATCCCTGACCGTGCTTTCGGGAAGGGCAGCCGGCGAGTCCATCCGGTCCCGGCCCGAAGCCGAACGCCCGGATGCGATCTTTGCAGCCAACGACCTGCTGGCCATAGGTGTCCTCCAGGGCCTGATGCTCATGGGCGGCGTCAACGTGCCGCAAGAGATCGCCCTGATCGGCTACGACGACATTGAGTTCGCCGCCGCCGCCGTCGTACCCCTGTCCTCCATCCGGCAGCCCAGCGCCCTCATCGGCTCCACCGCACTGGAATTGCTGCTCCGGGAAGCGGCAGCCGAGGACGGATTTGCACCCACCCAGGTGGTCTTTCCGCCCGAACTGATAGTGAGGGCATCCACGCAGGGCTGACAGGAGGCCCCGATGGGCAGCGCAGACTATGAGTTCCGGCGCCACCACCGCCACATTTGCCGATCTGACCGCCACTTGGCTGAGCCGGCACCCAACCCGCACTCCCGCAGCCCGCAGGGACCCACACCGGAGCGCCTCGCGTCTAGACGCCTGCACAACAGAACGAGAGGGCCTCATACATTTGACCATTGAGACGGGGGCCATTTCACGGTTAGCTGGATCACATCCTCGCTTGCCCGTAACCGTTCAGGACTCCTCATGACATTGCAGAATAACCGGCCCTCGGGCCGCGCCACGGAATGGGACGACGTCGAGATCGGCGACGCCGTCCACCTCCGCCGGGGCGGCCGCCTCGAGCACGCGGGCCGTGTAGACAACCGCACCGCCGACGGCGCCGTCGTGTGGGTGGTGTCCAAGGCCGGGCACCGGAAGCTGTTCCACGTCGCCGACGGCTTCGAACTGAGCGTGGCAGATCCCGAAGGGGCCCGCCATGCTGACAACTGACCGCCAACCCGCCCTGATGCAGCAGCCGAACTCCGCGTCCGGCGTCGCAACGGGGACGAGCACCTGGGCAGCCGGCTCCGCCGCCTCCTGCCCGGATGACTGCCACTACTGCTCCGGCCCCGAGACCGACTAGCAGCAACGGCTCCCCTGCGCCGCGGCCGCAGGGGTCCGCAGGAGCAGCTGACCTCGGCCGATGCCCGGAAATCACAATCCGGGCATCAATCGGGCTCCGCCGCCGTGGCATCGTTGACTAAGGCAACGGCGGGCATAATGGTTGAGCCATGAGGTCTCAGCGAATGAAGCACGCACTGGTTGTGACAACGGCTGCCGCGGCGGCCCTCCTGCTCGGCGGCTGCGGGGGCAGCTCGACGCAGACCCAGCCGGCCACGTCCCCGCCCACCCCGTCGGCCAGCGAAACAAGCCAGCCCGCGACTTCCGGTGCCGCAACGGAATCCTCTGCGGCCGCCGCAACCTCGCAAGCGGCCCAGGCCGGCCCCGCACTGTGCAAGGCCGGTAGCCTGACCGCCACCACCGACTCCTCGGGCGGCGGCGCCGCGGGCAGCGTCTACATGCAGCTAATCGTGACCAACTCCGGCACCGAACCGTGCCTGCTGAAGGGCTATGCGGGCGTCTCCCTCACGGCCGGGGCCGACGGCGAGCCGATCGGCGCCGCCGCCACCCGCGACGACTCGACCCCGGTCACCGATGTCCTGCTCGCCCCGGGCAAGGCCGGCGCCGCCACGCTGCGCTACACCCAGGCCGCCAACTACCCGGACTGCACCCGGACGCCGGCGGCAGGACTCCGGGTCTACCCGCCCGATGACACCGATTCGCTGTTCCTCGCGCAGCCGCTGGACGCCTGCGCCAACACGGAGATCAACCTGCTGATCATCGGAGCTTTCCAGCCCAAGTAACGCCGGGCCCCCGCGTCTCTGCTCGCGCCCGCCACGGTGCTTTCGCCCTCCTGGGGCCGCCGGGCCGCCGTGATCGGGCCCGGCTAATAGTGTCGGTGGGGTAGGGCATGATGGAGGAATGAAGGGGCAGGAGCTCGCCGGCGGCACACTCTCGGCCGACGCCATGGACCGGTTCAGCCGACCGACCCGGGACTGGTTCCTGGGCGCTTTTTCCGCGCCCACCCCGGCCCAGAACGGCGCCTGGAATGCCATCTCCTCCGGTGCGCACGCCCTCGTGGTCGCCCCCACCGGTTCCGGCAAGACTCTCGCCGCGTTCCTCTGGGCGCTGGACCGGCTGCTGGTCTCCGCCCCCGCGGAGCCCGAGCCCCTGCCCGGCCTGGACACGGCGGCCAAGGGCGGGCGCCGAACGGCCGCGCGGATTAATTCAGCCCAGCGGAAGGCAGCCCAGCGGAAGACCCGAGTGCTGTACATTTCCCCGCTCAAGGCTCTCGGCGTCGACGTCGAACGCAACCTCCGCGCACCGCTGATCGGCATCACGCAGACCGCCAAACGCCTGGACCTGCCCGCCCCGCTCATTACCGTGGGCGTCCGGTCCGGGGACACGACGGCGTCCGACCGCCGCTCGCTGCTCAGCCACCCGCCCGATATCCTCATCACCACCCCGGAATCCCTCTTCCTGATGCTGACGTCCAAGGCGCGCGAAACCCTCAGTGAGGTCGACACGATCATTGTCGACGAGGTCCACGCCGTCGCCGGGACCAAGCGCGGGGCGCATCTGGCGGTGTCGTTGGAACGGCTCGACGCGCTGCTGCCCAAGCCCGCCCAGCGCATCGGGCTTTCGGCCACCGTGGAACCCAAAGAGCTGGTGGCTCAGTTCCTCGCCGGATCGGCGCCGGTGGAAATTGTGGCCCCTCCGTCGCGGAAGAACTGGGACCTGACCGTCTCTGTACCTGTGGAGGACATGTCCGATCTCCAGGGCGCCGCCGGCGCCTTCGATTCCGGCCCGGCCTCCGGGCTCCAGCCGCAGGCGTCCATCTGGCCCCATGTGGAGGAAAAGATCGTGGACCTGGTGCTGGCCAACCAGTCCACCATCGTGTTCGCGAACTCCCGCCGCCTCGCCGAACGGCTGACCGCCCGGCTCAACGAGATCTACGCCGAACGCCAGCTCATGGCGGCCGGCGGCGACTGGACCGAGTTTGGCGCCGGAGCTCCGGACTTCGACGCCGTGCCGGCCGCAGTGCCGAAATCAGTGCCGAAATCGGTGCCAAGTACAGTGCCCAACGCCGTGCCGCCCGGCGGTGCCGCTGCACAGCCCACGTCCACCGCCACACCGGCCCACATGATGGCCCAGGCAGGCAGCACCGCCGGCGCCGACCCCGTGCTGGCCCGCGCGCACCACGGTTCCGTGTCCAAGGACCAGCGCGCCTTGATCGAGGACGACCTGAAATCCGGCCGCCTGCGCTGCGTGGTGGCCACGTCCTCACTCGAGCTTGGCATCGACATGGGTGCGGTGGACCTGGTGGTGCAGGTCGAGTCGCCGCCCTCGGTGGCCAGCGGCCTGCAGCGGGTGGGCCGCGCCGGCCACCAGGTCGGCGAAATCTCCCAGGGCGTCCTGTTTCCGAAGCACCGGGCAGACCTCGTCCACACAGCCATCACCGTGGAGCGGATGCTGGACGGCAAGATCGAGCGGCTCAGCGTGCCGGCCAACCCGCTGGACATCCTGGCCCAGCAGACGGTCGCCGCCACCGCTCTGGGTGCCATCGACGTGGAGGAGTGGTTCACCACCGTCCGGCGGTCCGCGCCCTTCGCCTCACTCCCCCGCTCCGCGTTCGAGGCCACCCTGGACCTTCTGGCCGGACGCTATCCCTCGGACGAGTTCGCGGAACTGCGGCCCCGTGTCATCTGGGACCGGAACGCCGGGACCATTGAGGGCCGTCCCGGCGCGCAGCGGCTGGCCGTCACGTCCGGCGGCACCATCCCGGACCGCGGGCTGTTCGGCGTTTACATCATTGGCAGCGAAGTCGAGGGCACCGGCGGTTCGGGGTCAGGCGGGGGCGGCTCCTCCGGCGGTGCCAGTGCGGCCGGCAGGGCAGCCAGCCCGGCCACGGCAGCCGCCAAGGG
>NZ_CAKKMF010000061.1 GCF_918697925.1 Arthrobacter sp. Bi26
ACCCCATCCCATTCTGCGAAAGAGTTCCAATGTTCCGTGCACAAATCCTGAAGGCCGCCGCAACCGGCGCGGCCGCCATCCTCGCCCTGTCCGCCTGCGGCGCGAGCACCGCCAGCCAAGGCGGCGCCGCCGAGACCATCAAGGTCGGTGCCCTCGCGGTGCCCGCCGGGGACATGCTGAAGCAAGTCCAGCGGGAGCTCGCCCCCAAACAGGGCCTCACCGTGGAGTACAAGGAGTTCAGCGACTACAACACGCCCAACGCGGCCGTGAGTGACGGCGACATCGACGCCAACCTGTTCCAGAACACCACCTTCATGGAGACCTATAACAAGGCTTCCGGCAAGAACCTCGTCAGCGTTGGCAAGGTGTACCTGCCGCCGATGGCCCTGTACTCCAATGACGTGGCCAACCTCGCGGACCTTCCCGACGGCGCCTCGGTCGCCATCCCCAACGACCCCACCAATGAGGCCCGGGCCCTGAAACTGCTGGCGTCCAAGGGACTGATCGAAGTCAGTGACAAACCGATCACGCTCAAGGACGTCAAAGCCAACCCGAAAAACCTCCAGTTCACGGAGATCGAAAACGCCAGCCTGCCTCAGGCCCTCAATGACAAGGACGCGGCAATCGTGACGCTGGCATTTGCCCTTCCCGCCGGCCTGAGCGCCGACAAGCAGCTGCTGGTCGAGGGCAAGGACAGCGCCTACTACAACGTCCTGGCCGTGAAGGCGGAGATGAAGGATGATCCGCGCGTGCAGAAGCTGTACAAGATCCTGACCTCGCAGGACATGAAGGATTTCATTCAGTCCAAGTTCAAGGGCCTGGTGATCCCGGCCACCTGACCGGCATCTGACGCCGCTTCCCCGGTCCTCCCCCGGACCATCCGATTCGGGTGAGGTGCAGGCCGGGGAAGCGGCCCTATGGTCAGGGCATGGGACTAATACGGCACCGGCGTGACGAACCCAGCCGCCAGCGGTATCAGATGCGCGAGAAACTGCTGTCGATTGGGGATGACTTCTGGATCGAAGACGACCAGGGCAGACGCGCCTACAAGGTCAATGGCAAGGCCGTCCGCATCCGGGACACTTTCGTCCTGGAGGACGCGTCCGGAAACGAGGTGGCCCGCATCCAGGAGCGCAAGCTCTCGATCCGGGACAAGGTCTCCGTCGAGCGCGGCGACGACACCGCAGCGACGGTCCACAAGGCGTTGATCGGGCTCCGGGACCGCTTCACCATCGACGTGAAGGACGGCGCCGATATGAAGGCGCACGGCAACATCGTCGACCACGAGTACGAAATAGAGCGCGACGGCCACACGGTCGCCACGATCTCCAAGAAATGGTTCCGCGTTCGTGAGTCCTACGGCGTCGAAGTCGCGGAAGGCGAGGACGTCCCGCTCTTCCTTGCGATCACCGTCGCCATCGACTCGTTGACCTAGCCTGTTCAGGCACCATGGCGCCCAGGAAACGCACCGGATCCCTACTAGCCTCGACCCTTTGGAGGCTGTTCTGGTTCTTGACCGCGAGCGCGGTCTGCGGTGTCCTGGCCGCCAGCCTCCTGGTCCCCACCGTGGCCGCGACCGGCGTCGCCGTCAAAGAATCAATCGTATTGTTCAACAACCTCCCGTCGGAACTGACCGTTGATCCGCCGTCGGAGTCGACCAGGGTGCTCAGCGCCGACGGAAAACCGATCGCCACCTTCTACGCGGAAAACCGTGTTAAGGTCAGGCTCGACCAGATGTCCCCGTACATCAAGGATGCGATCGTCGCGATCGAGGACCGCCGCTTCTACGAACACTCCGGCATCGACCCCCAGGGGATTCTCCGCGCGCTGGTGTCCAACCTGACCAACGGCGGCAGGCAGGGCGCTTCCACACTGACCCAGCAGTACGTCACCAACGTGCTCAATGAATCCCTCGTGTCTGCCGACAGGGGCGATCAAATTATCCTCAACGGGCAGAAGAGCATGGCCGACAAGATTCGCGAGATGAAGCTCGCTGTCGCATTGGAGAAGAGGTTCACCAAGGACCAAATCCTTGAGGGATACCTGAACATCGTGTTCTTCGCCCGGGACGCCTACGGCATTGAAGCCGCGTCCCGCTACTTCTTCAACACCACGGCCAAGGACCTGACCCTGCCGCAAGCTGCCCTGCTCGCCGGCCTCGTGAACAGCCCCAGCTTCTACAACCCCGACGTGCACCCGGAAAACGCCGTCCAGCGACGCAACCAGGTTCTCGGCAGAATGCTCAGCCACGGCGCCATCTCGCAGGCGCAGCATGATGCCGCCGTCGCCGCCCCGGTGGATCTTACGATCACCCCCGGGAGGCAGGGATGCGCCGGCGCGGAAATGGCCCCGTACTTCTGCGACTACGTTTCCCACCTCATCCTCAACAACCCGGCCTACGGCGCGGATGTTGCCGAGCGCGAGAGGAAGCTGTTCCGCGGCGGCCTCACCATCAGCACCACCCTGGACAGCCGGCTCCAACTGGCCGCGCAGGAGCAGGTCGATGCCACTGCCGGCGCCAACCCGGACAAGTGGGGCGCCGCGATGGTCTCGATCGCGCCCGGCACGGGCAAGATCCTGGCCATGGCGCAAAACACCGTCTTCCTCCCGGCGCCCGGGAAATTCGATACCCAGCTCAACTTCAATGTCGATTCCAAGGATGCCAACGGCAACGATCTCAACGGCGCCGGCGGGTTCCAGCCAGGCTCCACCATGAAACCGTTCACGTTCGCGGAATGGCTCAACGAGGGCAAGTCCCTGGCCGCCATGGTGGACGCCTCCCGGCGGTCCTATCCCCTCGGATTTCGGTGGAGGTCAAGCTGCGGCAGGGTGCTCGGTGCGTACAGCACGAGCCAGAAGCATCTCGGCGCGGCGGACGATCTCCAGAACAACGACCCGGGATATTACCGCAGCATGCGCGTGGACTACGGACTGTACAACTCCATCAACACCGCCACCTTCGCCGAAGCCGCCCAACTCGATTTTTGCGGCATCCAGAAAATGGTGGACGCCGCCGGGATCCACAGCGGCGTGGACAACGCCCGGGTGAACATGCACCAGCTGGGCAATCTGCTCGGTGCCATTGGCGTGGCCCCGCTCCATCTGGCCAATGCGTTTGCCACCTTCGCCAATGACGGCAAGTACTGCACACCCATTGCCATCACGGCGGTAACGGACGCGGCCGGACAGAAGCTGCCGGCCGAGACCAGCGCCTGTCATGGTGCGATCAAGCCCGAGGTCGCCCGCGGTGTGAACGCCGTGCTGCAGGACGTGCTCAAGCGCGGGTCCGGCGTTTACATCAAGCCCAAGGTCCAAGAACGGTTTCCGACCGCGGCCAAGACCGGCACCTCCAATACCAACGGCGCCACCTGGGTAGTGGGCTACACGTCCGGCCTCGCCACCGCTTCCTTCTTCGGCGACGCCCTGGAAGGCCAGAAGCGGCCCGGCCAGAACATCACCGTCAACGGCAAGTTCTACAAGGCCATAGACGGGTACATGCTCGCCGGCCCGCAGTGGGCGAACTACATGTTGCAGGTCGCCGGATACTACCCTGCCGCTGCCTTCCCGACGCCGCCGGAGTCCATGACCCGGACGCAGTCCACGCCCCGGACCCCGTCCGCGACCCGGACCCCGTGCTTCCCCCGGTTTGATCGTGCGCCGTGTCGTTAGATTTGGCCCGCGATGTGCTGGACCTAAATCCGCACCCTATGCCATCGGGCCCGGAGCCTCTATCCTCTTGCCATGAGAGACCGGGGCAATTTCCGGCGAAGTGAATCGCGACACCGCACGCGAGTGGCTCGTGAATACTGACAGCGCCCAGCCGCATGACAATTACGACGCGTTCCTGTCGAGGCTGGACGCCGCCACAACGAGCCTGAGCACCCGGGCCGCGTCGCTGGACAAAGCACTGGCAGCCGTTTCGCTCCTCTTGGGTCCATCTGAGTCCGCCGTCCGGAAATGGGAACGACGGCGCCATTACGTCAGTGCGCAGCTCGCCGCACACTCCGGGTCGCCCCAGTCCTACACCGCGCTGTGCGAGCTCCACGTTGTGGCAGGAAAGATGGAATCGATGCTCCGCGGCCGTGTCCAGCGTGTCACCGAAAAGCTGGCCGTCATGCAAGGGCGTCGCGAGGCCATCGACAAGTCACTGCTGGAGCTTGAGCTGAGCAGAATCAAGCTGACGTCGTCCCGGACGCTGTCTCAGGACCGCGAAAAATTGAGCAGCATCTTTTCTGAACTCGCCGGCTCCACCGTGGCCACCGGAGCCATTCCCGATATGGGTTTGCTGAGCGATCTCAAGGAAGCACGCGAGGCAATCATCCTGGCCGAGGCGCTCATGGAAGTGAAGGGGTACTAATCATGGAAATTTCTAGGCGAGATCAGCCCCGAAAGGACATCGTCGCTGTTGTTCGCTGGTCAAAGAAGCCGGGCGAAAGCCCTGTAACCAAGTTCATCCTGTCCAGTATTTTGGGATTGATCCTGTGCCTGTTCCTGATGATCTTCGTGTCCATCCTCAGGAGTTTCGGTGCCTTGGTGTTGTTTACCCTCATCTTCGCCGCCCTTCTTACGGTGCGCACGGTCACGGCCCAGAGACGCTTCCTTCGCGGGCTGACGAAGAGGATCAATGACACCCTCGCCGAGGTCACCAGCAGCCCTGGCGACCAACTCTCCGTCAGGCAATTCCGGCACATGACCAAGAGCGGCGAGCAGCTTCCGCTCCTTGTCAGCGGCGTACCCGGGTTGAACCTGCATGTGGCCCGGGCTTCAACGCTGGAGAAACATGCCCCCGAGAAGTGGGTTGCGGTCTTCACGGTGATCCCTCCGGAGAACGGGACCGCGAGTTTCGACCGCCTGGTTGCGGCGGCAATCGACGCCGGCCACGGAACCACCAGCAGTAGCGCCGCCTAGCGCGCTCCGACGAAGGCCGGCCGCCGTCGTCAATCCCAGCCCAAGGCGGGCCGGAGGTCGCGGGAAATCGCCTCGAGCAGACTGACGTTGAAGTCCACGCCGAGCTGATTGGGGACGGTGACCAGCAAGGTGTCTGCCGCGGCCACGGCCGCGTCCCGGGCGAGCTCCTCCACCAGGCGGTCGGGTTCACCGATGTAGCTACGCCCGAAGCGCGCCAGCCCGCCGTCGAGGTAGCCCACCTGGTCCCGGGCGTCGGCCTGCGCGCGCAGCCCGAAGTATCGCCTGGATTCGTCATCGATCAGCGGAATGATGCTTCGCGAGACGGACACCCGCGGTGTGCGCGGGTGTCCGGCCGCTGCCCAGGCCTCCTGGAATCCCGCGATCTGCTCGGCCTGCAGTTGGTCGAAGGGAACTCCGGTGTCCTCCGTCAGCAGGGTCGAGGACATGAGGTTCATACCCTGCTTCCCGGCCCACCGGGCGCTGGCACGGTTTCCCGCACCCCACCAGATCCGTTCCGGAAGCGTTGCTGACAGCGGCTGAATCGGGACCAGCCCGCTGTGCCCGCTGACCTGCGGATTGGCCACGGCAAGGCCCGCCCCGGAGATGGCGTCCCGGAAGCGCTCGGTATGCCGGCGGGCCATGTCGGCGTCGGACTCTTCCCCTGCCGGGAGGTGTCCGAAGGCCTCGTAGCCGGCCAGCACCGTTTCGGGCGAACCGCGGCTGACCCCGAGCTGCAGCCTTCCTCCACTGATGAGGTCGACGGCGGCGGCCTCCTCGGCCATGTAGAGCGGGTTCTCGTACCGCATGTCAATGACTCCGGTGCCCATCTC
Source organism: Arthrobacter sp. Bi26 (assembly GCF_918697925.1). GTDB lineage: Bacteria > Actinomycetota > Actinomycetes > Actinomycetales > Micrococcaceae > Arthrobacter. Next base: position 5,739 of record NZ_CAKKMF010000061.1, read on the forward strand.
AAGGCGAGAGGTGCGCGCGGCAATCGCTGCAAGCAGCGGGAACGGCGAGGCCTGCTGCTCGGCGAAGTGGTGAACCCGGAAGAACGCGCCGTCGACGCCGACTTCCTCCGCAGCCACGGCCAACTCAATTGCCTGCAGAAGGGCGTCCCGGGAGGAACGCACACGCGAACCGGGGACGTCGCCCCAGTGGCCGAAGGACAGAAACCCGATCTTTTTCATAAGAACTCACACCTTCTCATGAGAAACCGGACTTGTGGAATGGAGGGCGGATCCGTTTTACACGATCCGGGCGGCCGCGCTCAGCCGGCCAAGACTCAGCCGGCTAAGAGAGGGCCCCGTCCGCCTTCACGGCAAGGACGGGCCGGTCCGCCTGCATGAGGATGCGCTGGGCGTGGCTGCCCAGGATGAATTTGCCGACCTGTGAGCGGTGCCGCAGGCCAATGACAATCAGGGATGCGTTGACTTCGCGGGCGACATCAAGGAATTCATCGGCGAGGTCGTCACGGTACGGCGGCTGGATCACCGTTGCCCTGATGCCGGCCTCCGTGGCCCGGCGGCCGGCCTGCTCCAGGATGTCGGAGGCGGCAACGGACTTATCTACCAGGGCGCCTTCGCGTGCGGAGTTGACGATGACCAAGTCTTCATTCCTGAGCATGGCTTCGGCAATACCGGCGGTCAGCGCGGCCTCCCCTGCCGGTGTGGGGACGAAACCGACGATGATACTCATACCTTCTCCTTGATTTTCGTGGTGATGGGCTGTTCGCTTTGTGCCGTCGTCCGCTTCGCCAGCAGAGTCCGGATGCCCGGGAGCACGGCTACCAGGACGAACACGGTGAGCAGCGTCGCGGAGATGGGGCGGGTGAAGAAGCCCGTGGGATCGCCGCCGAACACGAGTAGTGAACGGCGCAGCGAGCTCTCCAGCAGGGATCCGAGGACGAAGGCCAGGACCAGCGGACCGGGTTCAAAGCCGAACTTCTTCATCAGGTACCCGACGATCCCAAACACCACGACGAGCGTTACATCGAACATGCTGTTGTTGATGGTGTAGGCACCGAGCAGTGTAATGAGGGCGGTGACCGGGGCCAGGATCGCGGCCCGGACGCGGAGGATTTTTACGAAGATTCCCACGAGGGGCAGGCTCATGATCAGCAGCAGGATGTTGCCGATGTACATGGAGTTCACGACGCCCCAGAACAGCCCGGGGTCCTGCTCCACCAACTGCGGGCCCGGCGTCACTCCCTGGATCAGCAGGGCACCGAACATCAGGGCCATGGTGGCGTTGGCCGGGATTCCGAGGGTCAGCAGCGGGATGAACGACGACGTTGCAGCGGCGTTGTTGGCGGTTTCCGGTCCGGCGACGCCTTCGGGGGCCCCCTTGCCGAATCGTTCCGGCTGCTTGGCGCGCTTCTTCTCCATCGCATAGGAAGCCATCGATGCGATGGTGGCGCCGCCGCCGGGCAGAATGCCGAGGAAGAACCCGAGGACCGAACCGCGGGCGATCGCGCCGGAGGCCTGCTTCAAGTCTGTGCGTGACGGCCAGACGTTGGTGACCTTGGACGGTGCCTTGGCGGCGCGGTGACGCTCTTCGAGGTTGTAGAGGATTTCTCCCAGGCCGAAGACGCCCATGGCGATCGGCACGAAATCGATTCCGTCGGCCAGCTCCAGGTTGCCGAACGTGAAGCGGCTTTCGCCGGTGAAGATGTCCCGGCCGACCGTTGCCAGCAGCAAGCCGACGGCGGCGGCGATGAGTGCCTTGGTCTTGGCACCGTTGCTGATGGTGGCCACCAAGAGGATGCCGAGCAGCGCGAGTGCCGAATATTCTGCCGGACCGAAGTCGAGGGCAAAGCTCGCCACGACGGGGGCGAGGAAGGTCAAGCCGATGATAGAGGCGGTCCCGCCGATGAACGAGCCGATGGATGCCAGGCCGAGTGCGGTGCCGGCCTTCCCCTGTTTGGCCATCTGGTAGCCGTCGAAGACGGTCACCACCGACGACGCTTCGCCGGGAAGCCGGAGGAGCACCGAGGTGATGGTGCCGCCGTACTGTGCGCCGTAGAAGATGCCCGCGAGCATGATGATGGCGGTGACGGGTTCGACGTTATAGGTCAGCGGCAACAGGATGGCGATGGTTGCCGCGGGCCCCAGACCGGGCAGGACACCGATCAACATGCCGATGACGACGCCGATCAGACAGTACAGGAGGTTGCTCGGCTCCAGGACAACGACGAATCCGTTGATCACGGGATTTAGAAAATCCACGGGGTTCTCCTAGAAGAGGTGGGGAATGGAGGTGTTGAGTGCAAGGACGAAGATTCCGTAGAACGCCGCCACGACGATCGCGCTTACCAGCAGGGTGGAGCGCCACGTTTCGCCGCCGAGGAAGCGCATCCAGATGACACACAGGACGAGAGCGGGCAGTTCAAAGCCGATGGCCGGCATCAGCGCGACCATGGCGGCGAGGGTGACGAGCCCCGTGAGGGGTGCGGCGGACATGCGGGTGAACTTCTCCGCGTCCCGGTTGTGCCGCCCGAGGATCAACTGGAAGAGTCCCAGGACCACCATGACGCAGCTGATCATGAACGGCCACAGCCCGGGTTCCGGCGCCGCCGGAGTGCCCAGGCCCATCGCAACGGACAGGACCATGGCTCCGGCGCCGACGCCGAGGACCACCAGGGAGGACGCCGCATTCGCCAGCGCTCCGGCGGCGGGCGGCTTCTCGTCCTCCCACTGCGCAGCGAGCTGCTCCGGCGTCAGGTCCTCCAGCAGGTCGTCGGCAGGAGTCTCGGCGGCGTCCACGCCGGAAAGGGCGGCCGGGCGGCTTCCCCCTCCGGCGGGCACTGCAGGTGATGACGACACTGGGATCACTTCGTCCCGCTGAGGCTGATGTCGTACTTCTCCACCAGCGACTTGTACTTAGCCGCGTAGTCCTTCCACTGGGTGACGACTTCCTCGCCGGAGATTTCCTTCGGGGTCAGCATGTTCTTCTTGTTGAATTCCTTGTACGAATCTGACTTGAAGGTCTCCTGGATGGCAGCGAGCAGCTTGTCCTTCACGTCCTTGGGGGTTCCCTTGGGAGCGGCGACGGCGCGGTACTGCGCCACGGGAACGTCGTAACCGGATTCCTTGGCCGTGGGCACGTCCGGGAGGAAGGAGTTCCGCTCCTCCGAGAACACGAGCAGCGGTGCGACCTTCCCGGCCTTGATCTGCGGCATGGCTTCGCCGAGCTGGATGGTGGAGACTTCGACCTGGTTGCCGAGGACCGCGGTGAGGGCCGGCTTGCCGCTGTCGAACGGAACATCGGTGCCCTTGACGCCGGCCTGCTTGAAGAGGACGGTCTGTGCCAACTGGCTGCCGGTACCCACGCCGGTGGTGCCGAAGGTGATATTGCGTCCGGCTCCGGTCAGGTCCTTGATGCTGTTGAAGCCGGAGGCCTTGCTGGCCACCAGCACGTAGTCGTCCTGGGACAGGCCCGCGATGATGTCCAGGTCGTCAATGTTGACGGCCTCATCCGCGGTGACCGCCAACGGGGTGATCGTGACCAGGGACGCCGTGACCAGCAGGAGGTTCTGGCCGTCGGCAGGCTTGCCGGCCACTTCCTTCGTGGCCAGGGCGCCGTTGGCGCCCGGCTTGTTCACCACGGGCATCGGGGCGCCGAGGGTTTTGGACGCGCCCTCGGAGATGGCGCGGGCAATCAGGTCGGTGCTGCCGCCGGCGGCCTGGCCCACGGTGAGGCTTACGGGCCCGTTCGGATATTTTGAAGAATCGGTACTGCCGCCGGCAACATTGCCGCAGGCCGTCAGCGCCAAGAGCGTGACGGCCGATGCCGCTCCAAGTACGGTGCGGCGCGAAGGGAAGTGCATCATTGAAACTCCTCATTGATGGTCAGGGCCAGCGCCCCGGAAGCATGTGAACCGCGTCACTGCCGGTTCGCTGTGTCGAGTGTAGGGAGCGGCTATGATGCATGTCTAAGCCCAAATATGCATCGAGTGATACCGGGAAGGCATCATGTTTACCTTTGACCAGCTGGCAGGATTCATCGCGGTGGCAGAAGAGCTTCACTTCGGCCGCGCGGCGGAACGGCTGAACATGACCCAGCCCCCACTGAGCCGGCAGATCCAAAAACTGGAAAAGGCCGTCGGCGCCGAACTGCTGGAACGGGACAACCGGAAGGTCCAACTGACCCCGGCCGGAACCGCCTTTCTGGAGGAAGCCAGGCGGTTGCTGGCCCTCGCGGAACGGGCCCCTGTCACCGCCCGCCGCATCGCGTCGGGCCGCTCCGGCCTCCTGCGCATCGGCTTCACGGCCGCCAGCGGGTTCAGTATCCTGGGGCCGCTGCTGGAGGAGATTTCGGCGATCCTCCCCGACGTCGACGTCGACCTGCAGGAGATGGTGACGGGCGAACAGATCCAGGCCCTCGAAACGGGAGAACTGGACCTGGGGCTGGCACGCCCACCCTTCGACAAGGAGGTTTTCGACTCGCGGCTTCTCTACCGCGAATCCATGATGGTGGCCGTTCCGGCCGGCCACCCCCTGGCCCGCCGCGGCGGCATTGTCAGGAACGAGGACCTCAAGGACGAGGCCCTGATCATGCATTCGCCGCTGCAGGCCCGGTACTTCTACGACCTCGTGGTCCGCATGGTGCCGGTGCAGCACGGCAACGTGGTCCACACCGTAAGCCAGATCCTGACGATGGTCTCACTGGTGGCGGCCAAACGTGGCGTCGCCTTTGTGCCCCGGTCCGCCACGGTGCTGGGCATCCAGGGGGTCGAATTCCTCCCGCTGGCCAGCAGCCATGGCGAACCCGTGGAGCTCCATGCCATCTGGAGCCGGAAGGTGAGCAATCCCGCCCTGTCACGGCTTCTCGGCCGCCTGGACTTCCAACTGGACTAGGAGCCGCTGCAATGCACTCAAGGTATCAATGCATTCAATAATGCACTTGGACAGGCATGAGGCACCAAACCTAGTCTGAAGGGGAACCGCACTTCCCCGCCGACTCGGCGCTCACCCGGAGGACCACACCGTGGCAAAGTACACACCCCAGGAACTGGCGAACGTCCTCAAGGACGGCCTGCTCTCCTTCCCCGTCACCTCGTTCGATGCACAGCTGCAGTTCGACGAGGAGAACTACCGCAAGCACCTCGCCTGGCAGGCCAGCTTCCCGGTGGCCGGCCTCTTCGCGGCCGGCGGAACCGGTGAGGGCTTCTCGCTGACCCCGTCCGAGTCCGAGCGCGTTGTCCGTGCCGCCGTCGAGGAAGTCGGCGGCACCGTCCCGGTCCTCGCCTCCGCCGGCGGATCGACCGCCCAGGCCATCGAGAACGCCCGCGCCGCGGAAGCGGCCGGCGCCGAGGGCATTCTGCTGCTCCCGCCTTACCTCACCGAGGCGGACCAGGGCGGCCTGATCGAACACGTCAGCGCCATCTGCCGGTCCACGTCCCTCGGCGTCATCATCTATAACCGTGCGAACGCGATCTACAAGGACACCACGGTCGCCACCCTGGCGGACCGCCACGAGAACCTCATCGGCTTCAAGGACGGCGTGGGCGACCTCGAGCACGACGCCCGCGTGTATGCCAAGCTCGGCGACCGCCTGTTCTACCTCGGCGGCCTCCCGACGGCGGAGACGTTCGCCCTCCCGCTGCTGCAGCTGGGCATGAGCACCTATTCCAGCGCCATGTACAACTTCGTGCCCCAGTTTGCCCTGGACTTCTACCAGGACGTCCGGAACCAGGACCGGGTGGCCGTGAACCGGAAGCTGAACGAGTTCGTGATCCCCTACCTGGATATCCGCGACCGGGTGAAGGGCTACTCCGTCTCGATCGTCAAGGGCGGCCTCGACGCGATTGGCCGCTCCGCCGGCGGGGTCCGTCCGCCGCTGCAGAACCTGGCACCCCAGGACCTCGCAGACCTCAAGTCCCTCATCGCCACCGTTTCCTAGGAGGACGCACCCGTGACACTCACCGGACGCTCGATCATTGCCGGCCAGGCCGTCGCCGGGGACGGCAAGACGGCGTACGCCTTCAATCCCGCCACCAACCTCCAGCTCGAGCCCGGCTACACGCTGCTCACCGAAGTACAGCTGAAGGACGCCACCGCAGCCGCCGCCGCAGCTTACCCCTCCTTCAGCACCCTCGACCCGGAAACGCACGCACGGTTCCTCGAGGCCATTGCCGAGAACATCGAGGCGATCGGTGAGGAGCTCGTCACCCGCGCGGGCCTCGAGACCGGGCTGCCGGCCGCGAGGCTCCAGGGCGAACGGGCGCGCACCACCGGCCAGCTCCGGCTCTTCGCCGGCGTCGTCCGCCAGGGCGACTTCCGCGGCGTCCGGATCGACCCGGCGTTGCCGGACCGCGCTCCCCTGCCGCGCGCCGACATCCGCCAGCGGCAGATCCCGCTGGGGCCCGTCGCCGTTTTTGGTGCGAGCAACTTCCCGCTGGCCTTCTCGACGGCGGGCGGCGACACCGCCTCCGCCCTCGCCGCCGGCTGCCCCGTGGTCTTCAAGGCCCACAATGCGCACCCCGGCACCGGCGAACTCGTCGGCCAGGCCATCGCCAAGGCCGTCCGCGACACCGGGCTGCACCCCGGCGTGTTCTCGCTGATCTACGGTCCGGGCAGCAGCATCGGCCAGGCCCTCGTCGCCGATCCGGCCATCAAGGCCGTCGGCTTCACCGGCTCGCAGTCCGCCGGCATCGCCCTGATGCGCACCGCTGCCGCCCGGCCGGAACCCATTCCGGTCTATGCGGAAATGTCCTCGCTCAACCCGGTGTTCGTCTTCCCCGGCGCCATCGTCGGCAACGCCGAAGAAATTGACGCGCTCGCCCGGCAGTACGTCGCGGCCGTCACCGGCAGCTCCGGGCAGCTGTGCACCTCCCCCGGCCTCCTGTTCGCCCCTGCCGGTGCGGCCGGCGACGCTTTTGCCGCCGCCGTCGGCCGGGCCGTGTCCTCCTGCGCCGGGCAGACCATGCTGACCGCAGGCATCGCCGGGTCCTGGAACGCCGGCGCCGAAGCCCTGGGCTCCGCCGGGAACGTCGGCGTCGTCGGGGAGGGCACCGAAGGGGCAACGCAGAACGCCCCCGCTCCCGCCATCTTCGGCACCAGCGTTGCCGAGTTCGTGTCCAACCCCGTGCTGCACCAGGAAATCTTCGGCGCCGCCAGCCTGGTGATCCGCTATTCAAGCACCGAGGAACTCATTGGCGCCGCCAACCGGCTCGAAGGCCAGCTCACGGCCTCCCTGCAGCTGACCGAGGCGGACTACCGCGCGGCGGCACCGCTCATTCCGGTACTGGAGCAGAAGGTCGGCCGGATTATTGTCAACGGCTGGCCCACCGGCGTCGAAGTAGGCCACGCCATGGTGCACGGCGGACCCTTCCCCGCCACTTCGGACACCCGGACCACTTCCGTGGGTACCCTGGCGATCAACCGGTTCCTGCGGCCCGTCGCCTACCAGAACCTGCCGCAGGAACTGCTTCCGGTGCCGTTGCAGGATCCCAACCCCTGGCGGCTGAACCGCCGGATCGACGGCGTCGTCGAAGATGCCGCAGCAACACAGAAAGCAGAGGTCAACGCGTGAGCACTCAGCCCAGCATTGCCCACGTTGAAGTGGTTCCGGTCGCCGGGCACGACAGCATGCTGATGAACCTCAGCGGCGCGCACGGCCCGTTCTTCACCCGCAACATCGTGATCATCACCGATTCGGACGGCCGCACCGGTCTCGGCGAAGTGCCGGGCGGGGAGAAGATCCGGACCACCATCGAGGAGGCCGGCGCGTTCCTGGCCGGCCGGCCGGTGGCCCGCTACCGATCCCTGCTGCGGGACGTCGCGGCGGAGTTCGCCGACCGCGACGCCGGCGGCCGCGGACTGCAGACCTTCGACCTGCGCACCACCGTCCATGCCGTCACCGCGGTCGAATCCGCCCTCCTTGACCTGCACGGGCAGTTCCTCGGAATTCCGGTCGCGGAATTGCTCGGCGACGGCCAGCAGCGCAGCTCCGTGCCCATGCTCGGCTATCTGTTCTTCATCGGTGACCCCGGCCGGACGGATTTGCCGTACCTGGTGGAGGATGCGCCGGCGGACCGGTGGGAAAAGCTCCGCCGGCAGGAAGCCATGACGCCCGAAGCTGTGGTGGCCCTGGCCGAGGCAGCCCAGGAACGGTACGGCTTCAGCGACTTCAAGCTCAAGGGCGGGGTCCTCTCCGGTGACGCCGAGGTGGATGTGGTGACCGCCCTGGCCAGGCGCTTCCCGGAGGCGCGGATCACCCTCGATCCCAACGGCGCCTGGCTCCTGGATGAGGCCATCCGCCTGGGCAAACGCATGCAGGGCGTTGTGGCCTACGCCGAAGATCCCTGCGGCGCGGAAGGCCGCTTCTCCGGACGCGAGGTCATGGCCGAATTCCGCCGTGCCACCGGGCTGAAGACCGCCACGAACATGATCGCCACGGACTGGCGCGAGATGTCCCACGCCATCCGCAGCAACGCCGTCGATATTCCTTTGGCGGACCCGCATTTCTGGACCATGCACGGCTCCGTCCGGGTGGCGCAGATGTGCGCCGAATTCGGCCTGACCTGGGGATCGCACTCGAACAACCACTTCGACATCTCGCTCGCCATGTTCACCCACACCGGGGCAGCCGCCCCAGGCGAGATCACGGCGCTGGACACGCACTGGATCTGGCAGGACGGCCAGGGGCTCACCAAGGACCCGCTGCAGATCAAGGACGGTGCGATCCAGGTTCCGGACGCTCCCGGCCTCGGCATCGAGCTGGACCGCGACGCCCTGGACAAGGCACACCAGCTGTACCTGGAACACGGCCTCGACGCCCGCGACGACAGCATCGGCATGCAGTACTACCTTGACGGCTGGTCCTTTGACCCCAAGCGGCCCTGCCTCGTTCGCTGAAGCAATTCCGGGCCGGGACAGGCACGTCAATGTGAAGAGCTAGGGTAAGGGCGAATTTTGGTCGGCGTGGTCTCCGGGATCCTGATAGTGTCCGCCGTGATCGCCGTCGGATATCTCACGGCCCGGCTCCGGATCCTCGGACCGGAAGTCCAGGGCGCCCTGACCCGTACCGCCTATTACGTCACCAACCCGGCGCTGCTGTTCACGGTGGTGGCCGGCAGCGACATCCGGGCCGCGCTCGGAACGGATGCCCCGCTGGCGCTGCTCTCCGCGGCGGCAGTGGGGCTGCTCTATTCCCTGCTGAGTTTCCTGTTCTTCCGCCGGCCGGTGGCGGAGACAGCCGTCGGGGCGATGGCCAGCAGCTACGCGAACGCCAACAACATCGGGATCCCCGTCTCCCTCTACGCCGTGGGAACGGCCCAGCACGTGGCTCCCGTGCTGTTGGTGCAGATCCTCGTCCTGGCACCGGTCTATTTGACCGTGCTGGGCCTCGCCTCGGGGTCCAGGATCTCCTGGCAGAAACTGCTGCTCCAGCCGTTCGCCAACCCCATGATCATCGCCTCCGGCCTCGGCGCGGCCGTCGCACTGACTGGCTGGACAGTTCCGGAACTGCTGCGGAAACCGATCGACATGCTCGCCGGCGGCGCCGTCCCCATGGTCCTGCTGGCTTTTGGACTGTCCCTGGCCGGCAAAGCCCCGCTTCAAAAGGGCGACGGGCGCACGGAATCGCTCGTCGCCACCTTCCTGAAGATCGCCGGCATGCCCGTGATCGTCTGGGCCCTGGGCCGCTTCGCTTTCGGCCTCGAGGGGCAGCATCTGCTGGCCCTCGTGATCATGGGGGCGCTGCCCACAGCCCAGAATGTCTTTCTCTTCGCGTCCCCGTACCACCGCGGCGTGATCGTGGCCCGGGACGTCATCCTGTGCACCACCCTGCTCTGCTCCGGTTCCCTGCTGGTCATCGCCTGGCTGCTGGGCTGACTGTGGCGAACCATGAACCACACTTGTTATACAAGTAGATAACTTGTAACCTAAGTTGAGCGGGGCGGAGTTGCCTCGCCGGAACTTCAGGGAGAACCATGACCAGCGTTGATCTCATCCGCCACGTAAAGCTGTCCACGGCCAGGCTTCCACTCGCCGTCCCGATCAGCGACGCGAAAGTTTTCACCGGGCGCCAGAAGCCCATGACCGAGGTCGTGTTCCTTTTCGCCGAAATCACCACCGAGCAGGGACACAGCGGAATCGGCTTCAGCTACTCCAAGCGAGCCGGCGGCCCGGCCCAGTACGCGCACGCCAAGGAAGTGGCCGAGGGCATCATCGGCGAAGACCCCAACGACATCGGCAAGCTCTACACCAAGCTGCTGTGGGCCGGGGCCTCCGTCGGCCGCTCCGGCGTGGCCACCCAGGCGCTGGCCGCAATCGACGTCGCCCTCTACGACCTCAAGGCCAAACGCGCCGGCCTGCCGCTGGCCAAGTTCCTGGGCTCCTACCGGGACTCCGTCCAGACCTACAACACCTCGGGCGGCTTCCTGAACGCCTCCCTGGACGAGGTCAAGGCCCGCGCTACCGCCCTCCTGGACGAAGGCATCGGCGGCATCAAGATCAAAGTCGGCCTGCCGGACACCGCCGAGGACCTGCGCCGCGTTGCCGGCATCCGCGAGCACATCGGCTGGGACGTGCCCCTCATGGTCGACGCCAACCAGCAATGGGACCGCGCCACCGCCCTGCGGATGGGCCGCCGGCTGGAGGAATTCAACCTCGTCTGGATCGAGGAACCGCTCGATGCCTACGACTTCGAAGGCCACGCAGACCTCGCCCGCGCCCTGGACACGCCCATCGCCACGGGCGAAATGCTGGCCTCGGTCGCGGAGCACAAGGGACTGATCAACGCCAACGGCTGCGACATCATCCAGCCCGATGCGCCGCGCGTCGGCGGCATCACCCAGTTCCTGCGCCTCGCCGCCCTGGCCGACGAGCGCGGACTGGGCCTCGCCCCGCACTTCGCCATGGAAATCCACCTCCACCTCGCCGCCGCCTACCCGCGCGAACCGTGGGTTGAGCACTTCGATTGGCTCGATCCGCTGTTCAACGAGCGCCTCGAAACCAAGAACGGCCGCATGCTGGTCCCGGACCGTCCCGGGCTCGGCATCTCCCTCAGCGAGCAGGCACGCGCCTGGACCACAGAGTCAGTGGAATTCGGCAAGTAACCTTGAAGCCATGAGCCGGAACCTGACCGCGGACCTCGCCAGCGATCTTCGCCGCCGCATCGTCGACGGCGTTATCCAGCCGGGCGCGAAGCTGCCCAGCGAAAACACCCTGATCAGCGAATTCGGCGTCAGCCGCACCGTGGTCCGCTCGGCCCTGACCAGGCTGCAGGCGGAGGGACTGGTGGAAACCGAACGTGGGCGGGGCAGCTTTGCGCTGACCCCGCCACCGGACGGACCGCAGCAGTCCTCCGGGAGCCGCCCCGTGGCCAGCCTGGAGGACCGCCTGTGGCAGCTGGAGTTCCGCATCGCGGTGGAGTCCGAGGCCGCCGCCCTCGCCGCCCGAAACCATACAGACCGGCAGCTGAAGGCTGTCCAGAAGGCTTTTGAAGACTTCATGGACAGCGCAGCGCACCCGGCACACGCCATGAAGGCTGACTACGAGTTCCACCGGGCCATTGCCGCAGCCTCCGGAAACCCCTTCTACTCCGACTGCCTCGAATCCCTGGGGCAGACCATGATCGCGATGCCCCGCGCCCGGCTCGTGGGCGGGGGCGAGCACGATGCGCGCGGGCATTTCGATCAGGTGGTACAGGAGCACCAATCAATCGTCGCCGCCATCGCGGAATGCGACGGACCGTCGTCGGCGGCGGCAATGCGCAGCCATTTGGCAAACTCCCGACGCCGGCTGCGCGCCACAGCTTCCGGCAACGGCTGACCCTGGCCTCTGGCCTACAACGGGGCCATCCAGTCCCTCAAGGTATCCAGCGATGCAAATTATGTGTTGGACGGGCATTACCGCCGCAGAATAAAGTGAAGAATCGCTGTGGTGAGGGCCACATCAACTGCCCGCCGCGGCCGACCAGCTTCGCCAATTCAAAGGAAATCTCCATGCAGTCTGTCGACAACGCTGTCACGGACGTGGTCTTTGCCACGAAAAAGTTCTTCAAGCGGGTACTGCCCATCATGCTCGTCATGCTGGTCTGCAACCAGCTCAACCGGTCCAACATCGGCTACGCGCAGGAGCACCTGCAGGCCGACGTCGGCATCGGCGCTGCCGCCTACGGATTCGGGGCCGGGCTGTTCTTCATCGCGTACGCCATCTTCGAACTGCCCAGCAACGTGATGATGGAGAAGTACGGTGCCAAGGTCTGGCTGGCCCGGATCATGGTCAGCTGGGGCATCGTCTCCTTCCTGATGGTGTTCGTGCAGAACGAGACCATGTTCTACGCCTTGCGGTTCCTGCTGGGCGCCGCGGAAGCCGGGTTCTTCCCCGCTGTCATCTTCTACTTCGCCCGCTGGGTACCCGCCGGGCAGCGGGGCAAGGCGACGGCGATCTTCATCGCCGGCTCCTCGGTTGCCGCCGCGCTCTCCGGTCCGATCGCCGGAATGCTGCTCAGCCTCCACGACGTCCTGGGGTTCCGCGGCTGGCAATGGCTCTTCGGCTTCGAAGGGTTGCTGTCCGTGGTGGTCGGCATCGCCGTGTTCTTCGTCCTTGACGCCAAGATCGAGGACGCCAAATGGCTGACGGCGGGCGAAAAGTTTGCTCTCACGGCGGCGATTGCTGAGGAGGACGCCCAGCACGCCACCGCCACGAGCGGGAAAATCAACCGCTGGAAGATGCTCCTGAACCCGCAGATTCTCCTTCTCTGCGGCATCTACTTCGCCGTGCAGCTCTCCATCTACGCCAACACCTTCTGGCTGCCCAGCATCGTCAAGCAGATCCCAGGAACCACGGACCTGAGCGTCGGATTCCTCTCCGCCATCCCCTGGGTCTGCGCCGTGATCGCCATGTACTTCGCGGCCAAGTGGCAGGACAAAGCCAAATCCAAGCGGCCCCTTCTCGTGGCTGCGCTCCTGGTCGCCGCCGTCGGCACCCTCGCGGCCGCCGTCGCCACCCCCGTACTGGCCCTGGTGTTCCTGGCCATCGCCGCCATGGGATTCAAGAGCGCGTCACCGCTGTTCTGGACCATCCCTCAGTCCGGCCTGCACCCCGTCATCCTGGCGCCGGCCATCGCCATCATCAACTCCCTGGGCAACCTCGGCGGCTTCGTGGCCCCGTTCGGATTCGGCATCATCAAGGAACAGACCGGCAGCGTCATACCGGGGCTCTTCGCCCTCGCCGCGGCATCAACAATCGCCGCCGCGCTGGTCTACTTCCTCAAGGAGCGCAAGACCGAAACCGCGGCGGAGCCCGTGGCTACGCCCGCGGAGGCATCGCCGTACGCCGTAGCCGCCAAATAGTTCCGGACGCTAAAAAGGAAGGCAGGCACCCTAAGGGGCGCCTGCCTTTCCGTCGCCCCATGCCGCCCTCAGTCTCTCTTGCGTGCTTCCTGCAAGTGCCGGTCGAGCTTTTCTTCCGCTTCGCGGCGGCGTTGACCGACAATGCGAAGCTGCTGAGTGATCGGATTTCCGTAGCCATCAACGTCGCGGTGATGCGTGCCCTTCATACGCTCGGGGCCAGAGGGCAAGGTCGCCCGCGGTTCAGTATTTTCGCCCATATCGGGATGATCCCACAGTGCCCGCCGGCTGAAAAGGACTGTGATTGCCGCGAAAAATGATCCGTGCGGACGACGTCGGGAACTGGCACAGACGGGCATGTTCCCGTGTCTGCGGGTGGCTTCACTCCGGGGTCGTGTCCCGATGAAGGTCCGAGTCGAGGGCGTGGGCGCTGGCCAACGTGGCCAGCAGGCTCCCCAGCTGCGCAGACTGTTCGCTGGTGAGCGGGGCCAGGAGTTCGGCTTCATGGCGTTCGGCGATCCCGCGCAGATTTCCCAGGATCTTCACGCCCTCGGCCGTCAGCCGAAGCTCGTAGTTCCGCCGGTCGGTGCGGCTGCGCACCCGCGCGACCAGGCCTCGCGTTTCCAGCGAGTCGATAAGTGGAACAACGCGGCTCGGCACCGCGCCCAAGCGGTCGGCGAGGGACCGCTGGCTAAGCCCGGGGGTGCGGCCCAGCAGGCGGAGGACGCCCGCGTCGCTCGGAGTCAGCCCGAGCTCGCGTGTACGCTCGGCGAAGCGTGCCGAAGCCAGCGCCCCGAGCTGGGACAGCAGAAAAGCGGTTCGCTTCGACCGCGACGGATCCGGTGAGTCCATGCCCCAATATTACGCTATTGACAGAATCATTCAACGGATGAATCATTTTAGTTGTGACGTAACTACGTGAAAGAAGCGATCATGACTGACCTATCCCCCCACCCCACCTCTCCAACGACACGATCCGGCGGCCCCAACCCGGGCATCCTGGCGGCCGTGAGCCTGGGACTCACGGTCGGCGGCCTGCTCAGCAGCGCGATCCTCACGGGCGGCCAGACCTTCGTCTCGCCGTTCTCTCCTGCCAGCCAGGTCGCGGCCTTCTTTCACGGAAACCCCGATGCGGTGCGGCTCGCCAGCTTTTTCCAGTTCGGTTCAGCAGTACCGCTGGGCATCTTCGCGGCCACCGTTTACGCCCGGCAGCTCCGGCTTGGCGTGCGCGTCCCCGGGCCCGCGATCGGTTTCTTCGGCGGCATCACCGCCTCGGTGTTCCTCATGCTCTCGGCCGCCGTGGGGTGGGTCCTGAGCCGCCCGGAAATCACCACCGATGTGCCGCTGACCCATGCGCTGTCGTTTCTCGCGTTCATCACCGGCGGCGTCGCCTTCGTCGTTGGCCTGGGGCTCCTCGTGGCCGGAATCGCCGTCCCGGCGCTCATCCTGCGCTTCGTGCCGCGCTGGCTGGCCTGGGCCGGCCTCGTCATCGCCGCCTTGGCCGAGCTGAGCTTCCTGTCCATGGTGATCGAGCCGCTCCAGTTCCTGTTGCCCATCGGGCGGTTCGGCGGACTCCTCTGGCTTGTCGCGGTCGGATTCCTGTTGCCACGGAGCCGGGCAGCAGCGAACCGACAGGAAACCTGAGCATCCGCCTGAAGTGCGGCCGGCAGTAACCGCAAGACAGCCCGGCTTGTTCCTTCTGTATTTCAAAAGAGCGTTACGCCCGTAAGTTCGGCGAGTTTGTTGGTGAGCCTGTCCTGAAAGGCCGTGTCGTTGACCTCCGGGGCCGGTTTACGCGGCCGGCGGTGGTGCCAGTAGCTGCCGGAGACCAGGGCTGCGGGGTCATTGCTGACGGCGAGCCAACTCTGGGTGTCGTGACCCATGGCCAGGTCGTCAGGGGCGCCGGCTCCGCCCATCTTGGTGGCTACCCAGCCGGGGTCAACGGAGTTGCTGAACACATCGGGCCAGTGCCGGGCGACCGAGGCGGCGAGCGCAGAAACATGGAGTTTGCTCTCGGAGTAGGCCGCGCTGGCATTCCAGCGCCGCTCGGTCCAATCGATGTCATGGAGATTGCCGCTGGCCCCATGGTGCATGCCGCTGCTGATGTAGACCAGGCGGCCGGGCCGTTGGATCAGTGCCGTGAGCAGGTAGGGGGCGAGAACATTAACCGCCAGAGTGCGGGAGTGTCCCTCCGGCGTCGCGACGCGCCCCGGCGCGAGGTAGACACCGGCGTTATGGACCACGGCGTCCATTCGTCCCAGGGCGTTGACCTGTTCGGCGAGGTCCCGCGTTTCGACGGCGCTGCTGAGGTCACCAACGACGACGCCGGCCGCTTGCGGGGCGAGGTCATCGAGGGCGGCGGCACGTGCCCTGGTACGGGCGTGCAGCAGGACCTCGTGGCCTTGATTCAACAGCGTCCGGGCGGTGGCGAGTCCGAGTCCGTCGGTCGATCCGGTGATGAAAATGCGAGCCATGGGGATGGTCCCCTTCGTGGTTCCGGGTACGTCCCGACCACCTTAAGCCCTTGACTCCAGAAACTGATCACCGCGTGGCCACGCGGGCACGCGGACTTCTGAATCGTTGCGTTTAGGTTCCGTCCCCTGACAAGCCGCCGAGCCCGGCCAGATCCGCGCGACCATAGTGCACTCGCCCAGCGGGACGATGATGCAGGAGGGGTTGGCGGGCGCCTGGACGGGACCCGGGCGCCCGCCCAGCGCCTGGCCGTGAGGGCTGCGCGGGCGTTTCGACTTCCGACGCTTCCCCCTGGACGAGTGTCAGATCGGGTCGGCGGCCCCCGGCAGGCTCCTCCCGCAGAGCGATCAGGTGCGCCGCCAGCGCCACTTCCGGTCGGCCCGGGTTGGCCCGCAGCAAACGACACAGCTGATCCCGGGCACGGGCCTGTCCCGGCAAGGAATCGGACAGCACCGCGGCGATGATCTCGGCGGCCTGCAGGCGTATCTCCCGTACCCTGCTGTCCTCCGGTTCGCGTTCCCACGGGTCCGCGGGCGGGTACCCGTGGGAGGGTTCCGGACGGGACGACAACTTAATGGACATTGGCTAATCCTTTGTTCCCGTTCCGGCAGAGCCCGGAACCGGCCACGATCCCTAGAGCCCTTGATACAACCCTGGAGCAAACGGGTTGGAAGACCGTGAAGCCACATTACAACGGGAAAGACCGGTCTGTCTTGGATGATGCGCGAATCCTGCACGAACATTGCCCACATGGCCGCATCCTAATCGCGGCTCCCGATAATTTCCTGTAGCCATGTGACTGCGGCGGTCCTGGAGGTAAAAAACTCGTGCGGGTATTTGGTCTCCCGGCTCGTGGCGGAAGCGATGACCCTGTCAACTGCGCTGGATCCGGGGACCGCGATGGCCACCACGCCGGTACTTTGTGCGAACTGGTATCGGGCCGCCGCGCTGAACTCGACGTCGGTCATCTCGGAGAGCATCGGCATTGGCGTCCCGCCCTGCCCGCTAACGCCGCAGGGCGTCGATTCTGCCCGCGGCAGCGGAACAACCGCGGCGTGCTGTACGTTGCACTGAGGTTAGTCAACACTCGAGAAATGAGAACAGCCACGTGGCAACCGACTACGACGAAGTCCGCTCGGACGTCAAGGAAACCCAGGAAAACTCCCTGGAGGCGCTGCAGTCCGCTAACGCCCCGGACGCCCGCAGCGTCGTCCAGGAGCTCGACGAGGCCGACGGGCTGGACGGGGCCGGAGTCCCGGGCGGCGAGTTCATCGCCGAAGAGCTGATTGTTCAGGTCATTCCGCAGGCCAACGACGAGTTCACGTGTTATTCCTGCTTCCTGGTCCGGCACCGCTCCCAGATCGCCCGGCAGACGGGCGCCCAGGTCTACTGCACCGACTGCGAAGGCTGAACCTGGGAGGTCTCCACAGCGCGTAGTGATCTCAATCGATTCGGGTGGCCGGGTGCTGCGCGCCGCCCTCGGACTGCTCCGCAACCTGCTGTTCACCGGCCCGCACCCGGGGTTCATTACCGGGAAGTAGCGTCGGGAGTCCTTGTTGAGATCCAACCTTTGAGAGGCTCCCCAATGAGCACGACTCGCACCCGAGGCATCCTCACGGCCGCCGCAGCAATCGTCCTGGCCGCGTCCGCAATCAGCGGAACCGCGGCCGCCCAGGCCGCAGGAAAGAGCGCCGATTCCGGCAACCACGGTGAAAAAAATACGGCGCTGGCCGACGCCTTCAATGGCGTTGACCGGAACACGAAGTGGCAGCAGACGTCAAGCCTGAAGCTGAACTTCCCTACGTACCACACCGAGGGAATCGCCTACAGCCAGGACCACATCTTCCTCTCGGCCGTTCAGATCATCGAGCCGACCGTGAAGTTCCCGAGCCCGCAGAACGGGTTCGACCGCACCCCCGGTAAGGGCGTCGGCCACCTGTTCGTCATGGACAAAGCCGGCAACCTGCAAAAGGACATCATCCTGGGCGAGGGCGACATGTACCACCCGGGGGGCATCGACTTCGACGGCACCAACGTCTGGGTCCCCGTGGCCCAGTACCGGCCCGACAGCAGCGCCATCATCTACCGGGTCGACGCGAACACCCTCGAGGTGCACAAGCAGTTCGAGGTGAAGGACCACTTCGGCGGCATCGTGATGGACAAGCAGACCGGCCATCTGGTGGGCAACACCTGGGGCTCGCGCCGCTTCGCCGAATGGGACCTGCAGGGCAAGCAGCTCTCGACCTGGGAGAACCCGAACTACTTCATCGACTACCAGGACTGCCAGTACGTGCCCAACTCCAGGATGCTCTGCGCCGGAATCACCAACCTCCCGCAGACCCCGGCGGCCGGCGGCACCGGTGCCACCTACGAACTCGGCGGCATGGCGATGATCGACCTCAAGTCCAGCAACGTAATCCGCGACGTCCCGTTCCAGCAGTGGTCCACCGCAGGCCACGTGGCCACACGCAACCCGTTCAAAATGACGGCCGACGGCGGGCACCTCACCATGAAGGTGGCCCCCGACAACGGCGAAGAAGGCAACGGCACCGAAATCCTCACCTACGAAGCCACCGTCACGCTGGCGAAGTAGCGCGGACCGGGCGCGGGCCCGGGAAGCGCAGTCATGCGGACGGAGGAAGGCCACCGGCGGCTATGACCCGGTGGCCTTCCCGTTCCGCGCCATGACCAGGGCGGCTAGTCGAACCGCTGCCCTTCGGGCCTGGATTCCAGCAGCGTGAACACGAGCAGGATGATCCGGCTGACTAGGGACGGCCGGCGTCGTTCAGCTCTGGAGCAGGGTCCGACGGGGCGGGTTCCTTCACCCTGGACAGCGCCGTTCTGAGCTCCGGCTCCCGCGCCTGCAGCCCAAGGTCGGCAAGATTCTGCAGCCCATGATCCAGCCATGTCTGAGCGAACTGCCTGCTCTTGGCGGACAGATTCCGGCGGCGCGAGAGTCTGAGCCCACGCTTGACGCGTTGTTTGGCCGTGAGCCCCCAGTTGGCCCAGACCGCCTCCAGAGCTGCGCTGAGGATGTCAAGGATCAAATCCAGCATGGGTTCTCCGCGGTCGTGGATGGAATCTCCGGTGGGTGGTCGGGGAAAGTCTGCCATACATCGTCTTCGGGAAGCCGCCGGGAAGGCAGGTGTGTGCGGATCGCGCCGTCTGGCCTCGCGAATCCCTCCCGCCAGCGTCAGCAGCCTGACGCACCGGGTGGAATACCGCTGACGATTCCCAGAACCGGCATTGCTCTGAAGAAGCCGGTCTTTAGCCGATCGGATGCCCCTGGCTGCAGGTTGTTTGCCCGGGCAGAATGTCTCCAACAGGAGCTGTGGGACGCTGGTGCCGACACAGATGGCCCCGTGCCGATCACCGGTACGGGGCCATTCTGTGCGAACGGTCAGGCGCTGCGCGTTTCCCGGGACAACCCGATGCCCATGACGACCAGTACCGGGACTGACAGCAGGAAATTGAAGAAGAACATGCCGGGGCCGGCTCGGCCCGCAAGGTGCAAGAAGCCCACGAAGAGTGCAAGCCCAGCGAAACTCAGCACCGTGACGGCCACCCCTCTCCCCCGGCTCCGCTGCTTGGCCAGCAGGACAATGCCCGACACGACTGTCCCGCCGGCGGCGACAAGCGACAGGAAGGCTAGGATGCCGAGTCCCAGGGAGGCCCCGACAAGGAATTGGAGAAACAGCCAGGACCCCAGCACGATCGACGTGATGCCAGCCCCAACCCGGTACCAGGAGGACTTCGGAGCATTCGAAGCCCCCGCGTAGGTCCACTGGCCGTCCGGTGAATACCGCGGCTGCGGCGCCTGCTGGTAGGCCGGATACGGCTGCTGGGATGGTTGTAGGTAAGGTTGCTGGCCGTACGGCGGAGCGTAGGCCTGGGGGGCACCGTAGGACGGCGCGTTGCCCGCGAAGGGGGCATGTTGCCCCTGCGGCGGGTAGGGCGGTGTCTGGGGATACGGCGGCACCGGCGGGACGGCCGGGATGTTCTCAGTCAATGTTCCCCCATGAAGTTGTGAGCGGTTCGAAGCCAGATTACAGCTACTGCACTCCCAGAACAGTTGACGCACCGGGGCCGACGCGACGGCAATGCAGGAGGGTCCGGCTACCCCGCCGTCGCCTTCCAGAAGCGCCGGCCATGGTCTGCCCGGTGAGTACGACGCGCCCGCCGTGCACGTGGGCCGCATGGCATAACCGACGAACTGAAAGAATTAACCCATGAGCAATGCCCCCGTCATCACCGCCGAAGGGGTGCTGACTATCTTAGAGAGCATGGCCTCATCCTTCAGCAGCCTCCTATATGTGCCCTTGACCCGATGTCCAGGTGCACGCCTCCGACCTTTGCGATCCCCCGGCCAAGGCATTCTTGTAGCTGACCGCCGGCACCACCCTGCCCGATGACGATGAGGAGGACGAGTTCGATGACCACCCTGCTGACGACGCCATCTAACCCCGCCACCCTGACCACGACAGCCACCACCGGCCGGTTCCGTGAATGGACCGTCAACCTGGCGCCGACCCACAAGGTACGCGACACGGCCAAGGACCGCCCGTTCACCGCCGACCTGGCGATCATCAGAATCAGCGCCACCACCGAAGACGCCCCCTTCACTGTCCTGCGCGTGGACCTGCTCGGTAACGGCAAGAAGAAACGCCTGTCCCGCCATTACCGCAACGATGTGGCCAACCCGAACTTCAGCATCCTGGCCGCACCCGCCTGGGTCCGTGATCTGTTCGTGGACGTTACTGGCGCCCCCGAGCTAGTCAACGCCTACGCGGGCCCGGCCCTGGGCGCCGGCGTCTACGCCGAGCACACCACCCCGGATGTCCGCTTCCCGGCCCCGGCAGAACAGCGGGTGGCCGCATGATCCGCTCGCAACAAACAGGCGCGTGACCGTCCCAATAACGTCCGGCACAAAATGGGTCCCGGATGGCTGGAGCCTCAACGTTCGCCAAGGTTCTGCCAAGCATCGGTGCATCTGATTGAACAGCGCTCTGCTTCCACTCTAGGCTGACGGCAACCGGCGAGCCGGATCCCCGCCCGCACTGCCGGGCCACACATCATTGGAGCACTACGCATGTCGATTGCGAAGAAGCTGGGCGCTGTCGTCCTGACCGCAGCCGTTCTCACTGGAGCTGGTGCCGGTGTCGCCACCGCGGCCCCGACCACGGCCGCCCACTCGGTGTCCGCGAAGGCCACCGAGGCGAAGGCCAAGGCGGAGTTGAAGAAGCAGGCGGCCGCCGCGAAGCTTGCGGCAGTGAAGGCCAAGGTCACCGCCCTGAAGGCTGCCGCCGTCGCGAAGAACGCTGCCGCCGTCGCGGATACCGCGCAGAAGCGCGCCGCCCAGGAAGCCAAGAAGATCACCAAGAAGACCACCCAGGCCCAGAAGCGCGAAGCCGCGGCAGCGAAAGCGGCCGCCGCAAAGGCAGCCGCTCAGGCGAAGGCTGCAGAGGAAGCCGCCGCCGAAGCTGCGGAGGCCGCCGCCGAGGCCGCCGCGGAAGCTGCCGAAAAGGCCGCAGAAGCCACCGCAGAAACCTCTGTGGAGCCGGCGGAGGAGTCCGCCGACTCCTGATCCGAACACCACTGGCAACGCCCCCTTCGGATGCACCGGCCGCCATCAGGTGGCCTTCGGGAAGGGGGTGTTGCGCGTCCCGCCCTTTCGCCGCATCGCCGCACAGCCTGCCGCCCGCAGACCCTGTCCGTCACGCTCGTGCAGGACTACGATCTTGCCTGTTGACCAAGCACACCGTGACCAGCACAGGCGGGGGCAGACGCAGAGTGAGGAAAACGCTGTGACCGGAGAAACGAGGCTGAGCGGACCGCACTGGCGGCGGGTGCTGGCAGCCCTCGCCAATAACGACGCGCGGACCGCCTACGCGCAAATCGTGCTTGGCGCCCCGGTTCCCGACGTGGCTGGTGATCTGAATGACCGACGGCGGAACCGGGCCATCGCCGCCCTGCTTGAGTGTGGGCTCGTCGAACGGAATGCTGCCAACGAATTGGAGGCGTCTGAGTCGATCTTCCGTGAACTGCTCACGCAGCAACCCCGGCGGCAGGCGCAGACCGGATTGGCTCGCTTCATGCGGCTGGGCAGGATCGAGAGGTATCCAGCCAACATGGCGGAGCGGCGGGAGCTCCTGGCATGGATTGTCAGCGAAGCCATCGGGCCGGGCGAAAAGCTAACTGAAAAGCAGGTCAATGAACGGCTCCTCAGTTACAGCGATGATGTCGTTATGCTGCGCCGCTACATGATCGACTTCGGACTGTTGGAACGGACCCCCTCCGGCTCTTCCTACTCGCGGCACGAGGAACCATAGGCTTGGAACTGGGCGTTCTTGCAGCGTCGCAACCCGTTCGGGCGCCAACTTTGCGGGAAAGGCCTCATGGAAACTGCGCAATCACCACATGACTCCAGGTTCATACGTGCCCGCGCTCCATTCCTGCCCTTGGGGATCAAGAACTCTGGTCCGCCGCGTGCCCCATTCGGTGTTCTCGGGGTCAATCACTGCCGTAGCGCCGGCGGCCAGTGCCTTCCGATGGAATTCGTCGACATCCTCGACGAGAAGGTACAGTCCCTGACCCGTGGATCGGCCGATCAGGGCAGGCCGCTGGTAGTCGGCATCGTTGCTCGCCACCATCAGCACTGCCTCACCCATGCGAACCTCAGCGTGGAGGACCTGGCCGCCATCTCCGTCCTGACGGCGAACAACGTCAAACCCGACCCGCTGCATCCAATCCAATGCGGCGGACGCGTCCGCGTAACTGAGGTAGACGAACAGCCTGGTGTCCATAAAGGCATGGTATTCCCCAGCCCTTCCCTTCGGAACAGCTCAACGTTGCGAGCAACCAGCTCAAGTTCGAGTCGCTGCACGCGCAGAGCAGGAAGAACTTCCCGGACCTGCCAGAAGATTCTTCGGCGTAATCAACCACCGCACAGTTTGGAGAGTTGATGTTGTTCGACCAGAGGATCAGGACAGGATGGCATTTCGGCGCACCGACTGTCGTCAGTGCACGTCCTCCCCCTTCAGGGCTAGGTGCTCCGCTGCGACGGCGTCGACGGTGCGGAGTTCGCCGAGCACATTGACCTGCTCGAACCAGGTGTACCAACCGGAACGCTCGACACCTTGCAGGAAGGCGTTCGCGAGCTCCGCGTTTGGGGCCTGCCACACCGCGAACCAGTCGTAGTCCGCGCTCTGTCCGGCCGATCGGTCGACAGAACCCCAGCCCAGCGTGGTGATTCCCACCTGCGCCATCTCGACCATCGCCGCTTTGATCTCGGCGAAGAGATCCTCTTTCGTTTTGAGCGGCGCCGCGAGGAACTCGGGCTTCGCTGTCCAGGTCTCTACCACGACGTACATAGCTTCCCCTCCGAATCTGTGAAGCAGTTGACGTGCAAGGGTCACGCTAGGGGTGCGCTCCCTGCCCTACAAGAGTCGAATGGTGGGATCGACGCCGCCAGCTGCCACATCGTTTCAGACGCGATCTGCCCACGCCCGCCGTTCCGACATTCCCAAAAGCGATGTCTGCAAGTGCTTCCTTTAGCTTGTCCTTGGCGATGACGGGCCAGGACAAGGCCTGACCGAGTTGCCGGCAGAGCGTGGTCTTCCCGGAGCCAGGAAGTCCATTTATCAATATCAGGGATTTAGCCATAGTCCGTTGTCGGTTCAGGGTCCGAAGTCCGTGCCGCGGGCAGGAGTCGCCGGTCGTAGCGCCGGAGCCGGTGGTGGTTGCAGATCGAAAACGAGCAGCCCGTCCTGGACTGTGCGGCCCTACCGCGGCGGCAGCTTGAGTGCCATAGCGGATCCGCCCCCGCGCCTCACGGGCTCGGCGGCTGCGACCATGCCGCCGTCCGGCAGGAATTCGATGGCGGTCGCGGCGCCGATCTCCGCTGCCGAGGTGAATGCATCCCCCGACGGCGTGAACTGATGGCCAAAGGGTGCCAGCTGGCTGCCGTGCGCGGCGATGAACTCGGGCTCGGCCGTGACCTTGGCCGTGTTGCGCTGCGAGGCACGAGGTGCAGCGATCGCCTCGGAGATGGTCATGCCCAGGTCAACCCGGTTCAGGATCGTCTGCAGGACGGTTGTGATGATGGTAGAACCGCCGGGCGAGCCGAGAGCGAGGAACGGCTTGCCCTCCTTGAGGATGATGGTCGGCGACATGGACGAGCGCGGACGCTTCCCCGGCTCGATCCGGTTCGGGTCGGTCTGGTTGTATACGGTCGAGAAGTCGGTCAGTTCGTTGTTGAGCAGGAAGCCGCGGCCGGGCACCACCATGCCGGACCCGCCGGTCTGCTCGATCGTGAGCGTGTACTCCACCACGTTGCCCCACTTGTCCGCGACCGTCAGATTGGTCGTCGAGATGTTCTCGGTGTCCTTCTCGTCAGCGGGCGCCACAGCGGCAGCCGGGCACGCGCCGTCGTACGAGGACACGTCCCCCGGCGCAACCGGCTTGGCCGCCGCGTGCAGCGGGTCGATCTGGCAGGCGCGCTCCTTGCCGAACAACGGGTCAGTGAGCGCAGCGGTGGGGACACCGACAAACGCGGGGTCACCCACGTACTTGCCACGGTCCGCGAAGGAAAGTGCGGTGGCTTCGAGGTAGTGATGAAGGGCGCCGGGCGTGGACATCCCGGACAGGTTGGACGGCTCCAGGATGTTCAGCGCCTCGCCGACCGTGGTGCCGCCACTGCTGGACGGCGCCATGCCGTAGACGTCCAGGTCGCGGTAGTCCACGTGCGTGGGCGCCTGATCCAGGGCGCGGTATGCGGCGAGATCCGCCGTCGTCAGTTGGCCTGCCGGGACCGGCAGCTGTGTCTTGGAAGTCTTGGGCGGAGACTGCACCGTGGCCGCCATCTCGGCCGCGAGCGGGCCGCCGTAGAAGCCGTCCGTGCCCTTCTTGGCGAGGAGCCGGTAGGTCTCGGCGAGGTCGTGGTTCTGGAAGACACTGCCGACGGCGGGGGCGTCGCCACCCGGGAGGAAGAGGTTGCTGGTCGAGGTGAACGCCTCGAACCGGGGCTTGTTGTCGAGGGTCTGCTGGCGGAACGTCTTGTCGACCACGAACCCACGGGTCGCCACGTTGATGGCAGGCTTGAGGGCATCGCCAAGGCTCAACGTGCCCCACCTGTCGAGGGCACGCTCCCAGGTGGCCGGCGTGCCGGGGACGCCAACGGAGACGCCGCTCGTGACGAGTTCGGGCGTGAAGCGGTAGGGCTGCCCGGTCGCCGGGTCGATGAACGCGTCGTGGGGCATCGCTGACGGTGCAGTCTCGCGGCCGTCGATCGTGCCCACGTCGCCGGTCTTCGCGTCGTAGAACACGAAGTAGCCCCCACCGCCAATCCCGGCGCTGTACGGCTCGGTCACACCGAGGGTTGCGGCTGCGGCGACGGCTGCATCCGCCGCGTTGCCGCCCCTGCGGAGTACCTCGATCGCTGCAGCCGACGCTTCGGGATCAACGGTGCTCACCGCGCCACCGTACCCGGTAGCGGTCGCGGTCTTTCCCGTCTCCCGCGGATCGGCGAACGCTGGGCCGGCGACGACGCCGCCGGTCACGCTCAATGCCAGGGCCGCCGTGACGGCCACCAGCCCACGTGTCATATATGCCATGATCGCTCCCGAGTCCGTGTGATGCGTGTTGACAGTGGTTGTCACGGTACTACGGCGGCCTGTGACACTCAACACCTGCGTCAACGGCACTGGATGCCATCTGGGTAGCCCTCAGGAGAGGTCGGTCGGGTCCTCGTTGACCTCGTCATTGTCGAAGCCTTCGGGTCCAGCGTGTCGTGTGGGATCATTCCCAGCTACTCCCGGTAGGCCTTGTGCTCCTCGTGGCTGGGGTCGTTGACGGCCTGGACATTGTTCGCCCGGCCCCACGTGCCGCCGCTGTCCTCTGCCGGCCGCGGCGCCGCGGCCAGCCTTGGTCGTTGGCCGTTGATGGCAGGCCGTAACAGACATCTCCGGGCGTCAGCCAGTGCCGGCGTCGCGCTGCATTGATCCGCTAATCCGCTAATACCTGGCGCTAACGACCCGGCCGCTGACATTCTAGTCAGCACAGTCGTAGGCTACTTTGGAGACCGGACACTAGTAGCCTGGCCTCGGGCCCCGAAGGAAGGACTGAGTGGACAGTGATGCTGGTACGTGGTTTCTGAGTCGCGCTGAGCGGGGGAATCTGGCCACAGACGTCCACGCGGGCGGTGCCGGATCGCCGTCCTGGTCGGAGGGCAATCTAGTGCGGCCCCTGATTCATGGAGCGACCTACTTCGCCCGACTGCATGAGGAGTTGACGGCTCTGCAGGCGGGAGACCGCGTGTGGTTCACCGACTGGCGTGGCGACGCCGACGAGCGGCTGCTGGCGGACGGACCTTCGATCGGCGACGTGCTCGCGGCGTTGGCCCGCGCGGGAGTGGAAGTGCGGGGCCTTGTCTGGAGATCCCACGGAGAGCGTGTATCGGCCCCAATCAGCGGCCGATCCAATGAGCTCCTAAGTCGTCAGGTCAACGACGCCGGCGGCGAGGTGCTTCTGGATCAGCGTGTACGCCTGTTCGGCTCCCACCACCAAAAGATCTTCGTCATCCGCCATCGCGACGACCCGTCGCGGGACGTCGCGTTCGTTGGCGGGATCGACCTTTCCCACACCCGTCGAGACGATGCCGACCACGCGGGAGATCCGCAAGCGGTGGACATGGATTCCCGGTACGGGAAACGACCCCCCTGGCACGATGCCGCCCTCGAACTGCGTGGCCCCGTGGTGGCAGATGTCCTGGCGGTGTTTGCTGAACGGTGGAACGACCCCCATCCCCTGGACCGGCGCACCCCCTATCGGATGCTGCTGCAACGTCTGGCCCGTATGCCCCGGCAC
>NZ_CAKKMF010000062.1 GCF_918697925.1 Arthrobacter sp. Bi26
CCCCCACCCCGACCACCCGCACCCCGATCCTTTGGGCCCGGACGCCGCGGCCCGGCTCAACGCCTTGCAGCGCGCGGCGTTCGCCGGTCCCGTGACGCGCTCCCTCGCCTTGATCCCGGAAGTGGACACCGTCTACACCGAGCCATTCCACATCTCGACCCAGCTGGCCAGCCTGGACTATGTCTCCGGCGGACGGGCCGGCTGGCTGGTGGCCGCCTCACCAAGCGCAGCCGATGCCGCCGCCGTAGGACGGGACACCGCGCGCGGGGAGCGGCTTTCCCGGGAGGCCGCCGATTCGATCGAGGTCAGCCGCAGGCTCTGGGACTCCTGGGAGGACGACGCCGTAATCCGTGACGTCCCCACCGGTCGCTACCTCGACGTCGACAAGCTGCACTACATCGACGCCGAGACCGGAAGCTATTCCGTCAAGGGTCCGTCGATCATTCCGCGGCCACCCCAGGGCCAGCTCCCTGTGCTCGCCCCGGCCGGGCTCCTCCCCCCGGAGGCCGTCGCGGCCGGGGCGGCCGACGCGCTCCTGGTCTCGGCCCCGACCCCCGAGCTCCTGGCCGCCGAGCTCGGGGCGACGCGGGCAGGACTCGCCGCCGGCGGGACCGGGCCCGCGCTGATCGCCGAGCTCGACGTCGTGCTGGACTCCCGCGGCCAGGCCGCCGCGGAGCGGCTGGACCGGCTGAACGGCCACGCAGCGTGGCAGAGCCGGCGGGCGCGTTTCGTCGGGACGGCGGCTGAGCTGACCGAACTGCTCGCCGAAGTACTGGCCCGGGCCGACGGCGTCCGCCTGCACCCCGCGGTGCTGGAGACGGATCTGGAGGAACTGTCGCGGCTGGTGCTGCCGGAGCTGCGCCGCCGCGGACTCCTGGCGCCCACCACGCCGGACGCCACCTTCCGCGAGCAGCTGGGACTGGCGCGGCCAGCAAGCCGGTATGCCGCCGTGACAGCCGGAACAACTGCCCCCGGCAGGGAAAACTAAGGAGTTCACCATGAGCCACATCAGCCACCCCACCGCTGAATTCACCGCGTCAGGTCAGCTCCAGCTGGGCGTGTTCTTCCAAGGCGTCAACTCCGGAACCGTCTGGAAGAGCGCCGAGTCCGGCTCCCAGACTGATTTCGAATCGTTCCGGCGCATCGCCCAAACCGCCGAGCGCGGCCTGTTCGCGGCGTTCTTCCTCGGCGAAGGCCTGCGGCTGCGCGAGCACCTCGGCCGCCCGCACGCGCTCGACGTCGCCGGCCGCCCCGACGCACAGACCGCGCTGGCCGCCCTCGCGGCCGTGACCACGAACATCGGCCTGGTCGCTACCCAGAACACCACCTACAACGACCCCGCAGACCTGGCGCACCGGCTCTCCACCCTGGATCTGCTCTCCGGCGGCCGCGCGGCCTGGAACATCGTCACCACAGACAACGCCTGGACCGGCGCGAACTTCCGCCGCGGCGGCTACCTGGCCCACGCGGACAGGTACACCCACGCCGAGGCCTTCGTGGAAACCGCCAAGCGCATCTGGGACGCGTGGGGCGACGCCGCCGTCGCGGGCTCAGCCTCCGCGGCCCGGTGGTCGGCGGAGTGGGCGGTCCGGCGGGTGCGCCACAGCGGCCAGCACTACTCCGTGGACGTCACTCCGCGGCTGCCGCGCAGCGCCCAGTACCGGCCGGTGCTGTTCCAGGCCGGGGATTCGCCCGAGGGCCGGGACTTCGCCGCCCGACAGGCGGACGTCATCTTTTCCGCGCACCCGCAGCTCGATGACGCGCTCGAATTCCGCCGCGACATCGTGGAGCGCACGCTTCGGGCCGGCCGGGGCGCCAACGACGTGAAGATCATGCCCGCCAGCGAGTTCATTCTCGCCGCCACACCGCGGGAGGCGCTCGAAAAGAAAGCCTGGGTCCGCAGCCTGCAGATCGGCCCGCAGCAGGCCATCGCGTACCTCGAGCAGTTCTGGGGCCGGGAGCTGCAGGGCTACGATCCCGACGGCCCTTTGCCGGACATCGACCCCGTGGTGGAAGAAACCTCCGAAACCCGCGGCAGCGGCTTCCATGGCGCCAAGGCCCGCCAACTGGCCGACCAGTGGCGGGCCGAGGCCAAGGAGAAGGGCCTGTCCATCCGCCAGTTCGTCTCGGCCAAGACCAGCCGGGGTGACTCCACCTTCACCGGCTCGTACACCGAGGTCGCGGACCGGCTCACCGAGTATGCCCGGACCGGCGCCGTCGACGGGTTCAACATCTCGCCGTGGCTCATCCCGTCCGGACTCGATGACATCGTCAACCACCTCGTGCCGGAACTGCAGGAGCGCGGCGTGTACCCCATGGAGTACGCGGGCAGCACGCTGCGGGAGAACCTCGGCCTGGCCACCCCGGTGCGCACAGCTGCCGGCGTCGATGCGGACTCCGTCATCTCACAGGCCTAAGCAAGCACCATCGATTGCTCCGTAGCCGCCCTTTTCGAGACTCAGAAGGGCGGTTACGGAGCAATCGACGTTCCGGGCAGCGGGCTACTTCTTTGGCAGGCCCGCCGGGTTCAGTTCCGACGTCGCTACGGCCTCCTCGGACAGCCCCCAGCGGTCCAGGATCTTGGCGTAGCTGCCGTCCTGGATCAGGTGGTTCAGTCCGGCCTGGGCCGCGGCGGCGAAGCCGTTGTCCTTCTTGGTGGTGACGGCGATGCTGGCCTTCAGCGGCCAGCCGCCGTCCACCAGACCCACCAGCTTGGTCTTGGCGTCCGTGGCCGCCTTGTAGGCCGCCGTGGCGTTGGGGCCGAAGGTGAGGTCCGCGCGGCCGGACTGGACGGCCAGCTGGGAGGCGGAGTCGTCGTCGAAATACTGGAACTCCACAGGCTTGAGGCCGTTCTTCTTGTTCTCTTCATCCCAGCGCAGCAGGATCGCCTCCTGGTTGGTGCCGGAGCCGACGATCACGCGCTTACCGGCGACGTCCGGGGCCGATTCGACCCTGGTGACGCTGCTGTCCGCCTTGGCGTAGAAGCCGAGCTTGTCCTCGCGGTAGCTGGCGAAGTCGAACTTGAGCTTGCGCTCTTCCGTGACGGTGACGTTGGAGAGCACGGCCTCGTACTTGCCGGAGTCGACGCCGAGCGGCCAGTCGGCCCACGCGGTCGGGACAATATCGGCCTCCAGGCCCAGCGACTCGGCCAGTGCGACGGCGAGATCCACCTCATTGCCCACCGGGGTCTTGTTGTCCGTAGCGTATACGGCCAGCGGTGCCGCGAACGGACTCACCGCCACGGTCAGTTTCCCGTCCTTCTTGATGGCGTCCGGGACCAGCGCGGCGGCCGCGGCATCCACAGTGGCCTTGATGCGGTCCTGCTGCGGGGAGAGGTTGAACTGCTTGACGCCGGAGGAGGACGACGGCGCCGCCGACGTGCCGCCGTCCGCGGCGGCGCCGGGATCGGAGCAGGCCGCGAGACCCAAGGCAGTGGTGGCCGCCAACGCGACGGCGACGCCTGATTTGAACGAAAGACTCGACATGGTTTCTCCTTGAAAGTGGTGGTCTGCGGTGCTGGTGCCAGCAACTATCCGGGGCGCGCGAAAGCCGGTCAAAGCGCCGTGAAACCGGGTGAAACCAAGGGATACAGGCGGTAATACCCGTTCATCCGGCGTCCGCGGACGCTGCCTGCGGACGCCCAGTGTTACCGAAGATTGCCCTGCGTGACGTGGCGGGAAGGAATTGTTCACGGCGGGCCGCAACTGGCCTAGCCTGCATAGAAGACCTGCAGGGTGACAGCACGACACAGGAGGGGTGAACTTGTCAGTGAGCACGCACCAGAGCACGCACCAGACCACGCACCGGCTCGGCATCAACGCCCCGGCGGACCTTGTCTTCAGCATGCTGCGGGACGCCTCACACTGGCCTTACCTCGACGGCTTGACGGTGTACTCGGAGCGCGTCGGCGGCGACGACACCGCGCATGAGCTCCGCACGTCGGTGGTTTCCAACGGTTCGCTCAGTTCGAGCCACGGCTGGCGCGTCTTTGATGCCGCCAGCCACCGCGCCGAGTTCCACCAGTTGGACCTCGAACCCCCGCTCCGGGAGCTCGGCGGCGACTGGGAGATCCGGCCCGCGGACGGGCTCTCCGTGGTCACACTTACCCACGAGTTCGAGGTCGACGACGAGCACCTCGCCGAGCGCATCAACGCGATCATCGAGGACTACAGCCGGCGTGAACTGGAGGCGCTCAAGGTCAGCTGCGAACGGTTGTCACTCTTCCTGCAGCACCACGCCCCGCAGACGCACCCAGCACCGCATCCCACAGCAAAGGAGGCCTGAATGTCGGAGGCCAGGTTCACGACGGAACGGGACAGTTTCGGCCGGCTTCTCGCGGACCGCGAAGTCTGGCGGCAGGCCACCACCATCCCCGCGGCAGGCGAGCTGACCGCCCGCTGGCTGGAGGGCAACAGCGAATACCAACCGGGGGTTTTCTCGCCCGGGTTCGACGACGAGACCACGTCCATCGCCGGAGAGCTCGCCCGGCTCAACCGCAACGGGCTCTTCACCAAGGAATCGCAGCCGGGCGTCCAGGCCGGGGGCCTCGCGCAGCGCGCCTACGTGACGGCTTTCTGCAGCCCGGAAACAGCGTCGGCCCTCCTGGCGTTGTCCACCCGGACCGGACTGGTGACGGTCGCGCACGCCCCCGGTGAGACGAGCAGCGCCTCTATCCCGGCCACCGTCCAGGACGACGAGGTCGTAACCGTGCTCGGAAGCAGCGAGGGGCCGGTCGGGGAAGACCAGCTCAGGGACTGGGCGGCCGAGACCAACGAGACATTGGCCCTCGTCCTGGCGGATGCCTGGTACGTGGAAATCTTCGATCCCGTCTGGGGCCGGAACGATGTCCTGCTGACTGCGGTATTTGAGGCGCTGCAGGCCGAATAGCATGTGTCGCCGGGCAGCCGGCGGCTACCCGGCTCCCGGAAAACTCACATATCGGTCGCGTCCCAGCCGATGCTGGCGGCCTCGTCCAGTGTGCGCGCCTCGAAATGCTCCAGCATGTCCTTCATTGCCTCGACGCCCTGCTTGAACAGGGCCGAATCCCGCCACTGCTCAATCTGTTCCAGGGATTCCCAGGGGCCGGTGCTGATGAACCGGTTCTTGACGTCGCGGTCGTGCATCAACACGGCTTTGGCGTTGGGAAAATCCTCCTTCGTTTTCCTGGCCAGGTCCCGCCAGGCCTGCACAAAATCGTTCTCGCGGCCGGGATGCACCAGCCAGATTCCGAGCGTGTAAACAGACACGTCGATCGCCTCCATTGTCCGTACGGGGTTGATAGGGCGATTATGTTCCAGTCCTCCGGCGGGCGGTAGGGCCGGATAGCCCGGCGGGCGCACTCGGGGCCCGCCAATAAACCGTTGTATGGGTGGAGCGGAAGGCCTAGCATGTGGGCAGGCCCCACTCTGGGACCAGCCCCGGACCTTCCATTATTGGGAGCGGGCACGCTTCGGAGGCCGATGTCCTGGGCGTCACAGGATAGGAAAAACGATGAGCAAATATCTGTTCGAAGCGAACTACGTTGGCGACGGGATCAAGGGCCTCATGCGTGAGGGCGGCACCAAGCGGCGTGATGCGGTCGTCGAGGCCCTCAAGTCCGTGGACGGTTCACTCGAAAGCTTCTACTACGCGTTCGGGGAGACGGACGTCGTGGGGGTCTTCGATATCCCCGACCAGGCCAACGCCGTCGCCCTGTCGCTGATGATCAATTCCACCGGCGCCGTGAACCTGCACCTGAAACCGCTCATGTCAGCCGAGGACCTCGACGCGGCAGCCAAGAAGACGCCGTCGTACCGGGCCCCGGGGCAATAGATCACGAACGCTGGGCGCGTTCTGACGGATCCCCGCCGCTGTGAACCATAGGACTAGACTCGTCCCAGCTACGTGAGAAGGGGGACTCGTGGGGTTGTCTGCGCAACAAACGCGCCAGGGCACGAACTATAACCGACTGGCCATTGTGTCGCTGGCCCTTGCTGCATTGGCCGTGATCGGCACCGCTGTCGCCAGTGTGGCGGTTCTCGCTGTCTTCGCCGTCGGAGCCGGCCATGCATCGCTCAGCCAGATCAAGGCACGCGGTGAGCGGGGACGCGGGCTGGCCCTCACCGCCCTCGTGATCGGCTACGGCGTCGCTGCCCTGGCCCTCGTATCCACGATCTACTTCGCTGCAGTCTTCGCTGTTCACCAATAGCCAGTTCACCAATAGCCGGTTCACCAGCAGCCCGTTCACCAGCAGCCGACGGCGGGCGCCGCTCGGGCGTGCCCGCTGCCTTGCCCGCGCGGCGCACCAGCGGCGACGCGTGAGTGCCCGCATGTCTGCCAGTAGGCTCAGGGCATGTCACTGAGCAAGTCACTCCACCGGGGAAGACATTGGATGCGCGGCACCGCGCTGCTGTTGGCTGTGGCCGGCGCGGCAGCAGGCCTGGCCGGGTGTGAATACACCGATGACCTGTCAGATCCGACGGCGGCGCCCACCAGGTCCGGACGGCCGGCACGTTCGCTGCCGCCACCGGTGGACCCGGGAGTCGCCACCGCGGAGAAGCGCAACCTGGATGACCTCGGAGCGGTCCTCGGCGCCCGGCCGGGCGGGATCGTCCTGGAAGGCGTCGGCGGGATCGGCGGCGGCGGATTGCGCAAGTCGGTCAAGGCCCTGGCGAAGGGGACCTACACGGTCACCGCCGCCTGCGTCGGTGCACCGACCAGCTACATTTCCATCTCCCAGGACGGCCTCCGGAACGGAGGGAAACTCGAACTGACACTCGACTGCGGCAAGGCCACCCAAGCACAGGTGGAGCTTGCGGCCGGCCCGGTCCAGGCCCAGGCCGACCGCCGTATGACCGGGCCCGGGGCCGGCGAAGTCGCCGGTTTCTGGATGGTCCCGGCCGCGCCCGGGTCGTAGCCGGGCACCGTTTCAGCGTCAAAACTTCGGGGTCAACGGCTTAACGGCAACCGCCAGAAGGCCGCCGGCAGCTGGCCCGCCAAGCGGGGCCCGTCCCCTCGCAGGCGGCAGGGCCCCGCACCGGCAGTACCGGAGGTTTAAGCGCAGCTGTGTTATTTGGTGCCGTTGTATTCCTCGTCGGTCACGAGGTCACCCCACTCGGACTCCGCGCCGCCCTCGGCGGGGGCTTCCCACATCGCAAGGTGGGTCACGAAATGGTCCGGCGCGGCACCGTGCCAGTGCCATTCGCCCGGCGGCGTGTAGATCGTGTCGCCGGGACGGATCTCCGTCACCTGTCCGCCGCGGGCCTGGACCAGGCCGACGCCTTCGGTGACGTGCAGGGTCTGCCCAACGGCGTGCGAGTGCCAGGCCGTGCGGGCGCACGGGGCAAAGTGCACGGCGTTGACGCGCATGCGGGACGGTTCGGGCTGCGGGGCCGCGATGACGTCAAACCAGACGTCGCCGGTGAACATCTGCGCCGGTCCCTTGACGCTTGGCTTCTTGGCTTGGATTTCCACTGTCATTTCCTCACAGGGTGTTTGTCTGGGTGTTGACTGGCTGGCGCGACCGGAGGCCGCGTCCCCGGGCTCGGAGGCCTGGTTCGGCGTCCTAGTTCAGGGTCGCGGTGTCAATCACAAAGCGGTAGCGGACGTCGGAGGCCAGGACGCGCTCGTAGGCGTCGTTGATCTTCGCGGCCGGGATGACCTCGATCTCGGCGCCCAGACCGTGCTCAGCGCAGAAGTTGAGCATTTCCTGGGTTTCGCGGATGCCGCCGATGGCCGAGCCGGCGAAGGAGCGGCGCCCCATGATCAGGGAGAACACGTTCACCGGGAGCGGTTCCGCGGGCGCGCCGACGTTGACCAGGGCGCCGTCGAGGGACAGCAGCTGCAGGTAGGCGCTGATGTCGATCGCGGCACTGACCGTGTTGATGATCAGGTCAAAGGTGCCGGCGAGTTCCGCGAAGGTGTTTTCGTCGCTCGTGGCGTAGTAGTGGTCCGCGCCGAGGCGAAGACCGTCTTCCTGCTTCTTCAGCGACTGGGACAGGACGGTGACGTCGGCGCCCATGGCGTGGGCGATCTTGACTGCCATGTGGCCCAGGCCGCCCAGGCCGACGATCGCGACCTTTTTGCCAGGGCCTGCGCCCCAGTGGTTCAGCGGCGAGTAAGTGGTGATGCCGGCGCACAGCAGCGGCGCGGCGACGTCGAGCTCGATGCCCTCAGGAATGGTGACCACGAAGTCTTCGTCCACCACGACGTGGGTGGAATAGCCGCCCTGGGTGATGGTGCCGTCACGGTCGACGGCGCCGTAGGTGCCGGTCATGCCCTTGAGGCAGTACTGTTCCTCGCCGGCCAGGCAGTTAACGCACTCGCCGCAGGAGTTGACCATGCAGCCGACGCCGACGCGGTCGCCGATGGTGTGCTTGGTCACGGCGGAACCGACCTCGGTGACGATCCCGGCAATTTCATGGCCGGGGACCAGTGGATAGGTCTGCGGACCCCAGTCGCCGCGGACGGTGTGGATATCCGAATGGCAGATCCCGGCGAACTTGATCTCGATCAGGACATCGTGCGGGCCCACGTCGCGGCGCTCGATGGTGGTGAGGGCGAGCGGCTCGGTCGCGGAAGGTGATGCGTAAGCGTTGACGGTAAGCAATGAATCTCCTGCTTGTTGATCGTTGGGGGTTGTTCAACGGAACACCATCCATCAAACCCGTCTTCGCAACGCTGAGGGAGTCCCTGCTGATAGGGGTACTGGCAGGGTCTCCCTCAGCGGGCCGTAAGGCCTAACGTTGATGGCATGGATAATCGAGACGCGACCCGCGAATTCCTTGCCTCGCGCCGGGCGAAGATCACCCCCGAGCAGTCGGGGGTGCCGGTCTATGGCGCCAAGCGCCGGGTGCCGGGGCTGCGCCGCGGGGAAGTCGCGATGCTGGCCGGCGTCAGCGTCGAGTATTACACCCGGCTGGAGCGGGGAAACCTGTCCGGCGTTTCGGAGGGTGTGCTGGATGCTGTGGCAAAGGCGCTGCAACTCGACGACGCCGAACGGGCCCACCTCTTCGATCTGGCCCGGGCGGCGGCCCCGGGCAGCCGGACCCGCCGTCGCCCCCGTCCCGCGGAGTCCGTCCGACGGAGCGTTCAGCTGACGCTGAACGCAATCACCAACGCGCCCGCATTTGTGCGGAACGGACGCATGGACATCGTTGCGGCCAACCCGCTGGGCTATGCCTTGTATTCGGACATGTATGTGGGTCCGGCCCGCCCGGCCAATCATGCCCGTTTCATCTTCCTGGATGGCCGCTCGCGCAGCTTCTATCCGGACTGGGAGCGTGCGGCGAACGACACCGTCGCGATCCTGCGCACCGAGGCCGGCCGCGACCCCTACGACCGCGGGCTGACCGACCTGGTGGGCGAACTATCGACCCGGAGCGAGGAATTCCGCACCCTGTGGGCCGCGCACAACGTGCGCCAGCACTACACCGGGCTCAAGCACCTCCACCACCCGGTGGTCGGGGACCTCCACCTGATGTACGAGGCCATGGATGTCTCGGCCGACGCCGGGCTGTCCCTGCTGGTCTACAACGCCGAGCCCGGCTCCGCGTCGGAGGATGCGCTGCGGCTGCTGGCCAGCTGGGCCGCGACCAACCGGCAGGTCAAGGAGGCCGAGGCAGCTTCTACGGTGGACAAGGCCTAACCGCACGGAGCAGGCCGGAGCTGTCACGCCAGGGCGGAAATGCCGTCCGCGTATCCATCGGGCTGGCCGCCGTTGGAGGTGAAGTTGTTCAGCCAGGCCATGGCGTCGTCCCCGGAAGTGAAGAACTCGTGGGGGTACCGGGTATGCCGGCTCATTGCCGCCGCAATCACGCGATCCACAGTGCTGGATCCGAGCACGGCGATCGCCAAGACCCCTGTTGTCTGCGCGAACTCGTACCTGGCGGCCGCGCTGATCTCCACATCCGTCATTTCGGAGAGCATCGGCATCGGTGTTCCGCCGCTGACCTGCGCTACGGCCCGCATGGCGTCCCTGGCGTCGTGGACATCAACAAACGAGCCGGGCTGCCAAACCGATCTGATGATGCCCGCGCTGACGCTCAGCACGTTCTTTCCATCAGCAGCTGCAATATGTCCTGGCATCATCGAAACCATTGTAGGTCCGGCCCTGCCAAGCCAGGGCTTTGGGCACGGTGTGCGTGGCGGAGCGCAAACGGTGGCCGGTTGCGGCTGCACTGGGCCCGGCTCCCCCCGGAATGGACATGCCCCACGGCGCGGAGGGCATGCCCCTTGGTCCGGCGCCACGCGCCAGCCCGGGACATGCTCTGTTGCTCTGTTGCTCTGTACGGTGCTGCCTTGCAATGAGCATGTCCCCAAAGGCCTGCGTTGACTGGACATGTCCCCCTCCGGCATTTGGACATGCCCCACGGTGCGGCCCAGGGATGGACATAGTGGGCTTATGTCCATCCCTGGGCGCCGGAGCAGGGCATGTCCCCCGGAGAGAAACAGCGGAACCGGCCCAACCCCTGACCGGCTCCGGGTTCAGGACTCCAGGACCAGCAGCTGGGCCTTGTCCGCGTCCCAGCCCACCCACAGCTCCTCATCCGGCAGGATCCGGGTGCCCCTGTCTGAGCTCAGCTCGCGGAGCTGGAGTTCGTGGCCGCCGGCCGTGAGGCGGTGGCGGACCGTGGCGCCCAGATTCGTGGAGGACACCAGGGTCGCGGCGCATCCGTTGCCGGCCGAAGCCCGCGTCCTGAACTTGAGGTGCTCCGGGCGGATCGAGACGGCGTAGCTCTCGCCGCTGGCCCCGCGGTCCCGGACCTTTGCCAGGCCAAGTCCGCCGAGGTCCACAACTGCCTCCTCGCCGTTTCGCTCCACGATGGTGCACGGGATGAGGTTCGTGTCGCCGAGGAAGCTGGCCACCCAGTCGGTCATGGGGTGGTTGTACACCTCCTCCGGCGGGCCGGACTGCACGATCTTCCCGTCCCGCATCACCACGATCCGGTCCGACATGGCCATGGCCTCGTCCTGGTCGTGCGTCACGAACAGCACGGAGATGCCCAGGCTCTTCTGCAGGGTCTTGATTTCCTCCTGCATCTGCTCGCGGAGGCGCTTGTCCAGGGCTGCCATCGGCTCATCCAGCAGCAGGGCCGCCGGGTTGAAAACCAGTGCCCGGGCCAGCGCCACCCGCTGCTGCTGCCCACCGGAGAGCTGGCGGGGCTTCCGGCCGCCCATCTTGCCCAGTCCCACACGCCCGAGGGCTTCCTCCGCGCGCTGGCGCCGTTCCGCCCGCGGCACCTTCCTCATGCGGAGCGCAAACTCCACGTTTTCCAGCGCGCTCATGTGCGGGAACAGGGCATAGTTCTGAAACACCACACCGAGATTGCGGTCCCGGGGCGGCAGCGAGTCCACAGGCCTGCCGTCAATGAGGACGGTTCCGGCGGTGTGTTCTTCAAACCCCGCAACCATCATCATGGTGGTCGTCTTGCCGGAGCCGCTGGGGCCCAGGAGGGTCACGAACTCTCCAGGCTGAACCGTCAGGTCCAGCTCGTCCACGGCAACGACGTCGCCGTAGTGCTTGCTGACCTGGCGGAGCTCAATGGCGCCCTGGGCGGCTCTCCCCGTCCCGGGAATTGACTCCGCGGAAATCACTGATGCGGTCATCGACTTTCCTTACGTTTGTGCGGACACGGCCAGCGGCAGCATCCGGGTTGAAGAACGGCGCTTGAGGACAAACAGGACCTGGAGCAGCAGCCCGATTGTGGCGACGCTGACCAGCAGGGCGGACGACACCGCGATCTTCGGGGTCAGGTTGAACTGGATATCCGTGAACATCTTGACGGGCAAGGTGGTGGCACCCGGGGACTGCATGAACAGGGACATCACCGTCTCATCGATGGAGACCGAGAACGCGAAGAGCGCCCCGGAAATCAGGCCGGGCAGGATGATGGGCAGATACACGTGCCGCAGGACGGAGAGCGGACCTGCCCCGAGGCTCTGCGCCGACCGGACCAGGGCCGGGTTGAGCCCGGCGAGGCTGGCACGGGTGGTCAGGTACACATAGGGGGTCGCGATGACTGCGTGCGCCAGGCCGATGGGAACGATGCTGCCCACCATGCCGATCGAGATGAAGAACTGGTAGAAGGCCAGCGCGAGCACCACGGTCGGCACGATCATCGGCGCGAGGATCAGACCCACTACTGCGGGCTGGCCGGGGAACTTGCGCCCGTGAAGGCCGATCGCCGCGGTGGCGCCCAGCAGCACACCGATCACGACAGCGATCGCCGCCGACTGCAGGCTGGCCGTCAGGGCGGAGGTCCAGGCCCGGTCGGCGAAGAATCCGGCCACGGCGGCGAAGGAGATCCCCTCCGGCGGGAAGGTGATGTAGCGGCTGTCGTTCAGCGCGACCGGCACCACAATCGCCGTCGGAATGACGAGGAAAAGGAAGGCCGGGATGGAAAGAAGCGCCAGCAGGCGGTGCTGCGGATTAGTTGTCTTCATGTTGGCCTCCTGCCTTGAGGACGCGCTGGTAGACGGCCACGAGGATGCTGACCATGACCGTCAGGATGACGGCCAGAGCAGCGGCCCCGGAGAAGTCCGTGAGCTGTCGGGCGTAGTAGTCGATCTGGTTGGCGATCATCATGTCGCCTGGTCCGCCCATCACCACGGGCGTGATGAAGAAGCCCGTGCTGATGATGAAGACCAGCAGCCCGGCGGCGGAAATGCCGGGCATGCTCAGCGGCAGCGTGATCCTGCGGAACACGGCTCCTTCCCGTGCGCCAAGCGAGCGGGCCGCCAGCCCCAGCCGGTCATCGATCGAGGCCAGCGAGGAGAAGATCGGGAACACCGCGTACGGCAGCAGGCAGTGCACCATGCCGACGATCACGGCGAACCGGTTGTGCAGCAACGGGATCGGCGCACCCGTAAGCCCGATTCCCTGCAGGAAGGCGTTCACCATGCCGTTGTCCTGGAGCAGGACCGCCCAGGCGAAGTTTTTCACCAGGATGCCGGTCCAGAACGGCAGGAGTACGACGGCGAACAGGATCACCCGGGTGACGGTTCCGGCCCGCCACAGGACCATGGCGATGATGTAGCCGAGCACCACAGTGACGACGGTGCTCGCCAGGCTGATGGTCAGGGTGTTGACCAGTGCGCGCACCACCAGCGGGTCCTCAAGGACGCGCTGGTAGGCGTTGTCGGCGAAGCTTGCGCCGACAAGTTTGCCCAACGGCGTCAGGAACAGCACGACGTCGAAAGCAAGGATCGGGGCCAGCAGCAGCCACCAGCCGCTGCGCCGCCGTCGGGGTGCGTCAGCAGAAGGCGGCGCACCGCGGCCGCGGGGCCGCGTCCGTTCGAGGGTTGCGTTGCTCATCTCAGCTGGCCTGCCAGAGCTTAAACTGCTGCTCGGTCTTCTTCAGGTTCTGCGACCACCATTTGTCGTCGCGGACCAGGATCTTGTCCGCGAGCCGGGGGCTGGTGGGAAGCGTGTCCGCGATTTCCTTCGGCAGCTTGGACAGCGCCGGGGTGTTGGCCAGGGTCAGGTTGGTGACCTTGTCGAACGCTGCGCCGGCCTCCGCGTCGTTGGACATGAAGTTCATCAACTTGAAGGCGGCTTCCTTGTTCTTGGCGCCCTTCGGCACCACGAAGTAGTCGCCGGCGAGGACGGCGTTTTCGGCGGAGAAGTTCAGCTTGGCGCCGTCATTGCGGGCTGCGTTAATGCGGTTGTTGAAGCTGGTGGAGAGGGAGACCTCGCCGGAGGTGAGCTGCTGGATGGGCTCCTGGTTGGCGGCGTGGTAGAGCAGCCGGTCCTTGCCCGGGTGCTGGCCCAGGACCCTCAGGGCCCGGTCGACGTCGAGAGGGTAGACCTGGTCGAACGGGACACCGTCGGCCAGCAGGGCGGCTTCCAGGACGGAGCTGTCGGACAGCTGGTTGTACACCGAGCGCTTGGTGTTGTACTTGCCCTGGTCGAAGAACTGGGCCCAGTCCTTCGGGGCCTGCGCGTCAGAAATGACCTTCTGGTCCCACGCCATGACGAACAGGAAGCTCAGGTACTTGATGCCGTATTCGGCCTTCGCGTATCCCGGCAGTCCCTTGTCACTGATGATGTCGTAGTCGAACTTCTCCAGCAGCCCCTCGGCCACGGCTACCTCATACTCCGGCGCCGTGATTTCCACGAGGTCCCACTGCACGTCGCCGGACTGGACCTGGGCCTTGAGCGCGGCCAGGCTGGTGTTGGCCAGCAGCGTCGTCTGGATCCCCGACTGCTTGGAGAACGGGTCCAGGATCGTCTGGGTCAGCTGGTCGTTGTAGGAGCCACCGTAGGACGTGACCGTCACCGTCTTGTTCACGGCGGCACTTTCGGCGGGCTTGGCCGCGCAGCCGGAGAGCGCCAGACCCGCAAACGGCGTCAGTGCTGCCGCCTTGAGGAGCTGCCTGCGGTCAAAGGGAGTGGAACGGAATTCTGTCATGGGGGACAGTGCCTCTCATGTACGCGGGCACGCCGAAAGAAGGCGCGCCGGATTGCGGGCGTGGTGGGGTGCGGTGCGTGTGGTGGCGTGTGGCGCAGGGAAAAGAGGAAGGGACAGCGGCGGTTCGCGCGCGCCATCCATTCCACCTGGAGATCTCGAGTCCGCCTTCCGGCGGCTTTTCGGTTTCGCAACTCTAACTGTGAAGTTGCTCACTAGTCAACAGTTGTATTGCTTTAAGAAACAACGGGATTCCTGTCCCGCGCTCCCCTAACGCCGACTTCCGCTGCCCTCCCGCGCATCTCCAGATCCACGGACCGCCCCTGGCCGGATCATGAAGAATGCGCCCGAACCGGCGGGGGACGTGAGACCACGCTCGATTCCTCGATCGGTAGCTTCGAACACCTCATGGTCCACCCGACACCCGCCGCGTGAGCCGCGGGGATCACTGAATGATGCGGCCGTCGTGGATAACAGTCCTCGGCCTGTCCTGGTCCCAGAGAACTGCCGGGTCCGCAAAGGGGTCGCCGTCCAGGATCACGGCATCGCCTGCCATCCCGGGTCCGATGCGCCCGATGCTTGGGTCCTGAAGAAGTTCCGCGTTGACCGAGGTCAGTGACCTCAGCGTCTCCAACACCCCCGCCGCCTCGATCTGCAGCCGAATGCCGACGAGCTGATCGTCCTCAAGGTCCCCCATCAGGTCAGATCCGAAGCCCACTTTGACTCCGGCCTGCAGGGCCAGTTCCACAGCGACCTTTCCAGCCTCAAGCACCTCGGCGTTCTTGGCCTGGGAAACGGGGTTCAGACCCAGCCCCACTCCCCTTCGGCTCATGGCATCGTAGGCCGCAAGCGTCGGCACGAGGAAGCTTCCGTGCCCGGCCATCATCTGCGCCGTGTCCCGGTCCAGGAGGTTCCCGTGTTCTATGGAACGTACCCCGTTTTCCACGGAATGCCGGATTGCCTCGGGTGAATACGCATGGGCCGCAACGTAGCTGTTGCGCCGGGTGGCCTCGTCCACCACCGCCCGGACTTCTTCTGCTGAATACTGCGGTAGGCGGATGGGATCGGTCAGGGAGACGACGCCTCCGGAAGCCATGATCTTGATGGCATGGCTTCCCGTGCGGAACCGGTCACGGACTGCCCGGCGCAGGTTGTCCACACCGTCCACTACTGCGCACATGTGACCGTGATCGAAGCAGACGTCCAGATCCGCGGACCGGGGATCCCCATGGCCACCAGTCTGGCTGAGAGCCGGACCCGTGTAGTAGTACCTTGGAGCCGTGACCAGGCCGCTGCGGATGGCGCGGGCGAGCCCGCTGTCCCCGCCGGCCACGTCGCGGACGGTTGTGAATCCCCGCTGCACCGCGGCGCCCAAGCGGCGCGCCCCCACCAGGGCTGTGTAGCTCAGGAGCGAGCGCTCAACCTCAAGGCCGCCCAGACCAACGGCGTACGCATGAAAATGGGCATCAATGAGCCCGGGCACCACTACACGGCCGCCGGCGTCGATCACCTCGCCGTCGGGGATGACGTCCCCGGTCTCCTGAATGACCCCGTCCCGGAACAGGATGGATCCGCTTGCCAACTCGGGCGAATGTCCGTCAAAGATCCGGGCGTTCTGGATGGTCAGGGCGGCTGCGTTTGTCATGCTGACAACTCCTCGGTGAGACGTTCGCGGTTGGGCTCAGTCCGATTTTCTAGGTGCTGGCCGGTTCCGTGGAACCGCGCACCATCAGCGAGCCCTGGAGGATCAGCTGGGGCTGTTCCAGGGCCTGGCCCTCCATGAGCCTGCGGAGCTGCTCGCCGGCCTTGGCCCCGAGGGCGTCGCCCGGGAGGTGGACGCTGGTCAGGCCCGGGTTGGACGTGGCCGAATAGGGCAGGTCATCGAAGCCCGCCACGGCGAGCTCCTGCGGAATGCGGACGCCGGCCACCCGGGCTTCCTGCAGCACCCCGTAGGCATGGGTATCGGTGGCGCAGACGACGGCGGTAACACCGTCCCGCTGCCAACTCGGCCACGCCGCGGCGAATGCTCCGGCGGCGGCGCCGACGTCAATGGTGGTGCCGATGACATGGTCCGCGGCCACGGTGATGCCCACCGCCGCGGACTCCTCCAGGAATGCCGCCCGCCGGATATCGAAGGTCGCCGTGCCGGTCACACTGTCCATGTACGCCGCCCGTTTGTGTCCGGCCCCCGCCAGGTGCCGGGCCAGCTGCCGGGCGCCGTGCCCGACGTCGAGGTTCACCGACGGGGCGAAGGACTCCAAGCCGGGTGCGTCCAGCAGGACCAACGGCCCGGCTGCGGAAAGTTCCTGAAGGAACGCCGCGCTGGGCGCATCCACCAGCAGCCCGGCCGGCCGCAAAGCCAGGAGCTTGCGGACATCATCGACGCGCGGGGACTCGCCGGCGTCCGTGACGGAGAGCAGGAGCTGGTAGTTGGCGCCCAGGGCGCCGCGGACACCGGCAATGACCTTGGCGAAAAATGGGTTGGAGATGTCCGGTGCCACCAGAATCACGATCGAGCTGATGCCCTTGGCCAGCGAACTGCCAATGCTGTCCACCACATAGCCAAGTTCGGCAATGGCTTCCCGCACCCGCGAAATGTTGTCTTCCGACACCCGCCCCTGGGTCTTCCCGTTGGCCACCAGGGAGACCGTTGCCGTGGAGACCCCGGCCCGCTCGGCCACCATCGCCGCGGTGACGCGCGGGGTGCGCCCCCGAAGTTCGTGCACTTGTTCGCCGGATTCCATACCTCGATCGTAGCCGGGAGGGGTGCGTCGCACCCGCCGCAATACATCAAGCGCTTGACGTAATGAACGTTAAGCGCTTGACGTTGACTCCGGGACAGTGTCAAACTCACTCTGAACGCTTTATCGCACCGCCCCGGCGGACCCCCAACGACGTGGAGATATTTACGTGGATCCCATCACCCTGAACCCGGAACGCAGGAAGATCATCCTGGACTGCGACCCGGGCCATGACGACGCCGTGGCCATGCTGCTGGCTCACGGCAATCCGAACATTGAGTTGCTCGCCGTCACGACGGTCGTCGGCAACCAGACCCTCGAAAGGGTCACCCGCAACGCCCTGTCCGTCGGCACGATTGCCGGCATCACCGGCGTCCCCTTCGCCGCCGGCTGCGACCGGCCCTTGGTCCGCAGCATCGAGACCGCCCCCGACATCCACGGTGACAGCGGCATGGACGGCCCCGCCCAGCCCGAATCCAGTATCGAACTGGACCCGCGCCACGCCGTCGATCTCATCATCGACACCGTCATGGCGCATGAGCCCGGCACCGTGACGCTGGTGCCGACGGCAGGACTGACGAACATCGCCATGGCGGCCCGCAAGGAACCGCGCATCGTGGAACGCGTGAAAGAAGTTGTCCTCATGGGCGGCGGGTACCACGTAGGCAACTGGAGCGCCGTTTCCGAATTCAACATCATCATCGACCCCGAGGCCGCACACATTGTGTTCAACGAACCCTGGCCGGTGGTCATGGTCGGCTTGGACCTCACGCACCAGGCCCTCGCGACCCCCGAAGTCGTGGAAAAAATCGCTGCCGTGGGGACCAGGCCGGCCCAGTTCGTGCTGGAACTGATGGAATTCTTCACCAAGACCTACAAGGACGCCCAGGGCTTTGACTACCCGCCCGTCCACGACCCCTGCGCCGTGGCCTACGTCATCGATCCCACGGTCATGTCCACCCGCAAAGTGGCGGTGGACATCGAGCTGCAGGGCCGGT
The DNA here is from genome assembly GCF_918697925.1 of Arthrobacter sp. Bi26. Lineage (GTDB taxonomy): Bacteria > Actinomycetota > Actinomycetes > Actinomycetales > Micrococcaceae > Arthrobacter. The sequence goes on from NZ_CAKKMF010000062.1 coordinate 18,127, forward strand.
TGACGCTTGGCATGACCGTGGCCGATTTCCGGGCCCCGGCACCGGCGGACTGCCACACCTCCGTGGCTGTGGACCTCGACCACGGGAAGTTCTGGGACCTCGTCACCGACGCGCTGGTGCGCATCGGCGACGTGGACCCGTCCGCTGCCGTCAGCATCGGCGCAGGGACCGGAGGAGCCAACTCATGAGCACCCTGACCTACGAATCCAAGACCACGCGCAGAAGTGTTACTGCCCTCACCGCCGCATTGTTGACGGCCTGCGTTGCTTTCCAGCTCAATGCCTCAATGCTCAGCCCTGCCCTGGTCACGATGGGCAACGAACTCAACACGGATCAGGCCGTGATCGGCCTGTCGCAGACCTGGTTCTTCACCGCGGCGGCATTGTTTTCCCTCTTCCTGCCGCGCCTTAGTGACATTGTGGGGCGCAAGAAGATCCTGCTGGGCATGATGGTGATGATGGCTGTCGGCTCCCTGATCGCGGCTATGGCCCCTGACATCACCTGGCTCTTCGTCGGACGCATCGTCCAGGGAGTCAGCGGCCCCACCGTCCCGCTGTGCCTGATCATGTTGCGGTCGGCCGTCAGCGACCCGCGAAAGTACGGCGCCCTCATGGGCCTGATCACCGCCGTCAACGGCGGGGTTGCCGGTGTGGACTCGTTTGTCGGCGGCTACTTCGCCGAACACTTCGGGTTCCGCAGCATCTTCTGGCTCATGGTCGCACTGGCCGTCGTGGCGGCAGGCCTCGTCGCCCTCCTGGCAGGTGAAAGCAAGCCAGCGATGGGCACCAAAATGGACTGGCCCGGCGTGGTCTTCATCGTCATCGCGGTCGGCGCCCTGCTGACAGCCCTCAACGAGGCCTCGAAGCTGGTCGGCGCGTTTTCTCCCGGCACACTTGCGCTGGCCATCGGCCTGATCGCCGTTGCCGCTATCGCCTTCTGCGGGTTCTGGATCGTGGAAAAGCGCACGCCGCAGCCTATGGTGGAGACCGCCCACCTGCGTCAGCGCTCGACGTGGGCGCCGCTGTTGACCACAACACTGACCATGACCGGCGTCTTCGCGGTCATCAACGGCATTGTCCCCGCCTACGTGCAGGCCACGGCCCCGGGCTTCGGCGTGGGACCCACCGAAATGTCACTCATCATCCTCACTCCCTATGCCCTTCTGGGGTGGGTGGTCGGCCCCATCAGCGGCCGTCTGGCCCCGGTTCTTGGCTACACCAAGGTGCTGCGGATCGGCATGGCCGGCAGCGTCGTGGCCCTGGCCGTCATTGCCTTCTACGGTCTCAGCAGCCTGCCGATGATGATTGCCGGAACAGCGTTGCTGGGCATCATGTACGCGGGGACGGTCAACATCATGCTGAACGGCCTTGGCGTTGTCCTCTCCCCCGAAGGCAACCCCGGCTTCCTCCCCGGCATGAACGCCGGCGCGTTCAACCTGGGCGCGGGCCTGAGCTTCCTGGTCCTGCCGGCGGCGCTCGTGGCTTCCTCCGCACTGGGCGATGCCCAGGCTTCCTACCTGACCGCGATCGTTGTGGGACTTATCATCACCGTGGCGGCATTCGCTGCATCACTGCTGATTCCCAAGCCCGTAGAAGCTGAGGCAAAATGACCATCCCGACCCCGCCCCCGATCGTCGTCGTCGGATCGCTGAACGCGGACCTGACCATCTACTGCGACAGGCTCCCGCTCCCCGGCGAAACAGTGCACGGGAACGGTTTTGCGGTCAACCCCGGAGGGAAGAGCGCCAACCAGGCCGTCGCCGCGAGCAAGCTCGGGGGACGGGTCTTCCTGATCGGCGCGGTCGGCGACGACAGCAACGGGAACATGCTCCTGGCATCCACCGCCGGGGCGGGCGTGGATATTTCCCACGTCCGCCGCGCTCCCGATACCGCGACCGGCGTCGCCGTCATCTCCGTAGACGCGAACGGTGAGAACAACATCATCATCTCGGCCGGGGCCAACGGCACGCTGACGCCGGAGGATGTTGCCGCCTCCATCGAAGTGTTCCAGGGCGCGTCCGTGGTGTGCCTGTGCCTCGAAGTCGGCCTCGCCACGGTCGAAGCCGCGGCCCGGTTGGGCCACGACGCCGGTGCGACAGTTCTGCTCAACCTCTCGCCGTACGCCGAGATCCCGGCGAGCCTCGCAGATCTCTGCGACGTTCTGCTCGTGAACGCGCATGAGGCGTCGCTGTTCCTGGGCGGCACCGCCGTACCCGACGCCGACGCGGACACCGCGGCATGGGCGCCGGTCCGGGCCAAGTTCGCCGATCGCGGACTGCACCGCGTTGTGGTCACTTTGGGGGCCAACGGCTCCGTCGTCCTGGACTCCGGGACCGGGGCCGGGGCTGGGGCTGGGGACCACATCACCCGCATTGAACCCACCAGGGTTGAGGCCACGGACACCACCGGAGCGGGTGATGCGTTCACCGGCGCCGTGGCTGCGCGCCTTGCCGCCGGCGCATCGCTCCCGGCCGCTGCCGCCTTCGCATCCGTTGCAGCGGCCTTGGCAGCGACCAGGAAGGGCACGCAAACGGCGTACCCGGAAGCGGCCGACGTTCAGGGAATGCTGGCGTAACGGCCACCCCCACCAGTTGGGACCGCCACGGGAGTGGGCGCTGCAGATACTGTCTGTGGCGCCCACTACCGGTTAAGCTCCGGACATGCCCGGTGGCCATGTCATGGCAGCAAACAATATGCACAGCAGATTCACAGCGAGGCGCTATGGAAGTTACAGCCGCAAGGCCGAGAATGGTTCGACCTGATAGGAGTATTTGCCGGGCGATGGCGGCCGCGACTTACTGGAGCATCAGTGGCGAGCGTCTTGACTAATCGAGCCAAATCAAGCGAACGTGTACCGACTAGTGATGGGCTCCCAGCATTATCACTCTGCGCAAGCATGTACTTCCCTCGCTCCTCGCCCTGGTCCTGCTATCGACGTCGGCCTGTACGTCCGGGACAGCAGCCGGCTCCCCGTCCGGTGCCGCGCCGAGCCAATCCGCCAAGCCCGCCAAGTCCGCGAGCCCCAGTGTTGCCGTGCCGCAGCTGGCGCCCGTCAGCACGGTGGACGCGCGCAGCGTGCTGGCGGCTTTCAAGTCCCGGGACATGGCGGGGCACATGCAGGCGCTGCAGCGGGTGGCCGATGCCAATGGCGGCAACCGCGCGTCGGGCACCTCCGGATATGAGGAATCGGCCCGCTATGTCGAGGAGCAGCTGCGGGCAGCCGGGTATGCGCCGGTGCGGCAGGCCTTCACGTTCAAAGAGGACGGCCGGCGCGGGAAGACGGTGGAGTCCTTCAACATCCGGGCCGACACCGGCGGCGATGCCGGGCACACCGTGGTGGTCGGCGCGCACCTGGACTCCGTGCAGGAGGGCCCGGGCATTGACGACAACGGCAGCGGGGTGGCGGCGGTCCTGGAGACCGCGCGGTGGATGAAGGAGGCCGGGATCACGCCGGTCAACCGGGTCCGGTTCGCGTTCTGGGGCGGGGAGGAGGACGGCCTCTACGGGTCCCAGCACTACGTCGACGAGCTCAGCCAGGCCGAGCTCAGCCAGACCGCGGTGAACCTGAACGTGGACATGGTGGCCTCGCCCAACGGCGTGCGCTCCGTCCATGACGGGGACGGCACGGACTTCGGCCACGCCGGTCCCGCCGGGTCCAAGGCGATCGAGGACATCTTCTTCCGCTACTTCGAGGAGAACGCGCTGCCCGCCGAGACGACGCCCTTTGACGGCGGGTCCGACTACGACGCCTTCCTCTCGGCCGGCATACCCGGCGGCGGGCTGTTCACCGGCGATGAGAAGAAAAAGACCCAGGCCCAGGCCCAGACCTATGGCGGGGTGGCCGGCAAGGACCTCGATCCCTGCTACCACGAAGCCTGCGACACCATCGCCAACACCAACCCGGAACTGCTCCAGGAAATGTCGGGCGCCCTGGCCTACGGCACCGTGGCCTACGCAATGGCGAAGACCGGCTAACTGCCCCGGTTGCCGATGAGACCGGACGTCCACACAGGAAGGTCCCCGGAACGGCACCTTCTGGTGAGGGGCCGTGCCGGGGACCTGTGCTTCCTGGGGCCAAACTGTGCCCTAGATTTCGGCCCCGCGTCGCGCCGGGGCTCCTTGGGGCTGCCGCACGGCGGCCGGCGTGAACCGTGCGCCGGTGTCCGGGAATCCGGGCACGGCAACGCGGGCATGGGTGTGGATCTCCTCGACTGAGTCGCGCGTGTGTTGCGCGATCTTCTCCATGGTGGTGACCCACATGCCGTCCATGGATTTAACCCGGTCCATCAGCTGTTCCAGGGCCACGGCCTTGGACGGCCGGCCGGAGATGAAGGGGTGGTTGGTCAGGACGAAGCAGCTCCCGGCAGCGTGGTGCGCTTCGGCCTCCAGCGTCCACATTTCGAGGACCTTGGCCGGGCTTTCGATGACACCGCTTCCGGTGACGCCCGGGTAGAAGGCGTACTGCTCCCAGTCGTCCAGAGCCCAGTCGACGGGGATTTCCACGAGGTCGCGGGGGTCCCCCTCGGCAACGCTGAAGCGGTAGGGCGCGTCGCCGTCGAGCAGGCTTGAGTCATAGAGGAACCCGCGGTCGGCAAGGAGCGTTGCGGAATGCCAGTTGAGCTCCCACCACGGTGCACGGTAGCCGGTCGGCCGGACGCCGGCGGCCTTGGCCAGGGCATCCAGGCCCCGGTCCAGGTACCGTGCCTCCGTGGCGGCGTCGATGCCCTGCATGTGTTCGTGCAGGTAGCCGTGGTGGGCGATCTCGTGGCCGCCGTCCGCAATCCGGCGAACTACGTCCGGGTAGCATTCGGCCGTGAAGCCCGGGACGAAGAACGTCGCCTGGATCTCCTGTCGCTCGAGGATTTGCAGGATCCGCGGGACGGCGACCTTGGGCCCGTAGGACTGGTGCGTCATGAGCGACATGCGCCTGGTGCTCTGCGGGTCATGGGCGATGGTGCAGGATTCGGCGTCGACGTCGAAGGTGAAGGACGCCGCGGCACGGTGGCCGTCGGGCCAGGTGATGGGATGGGCGGTGTCAGCAAAGGCGGGGAAGAAGTTCACGGGTTGATCTCCTGCTAAACGGCGGGGGTGGTTGACGTGACCGGAAGGCCGGTTGCGTCAGGTGAATCTGCGGTCTGTTCGCTGGGGGCGGGGACATCCAGGAACTTGCGGTGGAACCGCGGTCCGAGGACGGCGTAGGCGGCGGCGCTGGCCAGTCCCCCGGCGAGCCAGGACAGGTCCCATCCGCCCAGCGCGACGGCGATGGGCCCCTGCATGGCCGGCACCAGCCCGTACATGAACAGCCAGGTGGCGAAGATGCCGATGAGCAGGGAGGCGATGCCGGCCGGGTTCACGCCGGGCAGCCGCTTGGTGCCGACGGCGTCGAAGAGCCTGTCTGGGTTGCCGGGCCAGCGTTTCTCGATCCAGAAGTAGTGGACCAGCATGACCCCGCCCCAGGCAGCCACCCAGGCGACCAGCCCAATCAGCCAGGCGTCCAGTACCGTGGCGAAGTCTTCCTGGAAGATGAAGAAGATCACGACTGCCAGGGAGAAGACGCCGACGAACAGGTTCAACTTGCGCCTGCTGATGGAGATGTCCAGTGCCTGTGTGGCGACGGAAAAGGTGTAGATGTTCAAGATGTTGGTCGCGATCGGGCCGTGCAGCACCATGAGCAGCACGGGCAGAGCCAGCGCGCCGAAGTTCAGGACGATGAGTTTGCCGGGGTCTATTTCCCCTGTGTTGGTGGCCAGGCTGGCCCCCAGGATGCCCAGCCAGACGACGGGAATGAACTGGCCCAGCACCGACGCGAGGTAGACCTTGCGCTTGGGCACCGTGGTGCTGACGAAGCGGGAGTAGTCCGCGGCATAGGTGAACCAGGTGATGCCCCAGCCGATGCCGATGGCCGTCATGACCGCACTCATCGCGGCGATGCGTTCCGAGCCTTCCAGGATGTGGCCTGCAGGGCCGGCGTAGGTCCAGTTGATCTTCATGCCGAACCAGGCCACGGCGGACATCACGGTCAGGATGATGATGGTCGGCGGGACGGTCCATTTCTCGAACGCCGCGATCGCCTTGTAGCCGAACCAGGCAATGGTTACCTGCGCCGCCATGATGAACGTGGCGATGCCGATCTTCCATGCATAGTTGTGGGCCTCCGGGTCAACCCATCCCAGGGTTCCGAACAGCGCCATGACCAGATCCAGGATGATCCACGTGTTGACGGCACACCAGCCGATCACCAGAAGGGCCTGAATGGACGCCGGCAGGTAGTTTCCGCGCCGTCCGAAGGCGGCGCGGGCCAGCACCATGCCGGTGGCTCCCGTTTTTTGGCCCAGCAGGACAAAGCACCCGAAGAGCAGCATTCCGATCAGGTTTCCAAGGACGAGGACGGTGACCGTGTCCGCGAACCCCAGGCCGAGCTGGATGCCGAGCGCTCCGAGCACCCAGTTGATCGGGGCGAGGTTTGCTCCAGCCCAGATCCAGAACTGGCCGGACACTTTGCGGGTCCGCTCTGATTCGGGGATGGGGTGTAGCCACGCTTCGTGGTCTTCACCGGCTACCGGCGCGGTGCCGGCTGGGGCCGCTGGGGTTTTTTGACGCATTGGGAGCCTCCGGGGGTGTGTGGGATTCCTTCAAGATTATGTGTCGCAGGCCACATTCGACCATATACAATGTGTCCAAATAAACGTAGATCAACGCGACGGAGTGTCATGTCCATTCGTCTTGAAGACGCCCTGAACCATCCGACGCTGGCGGCCGCCGATCCCATCATCCGGGCAGCGGCAGGGGCTGCCGCCAGGACCCAGCTGCGGTGGATCCACTCCAGTGAAATCATCGACATCGCGCCCTTGCTGGCCGGCGGGGAGCTTCTGCTGACAGGCGGGGAAGCTCTCGCCCTCGCCTCTGAGGAGCGGCAGGTCAATTACGTTCGCCAGCTGGCAGAGCGGGGTGTGGCGGCCGTAGCCATCGAGACCGGGGCGGCCCTTCCGTCGCTGCCGTCCTCGATGGTGGCGGCCGCCGAAGCAGCCGGCCTTCCGCTGATCGAACTTCGCGGTGTGGTGCCGTTTGTCGGGGTCATGCAGGCCATCAATTCGATGCTGGTCAGCGACTCGGTGTCCCAGTTGCGGCGGGCAGACGAGGCCAGTCACGCGATGGCCGTCGAGCTGGCACACGGCGGCGGCCTGGACCGGATTCTCGCCGTGCTGGCCGGTATCACCCATGCCGAGGTGACCCTGACGTCCGTCTCAGGTGCGACCCTGGCCAGCGCAACCCCGGGACAGCCGGAGGCCGCCGACGCCGACGCCTCCGCCCTGGGGCCGCAGGAGCAGGCACGCCTGATCCACATCGACGTTCCGATCCGCGGCATTCTCGCTGCGCAGCTGTTGCTCCGGATCCCGCCGGGCGAGGACGAGAACCTGGCCCGTACAGCCGGGAACCGCTCAGTGGACATCCTGGCCCTGGCACTGTTGCAGCGGATGTCTCCCGGGCTCAAGGAAGTCGCCGGGGCGGCCCTGCTTCGCGCGATAGATTCCGGCAGCCAGGCCTGGCGGCTCCAGCAGCTGGCTTCCGCGGCGGGGATTCCGCCGGCTGCCGCGCTCCTGGCCATCGTGATCCGGTCCGACATGCTCCAACAGCTCCGGGCTCCCGTGGAGCGTCTTCTGACCCGCGGGGCGCAGCCGAGCGCCACCTATGTCGACAACGCCGAGCTCCTGGCGGTGGCCGTCCTCCCGGGCGATAATCCGCGCGAAAGCCGGCACGCACTCCTGGCCGGCCTGCGTGGGCTGCCCGCACTGGCCGACACGCTCGTTGCCGTTGGCCCGATGTCCGCCGGGATATCGGAAGCTCCCTGGTCCCTGTCGGAAGCCAGGCTCACGCTGGAGTTGGCGGACACGCTGGGACAGTCACCGGCGGGGGCAGCAGGCCCGCACTGTCCCGTGATCGATTCCGAGGCCTTCGCCGTCGAACGCCTCGCGGTGGGAAGCCTGGACACCGAGCAACGGCGGAACTTCGTGCGCCGGCAACTTGGCGCACTCCTGGACCATGATGCCCAACGCAATTCGCGACTGCTCGATACCCTGGCCACCTGGCTGGATTCCGGATGCAACACCGCCCAGGCGGCCAGGGAACTGCACGTGGAACGGCAGTCGATGCATCAGCGGCTGCAGCGGATCTTCGAGCTGTGCGGCGGCGACCCCCGGCGAACGGGCCGGCTCGCGGCGCTGCATTTGGCCACGCGGCTGGCCCGGCTGAACTGAGGCGGGTGGGCTGCGCTTGCCGGCCCGGCGTCAGTCGCTGCTGCGGGACGCGCGGCCGCCCAGCCGCCTGGTGATTTTGTCGGCCGCAGCCGCGCACGCTTCGCCCAGTCCCTGCAGCCGTTCGCGGGAGACGCGGAACCGGGGCGCCGAGATCAGGACAGCCGCCACGACGTCGCCGCGGTGGTCATAGACGGGAGCAGCCACGCCCACTTCGTCGATGGAGGATTCGCCATAGTTGATGGCCCAGCCCCGGGCCGCCACATCCTTGAGCTTCATCTCGTAGCCGTCCAGGCCTGCGTCATCGAGTCCCGGGTAGCTGATCGCTCCGCTGCGCAGGAGCGTACGGACACGTTCGGCGGCCTCGGCAGACAGGAAGACCTGCACGGAGGCGCTCATGGCATCCGTGTACCGGGCGCCCAGCGGGGTGGCGTGCTTGATCTGGTGGTGGCTGGCGATCTGCTCCACGCACATTGATTCGGCGCCGTTCCACACCATGAGGGCGCCGGTTTCGCCGGTCTGTTCGGTGAGTTCACGCAGGACCGGGTAGGCCACACGCCGTTCTTCCAGTTCGGCCAGCAACGGTCCGGCGACGGCGATCAGTCCCAGCCCCAGCCGGAAGCGGCGGGTTTCCGGGTCCCGTTCCACCAGGTGTTCCTGTTCGAAGGTGGCCAGGATCCGGGAAACGGTGCTCTTGTGCAGGCCCACCCGGTTGGCGATCTCGGTGACGCCGAGCAGCGGTTCGTCCGGCGTGAACGTTCGCAGTACGGCGATGGCGTTGACGATGACGGAGGTGCCCTTGGTGTCGCCGTTTCCGGTAGTCTCGGGAGATTCTGCTGGGGTCATGGTGTCTACCATCATTCCGTATGAAGGCCGAAAAGCGGCGCCACGGTGGACGTGGCGCCGCTTCTCTGTCCGTCCCTTGTTGGGGGTGTGGGGGTCAGGCGCCCACGATGTTGTATTCGGGGCCGAAGGGGAACTTCGTGATGTTCTCGGCTCCGTCTTCACCGACCACCAGGATGTCGTGCTCACGGTAGCCGCCGGCGCCGGGCTGTCCGTCCAGGACCGTGATCATGGGTTCCATGGAGACCACCATGCCCGGTTCCAGCACGGTGTCGATATCCTCGCGGAGTTCCAGTCCGGCTTCGCGGCCGTAGTAGTGGCTCAGGACGCCGAACGAGTGTCCGTAGCCGAACGTCCGGTTGGCAAGCAGTCCGTGACCCACGTAGATCTCGTTCAGCTCGGCGGCGATGTCCTTGCAGACAGCTCCCGGCTTGATGAGCTCGAGGCCGCGCTTGTGGACCTCTACGTTGATGTTCCACAGTTCCAGGGAGCGGGCGTCGGGTTCGCCGTAGAACAGGGTGCGCTCCAGTGCGGTGTAGTAGCCGGAGGTCATGGGGAAGCAGTTCAGGGACAGGATGTCGTGTTCTTGGATCTTGCGCGTGGTGGCCCAGTTGTGGGCGCCGTCGGTGTTGATGCCGGACTGGAACCACACCCAGGTGTCACGGATTTCCGAATCCGGGAAGGTCCGGGCGATTTCGTGAACCATGGCTTCGGTGCCGATCAGGGCGACCTCGTATTCGGTGATGCCGGCGGTGATGGCGTTGCGGATGGCTTCGCCGCCGAGGTCGCCGATGCGGGCTCCGTGCTTGATCACCTCGATCTCTTCGGCCGATTTGATCATCCGCTGGCGCATCGCGGCCTGGGCCACGTCCACCAGGGCGGCCCCGGCAAACGCCGCCTGGATCTTGTTCCGGTTGTCCAGCGGGAGCGAATCGTCTTCGACGCCGAGCCGGCGGGGGTTAATGCCGCGGGTGCGCAGCGCCTCCTGGATGGCGAAGATGTAGTTGTCCCGGCGCCAGTCTGTGTACACCACGTTGTCGCCGTAGCTGCGCCGCCACGGCATGCCGGCGTCGATGTTGGCCGTGACAGTCACGGTGTCGTCCTTGGTGACCACCATGGCGTAGGACCGGCCGAAGTAGGTGAAGAGGAAGTCAGAGTAGTACTTGATGGAGTGGTAGCTGGTCAGGACGACGGCGTCCAGGTCCTTCTCGGCCATGATGCGGCGCAGTCCGCCGAGCCGGCGCTCAAATTCGGCGTTGGAAAAGGTCAGCTTTTCCTTCTGCCCGTTGTGCAGGACTTTCAGTCGCTCCAGTTCGGCGATGGATGAAGCGTTGTTGGAGGTTGTGATGGTCATGGTGGTGGTGCCTTTCTGCGGTGCTGTTCTTTGGAGGGGAAAAATTGGGGCGTCGGCCGGCTAGTCGTGGCGCAGCGGTTCCTTGCTGGTTTCACGGGAGAGCACGACGGCGATCAGGGAGATGGCCGCGGCGCCGGACAGATACCAGGCCGGCGCCAGGTCATTGGCTGTCGCGGCGATCAGGAGCGTCGCCATGAACGGCGCAGTGCCGCCGAACAGCGCGTTGGAGAGGTTGAAGCTGACGGCGAAGCCGCTGTAGCGGACACGGGTGGGGAACATTTCCGCCAGGAAGCTCGGAAGCGTGCCGTCATTGAGCGTGAGCATGCCGCCCAGCAGGATCTGCACCAGGACGATCACCAGGAAGTTCCCAGTGCCCAGCAAGGCGAAGGCTGGCACGGTCAGCAGGATGAAGCTCAGGGATGCGGCGATGAGTACCTTTTTCCGGCCGTAGCGGTCCGAGAGCATTCCGGTCAGGAAGATAAACCCGATGTACGTCACCAGGGCGATGGTGGTGGCCAGGAAGGATTCGGCCGCGCCGAGACCGAGTTCCGAAGACAGGTACGTGGGCATGTAGCTCAGGATCACGTAGAACCCGACGGCGTTGAGCAGCACGGCTCCGACGGCTTTCAGCAGCAACCGCCAGTGGTTCCGGAAGAGGCTGGATACCGGGGCCTTGATGGCCTGGTCCTCCTCTGCCAGTTCGCGGAACACCGGTGTGTCTTCCAGCTTGGTGCGGATGTAGCGTCCGATCAGGCCCATCGGGGCGGCGAGCAGGAACGGCAGTCGCCACCCCCAGCTCTGCATCGCTTCGGCGCTGAGCAGGATGGTCAGCAGGCCCGCGAGCAGGGAGCCGAGCAGCAGGCCCGCGGCCGTGCTGGCCGGAACCACCGCAGCGTAGAGGCCGCGTTTGTTGGCCGGGGCGTACTCCACCAGGAAGGCGGACGCGCCGGCGTATTCACCCGAGGCGGAGAAGCCCTGGACGACGCGGACCACCAGGAGAAGGATCGGGGCCCAGATGCCGATGGCGTTATACCCCGGGATGAGGGCGATGCAGAAGGTCGCTCCGGACATGATCAGGATTGACAGGGAAAGCGCGGTCCGGCGCCCCACCCGATCACCAATGTGGCCCCAGACGAAGCCGCCGAGTGGCCGCACCAGGAACGAGATGGCGAACAGGGCGAAAGTCAGCAGAAGCGCGGTCTGGGGATTGGACTCGGGGAAGAAGACCGCGGCGATTGTTGCGGCCAGGTAGCCGTAGACGGCGTAGTCGAACCATTCGACGAAGTTCCCGATGAAACTTGCGGCGACCACCCGCCGTCGGGTCTCCCTGCTGACCACGGGATCTTGCCCGCCCGGGCCCACACGGCCGCTCAACGTGGCCTGTCCGGAGGAAGTACTGCCATGCCCGCTATTCGACTCCGGGCCGATCGGCCCCGCAAGTGGGGCCGGGGAGGAAGTTTCGTTACTCATGTGTCCACCAAAGTGTTTTGGGGTTGCAATCAGTGCAACGCTGTTGCACCAGATTAGGCGTGACCTGTGACACAGTCAATGCTTTTTGTTTTCCGTCTTACAAATTACTCCGAGGAAACCGCGACAGAGGAGTTCAGCGGACACCTGCCAGGCCGCAGAACGATCGTTGCAGTCAACGAGACTGAGTTGCATTCATTACGCCGTGCGCGCGTCAGCTTGTGAAAAGCTTGAGCCAGGCAGCGGCGCGGTTCCCTCCGGGGCGGCGCGGTGGCACACTTGGGGGACTATCGAGTGACTGGGGGGATCCACGTCAGGAGATCGTTATGGGCATTCTGGTACACGCGCGCACTTCGGACCGCCGGTCGGCGGTAAAGCCATGATGGCCGGGTGGGCCTATCTCATGGCGGGAATCATGACCGTCGACGCGCTCCTGCTTGGCTTGCTCCTGATGAACGTGAAGTGGCCGAAGCGCTGGAAGAAAAACGGCTGAGGCTTCGGGAACGGCCGCCCACGCAAAACGCCCGGCTGGAAGACACCAGCCGGGCGCGTGCGAGATCTACTCTTGACTACCTAAACACCAGCGGTGTCACAATCACCCTGACATCCGCCAGTCGAGTCCACGTTCATTGACCGCGTTTCCCGGTGCGCGGGCCGGCGGCACAGACTCGGTGCAGTCGCAGCTCAGACCCTGCGCTGCATCTCGCCGTCGGGAGCTACCGCGGCGTCAGCCCCGGAATCTTGCTCTGCGACAGATGACGCCCGCAGCGAACGGCCGCTGGTTTCCGGCAGCAGGAAAGCAGCCAGCAGCGCCGCAGCGGCAATGGCCGTGAGGTAGATGGCGGGGGCGAGCTTGTTCCCCGTACTGGCGATCAGGAACGTGGCGACAAAAGGTGCCGTTCCGCCGAAGATCGCGTAGCTGACGTTGTAGGTGATGGCCGAGGCTGTGTACCTGACGGCCGTCGGGAACACTTCCGACAAAAGGACTGCCGTCACCACGTTGGCCGTCACGGCACCCAGGGCCAACAGGAGCTGGCCGGCCAGCGCGTTGCCGAATCCCCCGGTGGAGGCGAGCAGGTAGGCGGGGACCGCCAGGCCGCCTAGAAGGAGGCAGGAAGCCACCATTGTGGTTCGACGACCGACCCTGTCGCAGACCCTGCCTAGGACCGGTGCCATCGCGGCGGCAAACGCCAAGGCGATGACGTTGCTCATGAGGACCTGGTCGGCCGGTAGATGCGCAACCTCCCGCAGGAACGTGGTCATGTACGTGGAGAACGTATAGAAGGACAGCGCCGTCAGGCTGATGTATCCGCCGAGGGCCAGCATGGGATTCCATTGCAGGCGCAGGGTTTGGCGAAGGGGCGCATGTACTGCGGTTGCGCTATTGAGCACTTCCAGAAACATCGGGCTCTCGTCCAGCCTCTGCCGGATGTAGAACGCGACGAGGCCAAGCGGAACCGCCACAAGGAACGGGACGCGCCATCCCCAGCTGTCCATGGCTTCCGCCGGAAGGTTGGCCGTGAGCAGATAGCACAACAGGGCTGCACCGCAGAACGAGGCGAAGGTTGCCGCCGGCATCCAGCTGCTGTAGCGAGACCGTTGATCTGCGGGGGCGTGTTCGATCACGTAGGTGACCGCGCCGGCGTACTCGCCGCCCGCGGACAGACCCTGAACGCTGCGGGCCAAGGTCAGCAACACGGCGGCCCAGATGCCGATGCTGGAATAGGACGGCAGAAGTCCGATGGTCGCGGTTGCGCCGGACATCAGAAGGACCGTCAAGGCAAGAACCTTTTTCCGGCCAATGCGGTCTCCGAGGGCACCGAAGAAGGCGCCGCCCAGGGGTCGCAGGGCAAAGGCGACGGCGAACACGGCGAACGTCTGCAGCAGGCCGGTGATGTGGTCCCCGGCCGGGAAAAACGTTCTTGCGATGACGGGGGCGAGGAATCCGTAGATCGCGAAATCAAACCATTCAACGACGGTGCCGGCAGCGGCGGCGCCGGTGACTTTGCGGAGGGTGGTTTTACTGCTGGGGGTTGCGGTGTAAAGCGTTGTCATGGTGGCTCCCATGGTTGGAAGGGCGTAGTCATTGTTTCGCGGCGAACAGTGCAGAGCGATCCGCGTCCTGGCGTTGTTGCTTTATAGCCAAATTAGTTGGGTCTTATGCGACTGAGATGTGCCGATGTGATACGGCACCGCAAAGCCGATGAGTGCCTCCCGGCAGGGACGAAAAAGGCGGCTTCTCACTGAGGTGAAGATGGCCGCCCTTTTCGGGCGTGCGGGTGGGTTAGGGGG
>NZ_CAKKMF010000063.1 GCF_918697925.1 Arthrobacter sp. Bi26
GACAGGTGGCGGTGCTGCTCCAGGGACTCGAGCTGGGTGCGCAGGATGGCCACCTCCTCTGCCAGGGTCCTGGTTTCGTCCTCCACGACGGAGATTTCCCACGACAGGTGCAGGCAGACGCCCAGCAGCATGAGGATGCTCATGGCAAACAGCAGGTTGGACGGGATCTGGACACCGACATATTCGGCGACGATGTTCAGCAGCCGGGGGAAGGCCGCGAGTACCAGGGTGGCGACGCCGACGATCAGCCAGAGGACGGCGTACTTCTCCCGGAGCTTTTTGCGCCGGAGCATTTCGATGACCAGGGCAACGATGGCGAGCGCCAGCAGGAAGGCGGCGATATTTCCCATCCCTAGGCTCCTGCCGGTTCAGCGGCCACGGTGGCCAGTCGTGTGGGTTTCCGGGTGAGGGCGAAGAGCAGGGCGAACACGGACCTTCCGAGGTAGATGGCGGCCTTGACGGGGTTGTGGCTGGGCTTCCCGCCCTGGCGTGCCCGCATCTCCACGGGTACCTGGGTGACCGTGCAGCCTGAGCGGATGGCCACGACGAGGGAGTCGATCGTGTCGCCCAGGTATTCGGCGGGGTAGTGGTCGAGGTACTGGGCGACGGCGCGCTCGTTGGCGGCCCGGAAGCCGCTGGTGACGTCCGTCAGGCGTGTCTTGGCCAGGCCCGAAATGACTTTGGCCAACAGTTGCATGGCCCACTTGCGGGGGCCGGTGACCCTGTATTCGCCGCGGTCGGCGAAGCGGGCGCCGATCGAGATATCCGCGTGCTGAAGGCCCGCGAGGACTTCGTCGATGTTCCGGGGATCGTGCTGGCCGTCGGAGTCCACCTGGATTACCTGGACGTAGCCGAGACGTTGGGCGTACTTGAAGCCGGCCCGCATGGCGCCGCCGACGCCGAGGTTGAAGGGCAGGTTCAGGACGGTCGCGCCGGCCGCTGCTGCCTCGTCCGCCGTCGAGTCCGTGGAGCCGTCGTTGACGACCAGCACGTCGTAGCGGGCATTGGTGCGGAGGACTTCACGCACGGTGCTGCCAACTACGGCGCCTTCGTTCCAGGCAGGCATGATCACCAGGACGCGCGGGGAGGGTTGGGCTTTCATATCGTCCAAACTATATCAATTCAGTGCAGGGTCCTCGCTGGCGCGGGCCGCCCGGGCGGCGTCGGGCGCCCCCGGCGTCAGCGCAGGCGCCGCTCGAGCTCCGCCGGAATGCGCCCCGTGGAGCCCCGGAAAGCGTCCGCGAACCCCGCGGCGGCGGCGCGCAGGAGCTTGCCGCGGCCGGGACTGAAGGTAAAGCGAAGGACGTGGGCCTTCGTCTCTTCAACGAGGCGGCGCAGCACCCAGCCCGGATATTTACGCAGGTAGCGAAGGGTCAGCAGCGTCCCGTTCCGGCAGATGTAGTAGACCCGGCTCGGGGAATGGTAATTGTAGGAAATTTCCCGGCCCAGCACCTTCAACGGCCGGCCGAAGAGCCGGCCGGGTTCGCGCTGCCCCAGGTCGTGGGCGATGTCACAGCCTTCGCCCACCAGTACGGCGAGCCCGGCCGCACGCGTGCGCATGGTGAATTCGGAGTCGACGCCGTCGATGAACAGGGCCTCCTCGAAGGGGCCCATCCTGGCGACCGTGGAGCGCGGGATGAGGAAACCGGACTGCATCGGATCGAAGGCGTGAACGAATGGGCCGTCGGCGTGCAGCACGGGGATCGGGTGTCCGCTGTATGAGGCGGCCGTCACGAATCCGACGCCGACACCGGCGGCACTGGCTTGCGCGTAGGTGGCCAGGCCCCGCCGGACGTACTCGCCGGTGGGACGGGAGTCCTGGTCCAGTGTCAGGAAGAAGTCCGGGTTCCAGTGTGCCCGCGCCGCCGCCACGCCGGCATTCAGCGCGGCCGCGATCCCGGAATTCTGCTGCTGACGGACCACCAGGGCGCCGGCCTCGGCGAGGGCCGCCAGTACGGCTTCGGACCCGGCGGGCGATCCGTCGTCCACGACGACGACGTGGCCCACCTGCTGCTGGAGGGCCCGCACCGTGTCGGTCAGGGATGGGTCCGGGCGGTAGGCGGCGACGACGGCGGCGACGGTCGGGGATGGATCATTCGGCGTCAACGGTTTCCTTGCTTTCTGTGGCGAGCAGTTTCGACCCCGGGATCAGCAAGGTCACGAACAGGATGGCTTCGCTGAGGGCCATGCCCAGGGCGATGCCCGGGGCATTCCCCATGGACCCGGCATAGATCATGGCCGCGACCCCGAACACGGCCGAAATCAGCGTCCAGCGAAGCACAAGGCCCTGTTGGCCGGCCGGGATGAGCAGATTGCGGATGAACGGGGTGCTGGCGCTCAGGAAGAGGAAGGCGAGCCCGTAGTAAAGGCACAACTGGGTGGTGGCCTGGGCCTGCCCGGCAAAAAGGAGGCTGCTGACAAACGGTCCGGCGACCGTCAGGACGGCCGCGCCTATCACGCCGAGCCCGATATGGGACCAAATGGCCGCCAGGTGGCGCTTCTTGCGGCCGGACGCTCCGTGTTCCAGGGTCCAGCCCTGGAAGGCGTTGCCGAGGGCCACCACGGTGAACAGGCCGAAGCGGTACAGCGTGTCCGCCGTCGCCAGGCTGCCCGATGCCGCCGGCGCGGTGGTGGCGGTCGCAATCGGGGCGGGCGTGGAGGCATAGGCATTGCCGGCAAGGCTGATGCCCGCCGTCCGGCCCTGGGCCCCCAGTTCGCGGACGGCGCCGCGGAGATCGCGGGGCCACCAGTTTCCTCCGGGGGAGTAGGTCCGGTGAAACACGATGAGGGAGGCCAGGGTCGTTGCTGCCAGCAGGCCCGTGTAGTACCACATTTGGTGGCTGATCAGCAGTACGGGGACCGCCAGCGCGGTGGCGACAAAGCGGGGGACGGTGTCGTAGACGGCCAGCAGCCGGGGCTGGCCCAGGCCGATGCAGAACCACGACGGCGACATCCCGGCGATGGCGACCGCGCAGGTCATGGCCACGGCTTCCCACCGGAACGCGGGAACGGCCACGATCGCGGCGACAGCTGCGGCGGCGGGCAGGGTCAGGACCAGCAGGATGAGCCTGGTCCGGATGCTGCGCAGGTAGACGCCGGCCCGGTCCGAACTGCTGGCTGCCCGGGCGACGGCGACCGGCCCGTCCACGTTCCAGCCCCACATCAGCACGGTGGCGGCAAAGGTGCCGATCGCCTGCCCGGAGATGACGCTGGAGATTCCTTCGCCGCCGACGAAGCCCGAGATGACGGGGATGAGGAGGAGCGGAGTGATCAAGGACAGCAGGGGCAAAATGGTGAACCCTGAAAGGCGCAGCAGTACGGTTCTCATTCGAGCCGGAATCCTTGTTTCTTAGACATCGTCCCTCGATCCTACGGGATGCCAAGGCGCTGCCCGCGGTCCCCTAGGATGGTGCAGATGAACGATCAGAACCTGTTGCCCGACGTTCCGCTCCGGGCCAGCATCTGCATGGCAACGTACAACGGCGCGGAGTTCGTGGCGGAGCAGCTCGCCTCGATCCTGGCCCAGCTGGGCCCGGACGACGAGATCGTGATCGTGGACGATGCTTCAAAAGATGACACGGTGGCGCGGATCAGGGAGCACGGCGACCCCCGGATCCGCCTGATCGAGGCCGCCGCCAACCAGGGGTACGTCCGCTCCTTTGAGCAGGCCGTGCGGGCCAGCCGCGGCGCCGCGATCTTCCTGGCGGACCAGGATGATGTCTGGATCGAGGGACGGCTGGACGCCATGCTGGACGCACTGGCGACGCACGCCGTCGTGGCCAGCAACTTCGATGTGCTCGGCGGCGGTGACCGTCCCCGGATTCCCCGGCTCCGCGCGGCCGACAGCGGCCGCCACCGGGCCAATCTCTGGGGCATCCTGGTGGGCTACCGCGCGTACTACGGCTGCGGGATGGCCTTCCGCCGTGAAGTCCTCGGCAGCTTCGTCCCGGTGCCCGCGTACCTGCGCGAGTCCCACGACCTCTGGCTGGCGATCCTGGGCAACACGGCCGGCTCGATCGGCCACCTGGACGCCTCGACCCTGCGGCGAAGGCTGCACGAGAGCAATGCCACCCCGCGCGGCTGGCGTTCGCTCCGCGTGATCCTGGCCGCCCGGGTGGTCCTCCTGCGCCTCATGATCGAGGCCCGCCGGAGGCTCCGCGCGGCGTCCTGAGCGGGAAACCCCCATCCGCTGTTCCTAGAAGTAGGAGATGTCCACTGTCCGTTTGGCGAGGCTGTTGGTCAGCTGCCAGTTGTTGCCGCGCACAATGCCGACGGTGGTCAGCCGGTCCCCGTTCCAGTCGCCGGTGATGGGTCGGTCGGTGCCGATCCCGAAGGCGATGAAGTTGGACACAACGGGGGACTTGATGCGGTTGCTGAGCCACCACTCGCCCTTGCGCCACACGCCGATGCTGGTCCTTCCGTCGCCGTCCCAGTCGCCGACGATCGGCGTATCGGAGGGAATCCCGAAGCCGCTGTACTCATTGACCACCGGATTGCTGATGTTGTAGCTGACCTGGAAGCTGGAGTTGCGCCAGATGCCGATCCCGTCGCGGCCGGAGCCGTTCCAGTCGCCAACGATTGGGGTGTCGGATCCGACGCCGAAGCCGACGACCTTCGTGATGGCCCTGGTGTTGATGTCGTCCACGAGCCACCACATGCCGTTCCGGAAGATGCCGATCCCGGCCCGGCCGTTACCGTTCCAGTCTCCGACGACGGGTTTGTCGCCCGGGCTGCCGTAACCGAAGCAGCGCCGCGGGGCCGAGGGCATCTGCAGGCACCAGTATCCGTCCTTGAACCAGCCGGTGTAGGACTTGCCGTCGCCTGCCCATTTGCCGCTGAGCAGGGTGGCGCCGGGAATGAGGCCGATTGGGTAGGTGTCAGGCGTGGAAGCGAGTTTCCGCAGCTGGTCCATCGAGCCGTTGAAGACGTTCTGGTCGCCGGGGAACGTGGCCCTGACGGTCTGGGACGCGTCCGCAAAGGCGTTGGCGTACTGCCAGACCGTGTAGGTAGGCCAACCGCCGGGCACGGACGGTCCGTTGGTGTAGTAGGAGGCCAGCCACAGCGGGTTGACCTTGCTGAATTCGCTGGTGTTGCCCAGGCAGTCGCGCCAGAAGTAGTAGCTGGTGTAGATCATGGCCTGTTTGTTGGTCATCCGGTACACGGTCCGGGTGAAGTCCCTGACCCAGGTGGCCAGCTGCCCGGGCGTGGCGCCGTAGCAGCGGTTGAGGCCGGCGTAGGGATTGTCCTCGATGTCGAGGACCGGGGGCATCGTGACGCCGTCCGGGGACCAGCCGCCGCCGTTGTTGACGAAGAACCGGGCCTGGGCGGCGCCGTCGGAGACATCGGGGCGGCCAAAGTGGTAGGCGCCGCGGAGCAGGCCGACGGAACGCGCACCGGTGTACTGCGCCCCGAATTCGCTGTTCCGGAAGGTGGTGCCCTCCGTGGCCTTGACGTACGCGAAGCGGGCGCCGTTGGCGCGCACGGAAGACCAGTTGACGGTGCCTTGCCAGCCGCTGACGTCCAGGCCCAGAGGCTGCCCGCGCGTGGCGAAGGGCTGCTCTGCCACCCAGGGCTCGGTGGCCTGGGCCACCGGGACCTGCTGCGTCGTGGCCATGGCGGCGGAGGTCGAGGCCGGATTGAGGCCGGCCCGGCCCATTCTCGCCTGGCCCTGTTCCGGCGCGGACTCCGGCGCGATGGCGGCCTGCACACGGGCTGACGGGGTCGCCGTTGCCGGCGCCGCCGTGGTCGCCGGGGTGCTGGCCGGCGCGGTTGCCTTTATCGGGGCGGCGCTGGTAGCCGCCGTCGCCGTCGGTTTGGGTGTCGCCGCAGCCGCCGATGCGGTGGGCGCAGGGGCCTTGGTGGTGACAGCGGGAGAGGGGCTGGGCGCCGGTGCCGCAGCGGCAGGACTGGCCCAGGTCAGCGCCAGCGCGAGAGGAAGGCAGAGTGCAGCGGCGGTCCGTAGTTTGTGGATTTTGATAGTCTTCACCATTACTCCGGAGGATCTGGACAGAGGCCAGGATCACCCCCGTATGTGCGTAAAGAGTACCCAATTGCCATCACTGTTACTACTGTGGCCAGTGTTGCGGCTGGTGTGCCGCCCCCGGCGAGGGAGAAATTAGGCAGCCGGTAAGCTGGCCTAATGCAGAAACTCCTCGTCACCGGCGGTGCCGGATTCATCGGTTCCAATTTTGTCCACTACGTACTGGAGAACACAGACCACCACGTCACTGTCCTCGACAAGCTCACCTACGCGGGCAATATAGAGTCGCTGGCGGACCTGCCTGCAGACCGCTTTACGCTGGTGCAGGGCGACATCTGCGACGCCGCTGTGGTTGAGAGCCTGGTTGCCGCAACGGATGTGGTGGTCCACTACGCGGCGGAATCCCACAACGACAACTCGCTGCACGATCCGCGACCGTTCCTGGACACGAACATCATCGGGACGTACACCCTGATCGAGGCCGCGCGGAAGCACAACAAGCGGTTCCACCACATCTCCACCGACGAGGTTTACGGCGACCTCGAGCTCGATGACCCGGAACGGTTCACCGAGAGCACACCGTACAACCCCTCCAGCCCGTATTCCTCCACCAAGGCGGGCTCGGACCTCCTGGTCCGCGCCTGGGTGCGGTCCTTTGGCCTGCAGGCGACCATCAGCAACTGCTCGAACAACTACGGCCCGTACCAGCACGTGGAGAAGTTCATCCCGCGCCAGATCACCAACGTGATCGACGGCATCCGCCCCAAGCTGTATGGCAAGGGCGAGAACGTCCGGGACTGGATCCACGCCAATGACCACTCGTCCGCCGTCCTGGCGATCATCGCCAAGGGCCGGATCGGGGAGACCTACCTGATCGGCGCCGACGGCGAGAAGAACAACAAGGACGTCGTCGAACTGATCCTCAAGCACATGGGCCAGGCGCCGGACGCCTACGACCACGTGGTGGACCGGCCCGGGCACGACATGCGGTACGCGATCGACTCCGCCAAGCTTCGCGACGAACTCGGCTGGGAGCCGCAGTTCTCCAACTTCGAGGCCGGCATTGAAGACACCATCGCCTGGTACCGGAACAACGAGGACTGGTGGCGTCCGCAGAAGGCCGCGACGGAAGCCAAGTACAAGGAACAGGGCCAGTAGATAATGACGATCGAGTTCTCGAAGAAGCTCACAGCGCACGAAACCCCGATTCCCGGCGTCGTCCTCTACGACCTTCCGGTCCACGGCGACAACCGGGGCTGGTTCAAGGAGAACTGGCAGCGGGAAAAGATGGTGGCGCTCGGCCTGCCCGACTTCCATCCGGTGCAGAACAACATCTCGTTCAACGAATCGGCCGGCACCACGCGCGGCATCCATGCCGAGCCGTGGGACAAGTTCATCTCCGTGGCCACCGGCAGGATTTTCGGCGCCTGGGTGGACCTGCGCGAAGGCCCGACGTTCGGCGCCGTGTTCACCGCCGAGATGGATCCCAGCCAGGCCATCTTCATTCCCCGCGGGGTGGGGAACGCCTTCCAGACGCTGGAGGACAACACCGCCTACACCTACCTCGTCAACGACCACTGGTCCGCCGACGCGCAGGGCCAGTACACGTTCCTGAACCTCGCCGACGAGACGGCGGCCATCAGCTGGCCGGTGCCGCTGGGCCAGGCGGAGCTCTCGGACAAGGACAAGGCGCACCCGCGCCTGGCTGACGTCACCCCGATGCCGCCGAAAAAGGTCCTCGTGGTGGGCGCCAACGGCCAGCTCGGCAAGGCCCTGCGCAAACAGTACGACGGCGACACGTCCGTTGAGTTTGCCGGCCGGGACGAGTTGGACCTCGGCAGCGAGGATGCCTTCGCCGGACGCAACTGGAAGAACTACTCGGCCATCATCAACGCCGCGGCCTACACTGCGGTGGATGCCGCCGAGTCGGCCGAGGGCCGTGCCGCCGCCTGGGCGGTCAACGTCACCGCCGTGGCCCGGCTGGCCCGCACCGCCGTCGAGCACGACCTCACACTGGTGCACGTGTCCTCGGACTATGTGTTCGACGGCGCCCGCGCCACGCACGATGAATCGGAGCCGGTGGCGCCCCTGGGCGTCTACGGCCAGACCAAAGCCGCGGGCGACGCCGTCGTCAGCGTGGTGCCCCGGCACTACATCGTGCGCACCAGCTGGGTGATCGGCGAGGGCAACAACTTCGTCCGGACCATGGCCTCGCTCGCGGAGCGCGGCATTGAACCGTCGGTTGTCGACGACCAGATCGGGCGGTTGAGCTTCACGGAAGACATTGCCGCCGGCATCCGGCACCTGCTGGAATCGGGCGCCGCCTACGGTGTCTACAACCTCAGCAGCGACGGCGAGCCGCAGTCCTGGGCGGACATCGCCGGGGACGTCTACGAGCTCGCCGGCAAGCCGCGGGAGGCCGTGACCGGCGTGAGCACGGAGGAGTACTTCAAGGGCAAGGCCGTCTCGCCGCGCCCGTTGAACAGCGCCCTCGAGCTGGCGAAGATCAAGGCCACCGGGTTTGTCCCGCCGCTGTCGTCCGAACGGCTCAAGGAGTACATGGGGGCATCGGTTTCCCAGCACTGAGGATTGGCAAAAAAGACCCGTTCACGCGCTTCGCGTGGACGGGTCTTTTTTGGTGCTGGCCTGGTGTTGTTTTGTGCAGGCCGGGGGAGTGCGGCTCAGTTGGCCGCCGTGGCGGCAGCGGGACGCTTGCTGGAGCGCTTCCTCCTGAGCCATGGCCCCTTCGGGAGCAGGGCATGGCCCGGGAAAAGGTAGCCGAAGAGTTTGGACGCACACAGCAGCACCGCGGCAGCGAAGGCCAGGGTAAGGACCTCCCAGGTCAGCGGCGGCTGCCAGCCAGGCACGGTGAACATCGTCTGCCAGTTGGCCGTTTCCTGGAGTCCTACGACGTAGCGCCGGAGCACATTCACGAACGCGTAGGTCTGCGCGATGCAGCCGGCCAGCAGCAGGATCCGGGCGATCGTCCGGCTCTGCGGGCTCCGTCCGAACGGCCGGAACCGCATGGCAAGCCCCGCCGAGATGATCGCGATGGTGAACAGCGGCAGGCTGTACCGGCCCTGCCAGATGAAGCCGGCGGTGTTGATGAGGGCGGCCTGCACCACGGCAGGGACCACCGCCAGCAACGCGACCGCGACCCAGAACGCGGCCTGCAGCCGGTAGGGCCGGACCAGCAACACCGTGAGGATGAGGCCGAACAGCAACATGTTCCAGAACATGTGGACGGCCTGCGGAACGGGGGCATCCAGCCAACCCGCGACGCCGATGTACTGGCCGGCAAAGTCAAAGGACTTGTCCATCATGGTCAGGAACGCGTTGTAGGGGCGCACCTCGCCTTGGACGTTCGAAATCCCGGCCGGGGCTTCACCGGCGGAGGCCGGCGCCCTGAACATGAGGAAGTTCCACGCCACGCCCAGGACGATTCCCACGGTGGTCAGCGCGGTCACCGCCAGCACCACCCGGTTCCTGAAGATGGCGGCGATGTCCGCGCGCCGGAAGAAGAGGCAGGCAACGATTGCGTCGCAGAGCAGCCACAGGAGGGACACGTTCCGGGTGTTGGCGAGTGCCGCGGCCGCGATGCCGACGGTCAGGATGGCCGGGCGTGCCCGGTCAAGGTGCCGCGAATTCTCCAGCACGGACACCAGCCCGCAGAAGGCGGCCATGGACGCAGCGATTTCCAGCGAGTTGGGGTTGATGCCGCTGGCTAGGAACAGGACCATCGGCGTCGTCCCAATCGTCGCCGCGACGAGCGGCCACTTGGGGTGCCGCAGGCGGGATAAGGCGGTAAAGCCGGCGGCGTAGAAGGCGGCGGACAACAGGCCGCTGACGATCCGCATGGCGAAGATCGCCGGCGCACCGGACATGAAGAGGCTGGGCAGCCCGACGAGCCAGTAGTAGAAGGGGTTGTAGAGCCCGGCCGATGTCACACCGATGGTGAGGTCGTTGTCATCGAGGGGGATCGCCGGGGCGCAGCCTGCCGGTTTCGTCACCTGGAAGGGGAAGCACATCTGTGACTGCACGTTGGCGATGTAGGACGGAACCTGCACGTGGACTCCGTGGCCGTAGGATTCGCCGGGGCTCGGGAAGAACTGCCCCCGGGCGACAGCGGCCGCCTTGATGGTGTGCGAGGGTTCGTCCGGATAGGCCATGAGCGGTGTGGCCAGGATCCACAGGGTGATGAGGATCGAGAGGAGGCCGAAGACGGGAAGGAAGATGCCCATGCCGCTGCGGGTGGCCGGTGACAACGCGAACCGCCGCGCCTTTCCGGTGCCCGGCGCGGAGCCTGCAGGGGAGGGCTGTTCCGCCTCGGTTGCGTGGATCACTGTGCGTCCCCGATCGTGTCAATCAGTTTCTTGGACTCCCGCATGGCAGCTTCGCTGGGTGAGGCGACATTGGCGAAGTACGCTGACGTGACCTGGCCGTCGGGACTGAGGACGAATTCCCCCCAGGACTTCACGAGGGTGCTGAGTTGGTGGTTCGAATACTCGCTGCAGAACGCCTGGTAGCCGACGACGCCGAGGGCGTAGCCTTGCTCGCTTGTCTCGGGCAGCGCGAATTCCACCCCGGTGGGCAGGGTCCGGGTGCTGCCCTCTTGGGCGGCTGTAGCGGCCGAGTCCTTGGACATGCGCACGTAACCGCCGCCGAAGGAGAGCAGCGCGGTTTCAAAGCGGCTGCCGATCGAGCCGAGGTCCATGAAGGCGATGCCGCCCGGGGTCTTGTCGACCTTGTCGGCAAGGTCGGAGTGTTTCTTGACCGTGACGGCGTTATCGTTCTCGGTCTTCGGCCACGTGGCGGACACTCCCGAGGTCCACGCGGCGTCGGCGCTGAGGTACTTTGTGGCCGCCTCGGTTTCCACGCTGGGCTCCGTGGCCATGATGGGGGCGATGTCGTCGGAGGGCAGGGCGGTCCCGGGGTTGATGTCCGCGATTTCAGGCGCGTCCCAGCGCGTGATGGAGCCGGAGAAGATGCCGGCGAGGACTTCGCGGCTGAGCTTTACGTTGCGAAGGCTCGGGTTGTTGAGGGCCACTCCGATGGAGGTCACGGAAACGGGAACGGAAAAAGCCCCGGCCGGTCCGCACACGTCCTTGGTCTGGTTCTGCTGTTCCGGGCTGAGGGGGCCGTCGAGGGCTGCGAAGTAGGCCTGGCGCGTGGCCAGGGCCGTCAGTCCAACGTTGGATCCGTCCGGGGAGTAGTTCAGCGACGTGGCGGTGAGATCTTTGCTCCAGGCGTTGCTCCAGGCACCGATCGGGTCCTTCTGCACGGGTGTGCCGATCGCCGTGAGTGATCCCCGGACCTCGCTGACGGGCGCGCCGCTGGAGCAACCGGTCACTCCGATTCCTAACAGCAGAATGCAGGCGAGAGCTCCGCCCGTGGACCGATTGCGCAAAAGAAAATCCCTTCCCGTTCCGGAATGCCTCCGAAAACCGTTCCCTATTACCCTAACCGGTCCCGCCGTGTCGAGGGGTTTTCAGATCAGGCCGCCGGGCAGTCCACAGGGCCGGGCAGTCCACAGGGTGGGCGGTGCTGGTCTAGACTTGCCGGATGTCCTTGCTAAACACGATGCCCGGACATGTCAACGATTACAGGCGGTTTGTTGGGATCATGGGGATAGAACTGTGAGCCTGGCTCACCGCATGAAGACCATTGTGCGCGACGGCTACTTGGTTAAGTTCCTCGTGGTGGGAGGGCTTTCCTTCGCCATCGACCTCGGACTCCTGGCTCTCCTCCATGAGGTGGGCGGCGTCGATCTGTGGATCGCCACCCCGATCGCCTTCCTCACCAGCCTGGTTTTCAACTTCTTTGTCCAGAAGAATTTCACCTTCCAGTCCGGCGCCCGGGCACACGTCAGCTTCTTTAAATACGGTGCCCTCGTGGTGTTCAACGTCGTGGCTACAGACGTGATCGTCAACGTCATCGCAGATGCCGGCCAGTCCTATGCGCTCGGCAAGGTGATTTCCACCGTCGTCACGACAGTGTGGAACTTCCTGCTCTACAAGCACTGGATCTTCAAGGCCGCGCCGGCGCACGAGGGCGACACCGTCGACCTGGATGCCTCCGCCACTCCTGCCGGCGGTACCCACCACCGCAACTAGCGCAGGCTTGGCTCGGACTTCAACGGTTCCTCGAACCGGGCCTGGCTGGGGGACAGCTGACGGTAGAGCAGGACTCCCGCCAGCGCGGTCACTGCCAAATAGGCCAGGGTCAGCGGGAGCCAGCCCAGCGGGGGCTCCCACTTGGCCGCGCCGAACATGTCGCCCCAGTTGGCTTCAGTGAAGATTCCGACACCGTACCTGCGCAGGGCGTTGGCGAACACTGCGGTGTGCGCGGCCGCGGTGATCCCGATCGCCCATTTCGCGATTCTCTTGGCGAAGAGCGAATCCGGAAACGGGTGGAAGCGGAGGGCGAGTCCCGCGGCCAGCAGCATCGGGACTACCACGGGCAGAAGATACCTGCCCTGCCAGATGTAGCCCAGCTCCGAGACCACCTGCGCCTGGAGAATTGGCGGGATGGCGATGGTTGCGGCGAACAGCACGATGAATCCCAGCCGGGGTCGCCATTGTTTGATGGACACCGCTGCGACCATAAGTGCTCCGGTGAGGCAGGCCCACCAATAGAAGACGCCGGTGGGGCCGTTGGTGTCCAGCCATCCGAGCTGGGCCACGTAGGAGGCTGCGATCTCGAAGGTCCGGTCCAGCATGGTTCCGAATGCCTGCTCGGGAGTGGTGGTGCTCGGTGTTCCGAGCAAGCTGGCGAGAGTGTTGGAAGTCTTGAGCCAGAGGAGACCGCAGGCTGTTGCGAGCGCTATCAGGCCCGTCATGGCGAGGACCAGCTTGTCCTTGAGCAACAGAAGCAGGTCCCGGAGCGGGACCATGAGCAGGGCGGCAATGACCGCCAGAGCAAGCCACAGCAGTGACAGGGCGCGCGTGTTGGCCAGGACAGCGGCGGAGACCCCAACAACAATGATGTTGAACCGGAACCTGGACAGGTCCCGCGCATTTTCAAGGACCAGGCAAAGGTTGACGAACACCGCGGACGTGGTGACGATCTCCAGCGCATTCGGGTTGATCGCCCCGCTGAGGTAGAGAACCATCGGGGTAATGGCGATCCCGGCCGCCACCACGGGCCAGCGGCGGTTGGCGAACTGCGTTGTCGCGAAGAGCGTGGCGGCCAGGAACAGCGAGCACAACAGGCCGCTGAGGATCCGCATGGCATAGATGGCCGGTTCGCCGCTCAGGATCCTGGAGGGCAGGCCCGCCACGAGGTAGTAGAGCGGGTTGTAGTTGCCGGCTGATGTCCCGCCGGGCGTCGGCTGCCGCTCGGCGGCGTCTAGCCCGGGTGAACAATCGGCGGTGACGTTTACCTTGAACGCGAAACAGGTCAGCGATCCGGTGTCGGCGATGTACTTGGGCACCACGACAAGCAGTTGTTCGCCCTGGTTCTGGCCCGACGTTCCCAGGAACTGCCCCCGTGCCACTGCGGCGGCCTTGACGGTGTGGGCCGGTTCGTCGGGGTAGGACATCAGGGGCGAAGCGAGGCTCCACAGGGTGCTGAAGAGGGACAGGAGCAGGAAGATGGCGCCGAAGCGCAGGACCGGTGCGGGGATCTTCGTCTGCGTGGGCCTCTTTTCCGTGGGCTCACTTTGCATGGGCTCAGTCCTGCGGGGCCGCAGCGCTCTGCGCGAGGGAAGGCTCATGGGTTCAGTGCACCATTTCGGTATGAGAGACGCGTCCTGCGCCGTTGGAGCGCCAAGGCGGAATGCTGCCCATGAAGATTCATGCAGAACACCGCGTTGGGACGCCGGGGCCAGTCTGTCCCCCCGTCGATCGTATGGCCACGAGGCTCAGGGTTCAAAAGCGCAGTCTGAGCAACCGGTGGGTTCGGCCCGGCGGAGGCGTGAGACCCGTGAGCCTGCTGTGACCGGTGTGGCTGGTGTTGAATTGCGGCGGCGACTGTTATCCACAGAGGGCCGCCGCACCCCTTGTCCGGCCGGTCAGCGCCGCCTAGGTTTAAGCCAATTTCATCGCCTCGTCACAGGGGCGGCAGTCATATGGGGGGCCACATGGAGGCTGTACGCATTGTCGAGGACGAGGTCCGCGAACTGATCCGCCGGCGCGGCCTGGACCCCCTGCGGCAGTCCGGGGAAGTCCGGCGCCTGGTCGAAGCGGCGGTCAGCGACTACGACGAACGGGCCCTCCTGGCGCCACTGCCTCCCTTGGGTCCGTTGGAGTCGGCCCGGAGATTCGTCTTCGACGCCGTGGCGGGCTTTGGTCCGCTCCAGCCACTTCTGGACGATCCCGGCATCGAGGAAATCTGGCTCAATGCGCCGAACGAAATCTATGTGGCGCGCAACGGCGAATCGGAACTGACCTCCGTGTCGCTGACGGACCAGCAGGTCCGGGACCTTGTGGAACGGATGCTGAAGAGCTCCGGCCGGCGTTTGGACATGTCCTCACCGTTCGTGGATGCGGCCATCCCTGACGGATCCCGTCTGCACGTGGTGATCCCGGATGTTACCCGGCGTCACTGGGCCATCAACATCCGCAAGTTCGTGGTCAAAGCCAGCCGGCTGGAGCACCTGGTGGAGCTGGGAACGCTGACCCCGCAGGCGGCCAGGTTTCTCGGTGCGGCCGTCGCCAGTGGCCTCAACATCCTCGTCTCGGGCGCCACCCAGGCCGGCAAGACCACCATGCTCAATTGCCTCGCCGCGAGCATCGGCACGCGCGAGCGGGTCATCACGGTGGAGGAAATCTTCGAGCTGCAGTTGCCGCTCCGCGACGTCGTGGGTCTTCAGTGCCGGCAGCCCAACCTGGAGGGGCAGGGGGAGATTCCGTTGCGGCGGCTCGTGAAGGAGGCCTTGCGTATGCGGCCGGACCGGCTGGTGGTCGGGGAGGTCCGGGAGGCCGAGAGCCTGGATATGCTCATTGCTTTGAATTCCGGCCTTCCCGGGATGTGCACCGTGCACGCGAACTCCGCACACGATGCGGTGACAAAAATCTGTACGCTGCCATTGCTCGCCGGCGACAACATCTCCAGCGCGTTCGTAGTTCCCACTGTCGCGTCCTGCATCGATCTCGTGGTCCATTGCAGCAGGCACGCCAGCGGGCGCCGGCAGGTCACGGAGATCCTGTCACTCGGCCGCCGGGTGGAAAACGGGATCATCGAGTCTTCCATGGTGTTCACGATCTCGGACGGGCAGCTACTGCCCAAGGCCAACTCCATGCCGGCCGCGGAAAAGTTTGCCCGCTCCGGGTACGACGTCGCTGCGCTGCTGGAGCAGCGCTGATGGCGCCGCTCCTGGGGATGCTGGGCGGCGCCGGTCTCCTGCTGATTTGGTGGTCCGCCTGGGAAAAGCCTGAGCGCGCTCGGCGCAAGTCCCGGACCAGTCGGCTTGAGGACCTCTTGCGGTCTGCGGGCATCGAAAAGGTCAGCGCGGCAGGGCTGCTCGCCTCGTGCCTTGGAATCGGGGCATTCGCAACTCTCGCGTTCTACGCAGTTACAGGGTCATGGCCGATCTCGGGATGCTTTGGCCTGTTTGGCGGCTGGCTGCCGATGGCAATGGTCCGGTGGCGTGCGAGAAAGCGCACGGCGGTCCTCCGCCAGCTCTGGCCCGACGTCGTTGATCATCTGCGTTCAGCCATCAGGGCGGGCCTGTCACTGCCCGAGGCCCTGATCCAACTAGGCGACAAGGGCCCCGTGGAGCTTCGACACGTGTTTGTGGACTTCGGTTCCGACTACCGTTCGGGAGGCCAATTTGATCCCTCGCTCACCCGGCTCAAGGACCGACTGGCCGATCCCGTGGCGGATCGGATCGTCGAGGCCCTCCGGCTCACCCGGGAGGTGGGCGGCTCGGACCTCGGGCGGCTGCTGGGCACCCTCGCCGAGTTCCTGCGGGAGAGTGCCCGGACCAGGAGTGAGCTGGAGGCGAGGCAATCCTGGACCGTCAACGCCGCCCGCCTGGCCGTCGCTGCGCCCTGGATTGTCCTGGTGTTGCTGGCCAGCCGTCCTGAGGCCGTGATGGCCTACAACACCCCGGTCGGTGCTGCGGTTCTTCTGGGCGGCCTCGCCGTCTCCCTGGTGTCCTACGCCATCATGTTGCGAATCGGTGCGCTGCCGGAAGAGCAGCGGGTCCTGCGATGACGGGGCTGATGGCGGGCGCCACGGTGTGCGGGGCCGTGCTCGGGGCCGGCCTCTGGCTGTTCCTCGTCCGGCTTCCCTTCATGCGCCCAACGACGTTTATCGAACGTATCGGCCCGCAATTGAGAACCCACAACCTGGAATCCCGGCTCCTGCGCGCAGCCCCAAGGAATCTCACCCCGTTTGGGCCGCTGGAACGAATCCTCCGCCCTGCGATCCGCGACGGTGTTAGGTCCCTGGGCCGCATCAACCTTGGCGCCACGGCGTTGAACCGCAGGCTGGCGCGCGCCGGCAGCCCCAAGTCAGCAGTGGACTTCCGGGCTGAGCAGCTCCTCTGGGCGGCCGGCGGCTTTGTCCTCGCCGTCGGCGTCGTGGCGCTCGCCGGCTCGATCGGCCGCTTCAGCCCGTTCGTCGCCGTTGTCGCCGTCGTGGGAAGCGCCGTCGGCGGGTTCCTGCTTCGGGACTACCTGTTGGGCGCGCACATCAAGAAACGGGAGACTCGGATGATGGCGGAGTTTCCCAGTATCGCCGAACTCATGGCCCTGGCCGTCAGCGCCGGCGAAAGCGCCACTGGTGCGCTGGACAGGGTCTGCCGCAGCGCACGGGGTGAACTGTCGCAGGAATTTGCCCGTGTCCTCGCCGAAACGCGGTCCGGCAAACCCCTCGTTGAAGCCCTCCACGAGTTCTCGGCCAGGACCGATCAGGGGCCGCTGGTCCGTTTCGTTGACGGAATGATCGTGGCCGTGGAGCGCGGAACGCCCCTCGCCGACGTTCTCCGGGCGCAAGCGCAGGATGTCCGGGACACGGCCAAGAGGGAGCTCATGGAGTCTGCGGGCAAGAAGGAAATCGGCATGATGGTCCCGCTCGTTTTCGGAGTCCTTCCGCTAACGGTCATCT
This sequence comes from Arthrobacter sp. Bi26, assembly GCF_918697925.1. GTDB lineage: Bacteria > Actinomycetota > Actinomycetes > Actinomycetales > Micrococcaceae > Arthrobacter. The sequence continues at coordinate 17,033 of NZ_CAKKMF010000063.1, forward strand.
TCGCCGTCTTCCCCGGCCTGGCTGCAGTCAGTCTCGGACTCTGAAGACCTCCCGCACCACGACGACAAACAGGACGAATAGAACGAGAGGGGCCACCCGGGCCGAAAGGGCAGGACTCAAGAAAAGTCATACGACGAGGGAACAGGATACGAAGAACGCCGCGCAGGCCCCAGACCGGCCAAACCGTGGTGCGAAGCGCGCAATCGGCCAGTGAAGCGTCACGAACCAACAGAAACGAAACATTCAGGACTCCAGAAAAACAGAAAAGCCATGAAACCAAAGAACCAGGAAAGAGGACACGGTGAAGAACTTCGGAACTCGGGTGGCGTTGGTGGTCTGCGCGCTCAGCTTGTTGACCTGGTGGTCTGCCGCGTCGCGACCGCGGTTGGGGCACCACACCGAAGGGGGAGCCGACCCTTCCCAGCGCGGGGACGTCCCAGGCTGGGTCATGATCACCCTGATGTCGGCAGTCCTCGTGGCCGCCCTACTGGCCCTCGCCGGTCCTGCGCTTGAGGGACTCTTCAACCAGGCCATGGACAAGGTCGGACAGTAGCCGGTGGCAGCTCAGGGTGAGGGGAACGGGCGCCACAGTAAAAACCTGCAGCTCAGCAACGGCGTTGAGCGCGGCGCCGCCGTCGTGGACTTCGTGCTGATCGGCGCGTTGCTCAGCCTGCTCTTCCTCGCAATCGTCCAGCTCACCCTGATCCTCCACGTCCGGAACACGCTGATCGACGCCGCCGCCTCGGGAGCCCGCTATGGCACGCTGGCCGACCGCAACGACGGGGATGCCAGGGACCGGACGGTCCAGCTGATCACGGCTGCGCTCAACTCCGAGTTCGCGCGGGACGTGGCCACGAGCGAATCGACGTACCAGGGCATCCGCACGCTGGAGGTGACAGTCCGGGCCCCCTTGCCCGTCATCGGGTTCATCGGTCCCCGGGCGCTCTTGGAGGTGAAGGGCCATGCGGCCATCCAGCCGTGAACGGCCACGGTCAGGGTCACAGTCGGGGTCACGGTTCCGTCCCGTCCCTGCTCTCCCCGTTGCCGACGGCGCGGGCCGGCTCTCCCGGAACCCTGGCCTCTCCCGGAACCCCGATCTCTCCCGGAACCCCGGGGGCAACCCGGACCACGGCACCTGCCCGGAGGACGCCATCTCGCCGGAACAGGGGAGTGCCGTGGTCGAGTTCGTCTTTCTCTCCGTGCTGCTGATGGTGCCGCTGGTGTACTTCATCATCACCGTGGGCCAGATCCAGGGTGGCTCGTTCGCGGTGGTCGGCGCCGCTGACCAGGCCGCCAAGGTCTACGTTGCCCAGCCAGACGCGGCAAGCGGCCAGGCCGCTGCGGAGCAAGCCGTGGTTCTGGCGCTCGCCGACTACGGCCAATCGGCGGAAAACGCCAGCGTCGACACCCGCTGCGAGCCGGCCGACTGCCTGGCCCCCGGCTCGGCGGTGACGGTCACCGTCCACCTCACGGTGCCCTTGCCGTTTGTGCCCTTCACCGATGCACTTCACCTGAACGCGAGCCAGCTCAGCGCATCGGCAACCCAGCTGGTGGGCAGGTTCCGGTGAGAATCCCTGCAGGCGCCGTCCGCCACCCCGGGGCCCGGCACTTCGGATACCAGCCCCGAGCCCGCCGGCAAGAGGGCCAGGTGCTGGTGCTGAGCATCGGCTTCATAGTGGTTGCCCTGCTGGTCGCGACCGTCGTGATGGCCGCGTCCAGCGTCTACCTCGAACACAAGAAGCTGCTCTCCCTCGCGGACGGCGCCTCGGTGGCCGCCGCGGACAGCTTCACCCTCGGCCAGCTGGGCAACGCCGGCGGCACACCGTCGGCCGTCCTGAGCGGGGCGAGGGTGCGCAGCGCCGCCGTCGACTATCTGGGCCGCAACGGCGCGTTCGGCCACTTCAGCGGCCTGACCGTGGCGCCGTCCACGGGCAGCCCGGATGGTGCCACCGCCGTCGTGGTGCTGAGCGCGGCCGTCCACCCGCCGGTGGTGAACTTCCTGGTGCCGGACGGCATCCGGATCGAGGCGACGTCGACGGCGCGGTCCCGCCTCAGCCGCTGAGCTGCCCGCGTCACTCCTGTTGCCCTATCAGTAAATGCTGCCAAACAGGCTTTTAGGCAACTCAAAGTGATAGCGCAACCAGTGATAAAGGCAACTCAAAGTGATACGGCAACCCGGGCGGGTCAGGGGGCTAGGACACATAGCGTAGGCTTAAAAAACCATGGCAAACATTGATTTTCCCGCTGAAATCCGCGCGCTGCGGGCCACCTATGCGTCCATCGAGAACGTCTCGAACGTCGAGGCGCTCAAGGAAGACATCGCCGAGCTCAGCGAGCGGGCCGGTGAACCCAATCTGTGGGACGACCCCGCCGCCGCACAGGTCATCACCTCGAAGCTCTCGCACAAGCAGACCGAGCTGGAGCGGCTCAACAAGCTCGTGGCCCGGATCGACGACCTTGAGGTCCTCGTAGAACTCGGCCAGGACGAGGACGACGCCGACTCCATGGGCGAGGCCGCCGCGGAGCTCGAATCGGTCCGCAAGGCGCTCGCCGACCTCGAAGTGGTCACCCTGCTCTCCGGCGAGTTCGACGAGCGCGAAGCCGTGGTGACCATCCGGGCCGGCGCGGGCGGCGTGGATGCTGCGGATTTCGCCGAAATGCTGCTGCGGATGTACCTGCGCTGGGCCGAGCGCCACGGTTACCCGACCACCATCATGGATACCTCCTATGCCGAGGAGGCCGGGCTGAAATCCGCCACCTTCGAGGTCAAGGCGCCGTACGCCTTCGGCACGCTCAGCGTCGAGGCCGGCACGCACCGCCTGGTCCGGATCAGCCCGTTCGATAACCAGGGCCGGCGCCAGACGTCCTTCGCGGCCGTGGAAGTGATCCCGCTGATCGAACAGACGGACTCCATCGACATCCCGGACAACGAGATCCGCGTTGACGTGTTCCGGTCCTCCGGCCCCGGCGGCCAGTCGGTGAACACCACCGATTCCGCCGTGCGCCTGACCCACATCCCCACCGGCACCGTGGTGTCCATGCAGAACGAGAAATCGCAGCTGCAGAACCGCGCCGCCGCCCTGCGCGTGCTGCAGTCCCGCCTGCTGCTGCTGAAGAAGGAACAGGAGGACGCGGAGAAGAAGGCGTTCGCCGGCGACGTCAAAGCCTCGTGGGGCGACCAGATGCGCTCCTACGTCCTGAACCCGTACCAGATGGTCAAGGATCTGCGCACCGAGCACGAGGTCGGCAACACCTCGGCCGTGTTCGACGGCGAAATCGACGACTTCATCGACGCCGGCATCCGCTGGCGGACGGACAACCGCAACGCCGAGAAGTAAGCCCGACGCCCCGGCCGGAACCCCGGCTGGCAGGTCCCTGACAATCGCGCGACACGCCCCGCCGTTCCGGCGGTTCCGCCGTTACCCGTGCGTATAGTCGAGGGGCCGGAGCTCTACTTCCCCCAAACGAAAGCCCTTGCCCCGGCGGCAGAACCGGGCCCTCGCGGCCCCGTCTTGCAGGGTACTTAGGGCCATGATCCGTTTCGAAAATGTCACCAAGGTCTATGACCAGAAGGCGCGGCCGGCGCTGGATTCGATCAACCTTGAGATCGACCGTGGCGAATTCGCCTTCCTCGTCGGTGCCTCCGGCTCCGGCAAATCCACGTTCCTGCGCCTGGTCCTCAAAGAGGACCGCGCCTCCTCCGGCGCCGTCTACGTCGCCGGCCAGAACGTCGCCAACATCTCCAGCTGGCGGGTGCCGCGGCTGCGCCGCGGAATCGGCGTCGTCTTCCAGGACTTCCGCCTGCTGCCGCAGAAAACCGTCTTCGCCAACGTCGCCTTCGCCATGCAGGTCATCGGCAAGAGCCGCAGCGTCATCCGCGACACCGTCCCAGAGGTCCTGAAGACCGTGGGCCTGGAAGGCAAGGAAAACCGCCTCCCGCACGAACTCTCCGGCGGTGAGCAGCAGCGCGTGGCGATCGCCCGCGCCGTCGTGAACCGTCCCGGCATCCTGCTGGCCGACGAGCCCACCGGAAACCTGGACCCCACCACATCCATGGGCATCATGGGCGTGCTGGACAAGATCAACCAGAACGGCACCACCGTGGTGATGGCCACGCACGACGACGACATCGTCAACGAGATGCGCAAACGGGTGGTGGAACTCAAGAACGGCGTCGTGATCCGCGACGAGGCCAAGGCCCTCTACACCTCCATGATTCCCGTGGTGGGCCAGTCGCGCCGCCTGCGCGACGCCAGCGGCCGGGACGAGCCGCCGGTTGTCCCGCCCCGGGCCGGGTCACGCGCCGAAGCCCGCGCCGAGGTCCGCCTTGCTGGGGAGGGACAGGCGTGAGGCTTGCATTCGTCTTGAGCGAGATCGGCAGCGGCCTGCGCCGCAACCTGTCCATGGTGATCTCCGTGATCCTGGTGACCTTCGTGTCGCTGATCTTCGTCGGCGCCGCCGGCATGCTGCAGCTGCAGATCAACCAGATGAAGGGCTACTGGTACGACAAAGTCCAGGTGGCCATCTTCCTCTGCAGTGACGGTTCGACGGCGACCGGCTGCGCCACCGGCCCGGCGACGCCGGAGCAGGAGGACAACCTGCGCAAGCTGCTGCAGTCGCCCGCGGTGGCCCAGTACGTCAACGACTTCCAGTACGAGTCCAAAGACGACGCCTACAAGCACTTCAAGGAACAGTTCTCCAATTCGCCGATCGTTGACTCGGTAACCCCGGACCAGCTTCCGGCGTCCTTCCGGATCAACATGAAGGACCCGGAGAAGTACGAGATCATCAGCGAGACCTTCTCCTCCCAGGCCGGGGTGGAGACCGTGATCGACCAGCGGCAGCTGCTGGAGCGGTTGTTTTCGGCCATGAACGCGGCGTCCCTGGTGGCCGTGAGCATCGCCGGCGTCATGATCATTTGCGCCATCTTGCTGATTGCGACCACCATCCGGCTCTCCGCGTTCAGCCGCCGCCGGGAAACAGGGATCATGCGCCTGGTGGGCGCGTCCAAGATGGTCATCCAGCTGCCGTTCATCCTCGAAGGCGTCATCGCCGCGGTGATCGGCGCGGCCCTGGCCTCAGGCACGCTGTGGGCCGTGGCCCACTTCTTCCTCGGCGAGGTCATGTCCAAGCAGTATCCGGACACCGCCTTCATTTCGCCCGGGCAGACCCTGATCCTGGCTCCTGCCCTGATTGGCCTGGGCGTCGTTCTGGCCGGAATTTCCTCCCTGCTGACCCTCCGCCGGTACTTGCGGGTCTAGCTTTGCGCAACGAAAAGGGAATGCTTATGACACCGATGGCCCGCCGCCCCGTACGGCAATCGCTCCGGCTTCGCTTGGTGGGACGCCGCAGCCGGATGATCAGCGCCACCCTGGCGCTGGTCCTGGCCGGGAGCATGGGAGCCTCGAGTCCGGTGGCATTCGCCGACGACCTTGAGGACCAGCAGGCCGCGCTCCGCGACGAAGCGGCCCGGGTCCAGCATTCCCTCGAATTCGTGGACGGCCGGATCGCCCAGGCGGCGGCGGACCTGGTCCTGTACCAGGGCCAGCTCCCGGGTGCCCAGCAGGCCCTCCTGGACGCCCAGGGCCGGGTGGCCGGAGCGGTCCAGGAAGTCCAGGCCCTCGCGGCCCGCGTGGACCTGGCGCAGCAAAACAAGGCAAAAATCACGCAGCAGCTCGAATCGGACAAGCAGAAGATTGCGGACACCCGGAAGCTGATCGGGCAGATCGCCACACAGGCGTACAAGTCCGGCGGCGTCCCGTCCAACCTGTCCTTGTTCTTCGGCTCGAACCAGGGCAGCAGCCTGACGGACACCATCGACCTCGCGGACCAGGCCCTGCGCAGCCAGAACTCCGCGATGGACAAGCTCACCCAGCAGAACGCCACGAACGTCAACGCGCAGGCGCGGCTGGCGGCCGTCGAGGCCGAGATCACGGACCTCAAGGCCAAGGCCGACGCCGCGCTGGCCCGGGAAAAGGCGGCGCGGGACGAGGCCCAGGCCAAGAAGGCCGCCGTGGACAAGCTGATCGCCGACACCACCCGGCTCGACGCCGAACTCCAGGCCGCCAAGCCCGGCATCCAGAACCAGCTGGCAAAGGTCAAGGCGCAGCAGGACGCCGTCGCCGCCGAAATCGCCGAACGCGACCGGAAGCTGCGTGAGGCCTGGGAGGCCGAGCAGCGGCGCATCGCTGAGGCCGCGGCGGCCGCCGCCCGCGCGCGGGGCCAAGCCACCCAGCCCTATGTCCCGCCGGCCCAGGGCTCACCGTCGGCCTTTGGCCTGCAGCACCCGTTCCCGGGCAATATTCCGATCACCTCCGGGTTTGGCTGGCGTCCGACGCCGGCGGGCACCATCGACTTCTACGGCCAGGGCGGCTACATGCACACCGGCATCGACTTCGGCGCCCCCTGCGGCACGCCCGTCTACGCCGCGGCGGCCGGCACCGTCTTCTCGGCCGGCTGGGCCAACGACGGCGGCGGCAACAACGTCAAGATCTCCCACGGCGTCATCCAGGGCAACTCCCTGACCACGATCTACTACCACAACACGTCCGTGGCGGTCTCGGCCGGCCAGCACGTCAACCGGGGGCAGCTGATCGCCTATTCGGGCACCACCGGCAACTCCACCGGCTGCCACTCGCACTTCGAAACCTGGCTCAACGGCCGGGCCGTGAACCCGATGAACCTGCTGTAGCCAGTCCGGTGGCCGGCGCTGCAGCATCTGCGCCGGCCGCCGCCCTGCCGTAAACTGGAAAGACTCCGCACCATCAGGCCGGAGTGAACCACCAACAAAACCTAGGAGTCCTACCGTGCCCAAAGAAAGTGGCCGTAAGGTAGTGGCCACCAACCGCAAGGCCCGGCACGACTACCTCATCCTTGACACCTATGAGGCCGGCATTGCGCTGATGGGCACGGAAGTTAAGTCCCTGCGCGAAGGCCATGCCTCGATGGTTGACGGCTTCTGCACGTTCTACAACGACGAGCTGTGGATGGAGGGCATCCACATCCCCGAGTACCACCAGGGAAGCTGGACCAACCACGCCGCACGCCGCCGCCGCAAGCTGCTGTTGCACCGCGAAGAGCTCACCAAGATCTCGCACAAGATCCGCGAATCGGGGTTCACGATCGTGCCGCTGCAGCTGTACTTCGTGGACGGACGCGCGAAAGTCGAAATCGGCGTCGCCCGCGGTAAGAAGGAATACGACAAGCGCCAGACCTTGCGCGAACAGCAGGACAAGCGCGAGGCGCAGCGGGTCATGCGCGAACGCAACCGCCGCTAGCCGCAACGGGCCGCTGGGAATGTTTCCTGGAGGCGGTGCGTTATGATTGGTAGTCCGGGAAGGATCCGAAAGTGTCCGGTCCGGGTTTGATAAAAAAATACGGGGATGATCGGTTTCGACGATGTTAGTCGCGACAGGTGAAGCGGGCCGAGGATGCAGAATTATCTCGTAAACGCTGTCTGCAAACCAATAAGTGCCGAATCAAAACGCACTGACTTCGCTCTCGCTGCCTAAGCAGTAAGACAGTCCGTCAGCCCGAGGTTGCTATTGCCCCGGATCCTGGCGTCATTTAGATAGCCACTGCTGTTTACCTCCGTCATCGGGGTAAACGGGACTCTTAGATGACTGGGCCCGGATCAGCCAGCTGTTTGTAGCATGGCTGGGGCCGAGAAAATCCAACGCAAACTGCGCCCGGAGAAGCCCTGACAACACGACATCGGACGGGGGTTCAATTCCCCCCATCTCCACTAGAGTTAGCCCCTAGATCCTTAGGATCTAGGGGTTTTCTTTTTGCCTGTTGGCGAGAAACGGCACCGATAGGGGACAGGCATGGAAGCGACACAGGACAGAACGGGACAACAAGATCTTGCGGGGGAGCGCTACGAGGCCGCCCGCGGCTGGCTGTCCTTCCTGACAAGGCGCTCGAGCTGAAGGCGTTCCTTGATGCCAATGGGAACAGCTACAAGCTTGCAGCCACGGCGAAGGTCCGGAAGGACTCCACGGCGCCGACCGTCTACGAAGTCGTGGTTCGGCACTTTGATCTGCTCCGCAAGCCGCAGCCCGGCACGATCGCGAAGTATCGGAAGATGGCTGCCGCGCACGTCGCCTCCAGCGACCTCGGCCGGACGCCGTGGACAAGGTCAACAAATCCGCCGTCATCGACTGGCTAGACGGACTCACGGTAGAGCAGGGCGCCAACCAGACCAAGGGGCAGCCGCTCTCGCGTAAGACCAAGCAGAACATCCACGCGCTGCTCTCCGCCGCGTTCGTTACCGCCATGGATGCCGAGACCATGACCCGCAACCCGGCCAAGGGGGTGGCCGAGGCCGATCTCAACGAGGCGCGGGAAGCCGTCTACCTCTCGCCCGAGGATCTAGTCATGCTTGCCGAGCGCATCGACCCGCACTACTCCCTCTTTATCCGCTTCCTGGGCGGCACGGGCCTCCGGTACTCCGAAGCAACAGCGCTGCGCCGGCGGGACATCACAATCCGGGACGGGCGCGCCGCGGTGCGCGTCAGCCGGGCATGGAAGTCCAAGGGCAAGGGCGAAGAGATCGGGCCGCCGAAGACGAAGAAGGCCAACCGCACCGTGACCTGTAACGCGAGCCTCTCCGCCGCTCTCGCGGAGCGCCTGCAGGAGATTGGGCTCGATGACTTCGTGTTCCACCGCCCGGACGGCGACTACGTCCGCAACTCCCGCTTCCACAAAGAAGTCTGGCAGCCGCTCATGGGGGAGCTGGTCGGCAAAGAGCTGGACCGCAAGCCTTGGATACACGAGATCCGGCACGCCCACACCACGCACCTGCTTGACGCTGGTGTCCCCGTGCACGTGGTGCAGGCCCGGCTGGGGCACGAGGACCCGCAGACCACGCTGCGGGTCTACGCGAGACTGGCCAAGGCATCCGACGCCGCCGCGGCCGACGCCCTCGGCTGATCGCCCCGCGTCGCTGCTAAGGGCACGGTAGAGGACGCCATTGCGCCATCGCAACTTGGTGCGGGGTTCCTGTACAGACATTGGGTACTTTGCGCACACAGTCCGTAAGGTATGCCTATCCGAAATGAATGAAAGGCACGCGCATCATGAGCAAGGGGACACCTACCCGGTCGATCGGGATTGACGACGAACTCTGGGAGGAAGCCAAAGTAGTCGCCGCCCGGCGCTCAGACACGGTCACGGAGGTTATTCGAGGAGCCTTGCAGAGATACGTCGCTGAGGTGTCTTCGGCGCCGGGGCGACGCGCCAGGCCGCAAGCCGACTCCGATTCTGGCCCGCGATTCCTGTCGGTCTTCGAAGCGACCACAACAACCAGGGTGCACCTCGACCGCGCTGACACGGGGGACCACGGACGTACCTTCGAGCCGGGCTTGTCGGTCACGGCCGTCCCGATGGGCGGCCAGCTTTGGCACCTCACCGCCGTCGCGGAAGGCTACGTCTGGGTGGGCCTCGGGTCGTCGCAGGAAATCGTGGCCACGACGCTCCTGACCACGATCAAAGGGAACGACATTTCTTAGCTCGGCCAGCTAGCGGCCCAGCCAAGGCCTCCGACGGTGCTGCTGCGGACGCGCTCGGCTAGTGGCAGTATGAGCGCATGGTGGACATCATCGAGTTTCTGGAAGCGCGGCTGGACGAGGACGAAGCCGAGTCACTGGATTCCCTCCAGCACGAGCCCTACCCCGAGAGTTGGGCGAACATCATCGCCATGCGGATCCTGCTCGAGTGCGCCGTCAAGCGCAAAATCATCGCGCACTTCAACCGCATCGACTGGGACTTCGAACCAGCAGGAGACCAGGACTACATGGAGAAGTTCCTGTTCATCATCGCCGAGCCGTACATGGACCACCCGGACTACCAGCCGCGCTGGCGCCAATAGGACTGCTCAGGGACCGGCCGCCGGGCCGTCGGTCGCCGAGTCTAGACTGGATCGAGACGGGACATCGGGCTTGCATGCGCGCTTTGGCGGGGACGCGGCCCGCACGCTGGACCTTCCGCACCCACACGAGACTAGCTTGGAGATCACCAGTTGACGCTCATAACCGTCGCAGCTAACCCCGATTTCATCGTTCAGCTTTCGGACCGCCGCCTCAGCACGTTCTACCGCGGTGCAATGGGGGTTTATAGCGAAGACGCAACCAAGGTGACATACATTCAGACGCCAACCTTTCAAGCCTTGATGGGGTATACCGGACTGGCCATTATCGGGAAGAAGAGCCAGCCGACGATTCAAGTCCTCATGGATCTCATGTATGAGGCTCTTGAAGAAGCCGAACTCGACTTCGGTGTTGCCGTTGAAAGGTTTCGCCTCCTCCTCACCGCGGCCTGGAACGAGCCGAGGATCCGGCACCTTGGACCGGCCACTGCCCGCCTAAGCATCGTCCTGACTGGATTCCAACTCTTTGGAGAGGGGAAGTACAAAGGTCCCTACCAGTGGCTAATCACGAACTACCAGGAGTTGGGCGGAAAAAAAGATCACGAGCTGGCATGGCCGGAGTTCCAGAGTTATGTCCGGGCACCGCAGGATGACTGGCCGATGTGGATTTATCGGATCGGAGAGCATCGCGCCCTACCGACCAGCGAGGCAGAAACGATCCGAGAGCGTCTGGCTGAGGGGATACCACCTCAAGCAGTTAAGGACTCAATGCTGAATCTCCTTCCTCGACAGTCGGCCACCCACCCGATAATCGGCACGAGGGCGAACGCCGTTACTCTTCGACCATACGGAGAGCCGGAAGGCAGCTACCACTCCTACGATGGTGGAGTCCACGACATTGGATCCTTCGACAGAGTTGTGGTCGAGGCCCCAGGCGAAATGTTCATGGTCTCCAGCCTGACTGTGAAACGGGCCTCTCCGGGTGCAAAGTTTGTCACTGAGGTTCCAATGCGTCAGCCCTGCCCTTGCGGCAGCGGACTAGAGTATCGGCGCTGCCACGGCAAGACCCCGTTCAAGGCCCCCGAAATCACGTTCCGGGCCGCCAAATGAATCTGCTTCATGCGCGTTGCCGGCGTCAGTAAGGTCTCCTCGGGCAGGAAGCCGGGGAGCCGGTTTCCCCACTTGATGGCGCACAGTTTTTCGGGGCAGCGCCGGTATTCCTCGATGTCCCATTCGGATTCGGTGACGCGTCTGACGTTGCCGGCCGGAACCCATGCCCAGTGCTTATGGTCGTCATCATCAGTCCATGAGACAAGGACGTTGGAGGCGTTCCAGCGCTCGGCGGAGGCGTCGACGTCCACCGTGCCGCCGGCGGCCAACGGGACACGGGCCATCACCCTTGGGTAGTTCCCGTACTCCCACGACTTCGTCTCCTCCGCCGAGTGACCCGCCGCGGACCTGAGGTACTCGTAGGTCTGCCCGTCGAGGGTGAACGATGCCATGCCGTCATCGTAGTGGGACCCAGCCGTATATCAGCTGATGACGGAAGGCATGTGGTGAACACCAAGTCTTTCCTCAATGCTGTGGCAAACCTGCAGCAATTTGGTGCTGAACAGTGCGGGGAGCCGAATAGGCTCTTACGGTCATCGGAATGCTCCGCCTTCGAAAGGACCTCATGGACCGCCGCAAATTTCTGACCGTGCCTTTGGCTGCACTCGCGGCGCCGGGTGCGCTTCTCGCGGCCAACGCGAGTGCCAGCCACGCGGCAACGCCGGCCCTGAAGGGCATCGGCTACTCGAACAGCACCGACCTCGCGAGGGCCCAGATCAAGATGCTGAACGTCGCCTGGCACTACAACTGGGAACCGTACTGCAACCTCACGACCCCGCCTTGGACGCCGATGGTCAAGAACGCCAAGCGCTTGGAAGAAGGCGCCATCGCCAAGATCATGAGCGGACTGCCGCAGACCCAGGCCAAGCACCTGCTCGGCTTCAACGAACCCGACCACACGGCGCAGGCCAACATGAGCGTCGACCAGGCGATCAGCCTGTGGCCGCAACTTCAAAAGACCGGGCTCAGGCTCGGCTCGCCCGCGGCGGTGAATCCCACCAGCCCGTGGCTGTCAGACTTCATGGCGAAGGCCAAGAACAAGGGCCTGCGCGTGGACTTCATGACCATGCACCGCTATGCGTGGCCCAACGTCGAAGACTTCCTCGCCAATGTCACCGGCCTCTACGAGAAGTACGGGAAGCCGATCTGGGTGACTGAATATGCGGTCGCGGACTGGCAGGCCAGCTCAACAAAACCCAGCCGGTACAGCCGGGCCACGACCGAGTACTTCATGAAGGCCACGGTGGCAGAGATGCGGAAGATGCCCTACGTCGAGCGCTTCGCATGGAAGAACCGGCCCATCACGGACCCGGTGATGGGCAACTCCGCACTCTTCGACACGCGAGGCTGGCGGACGTCCACCGGCAAACTTTACGCCTCGTTGTAGGGGGATCGGGAAGAGGGGCTGTAGTGGACACCACTGCAGCCCTTTTTCGTGAGGCCATTTCCGCGGGCCTGGTTGCGTTCTGATCAGGGCTGCCGACTCATTTGACGGCCGAAGGTTGTACGGTTATTCTAGCCTTCGCAGAGCTACATCTCGAAGCGGCTCCGTGATGAGGTCGCTTTCACGGCCAACGACGTCGAAGACATCTGCGAGGTCCTGGGCGAGGATTTGCTGGGGCTCGTGGCCGCCGCGGTGCGAGCCGCCGGCCTCACCAGGAACGGCCGCCAGCGCTAGACCCGAACACGCAAAAAGAGCCCCACCGAAGACTCCTTGTGCAGGAGGTCCGGTGAGGCTCTTTTTGGTGGATTCTTTGTTGGCGCCGCCAACACGACCTAGAACGACGTGAACAAAACATGGGTAAGAACTGCGGAATGTAGAGGGAGCCTAGCTACAACGGTTGTCCAAAAAAGTAGCTAAACGGGTTTTCAATTCCCCCCATCTCCACATCGGAGCCCCGGCAACGGTGCTCCACCCCGTATTGGGTTCACAGAACTCCCCGCTGACTCCGGTTGGCGGGGAGTTCTGTGCGTTAAGGGCGGTCGCTGCAGCGGGCGGTGCACCCGATACACGGTCAGCGTGCCGTGGCAGACCGGAGAAACCCGAATGCCCTTCCATGTCGCGGACAAATTCTCCATACTTGGCAATCATGCAGATGGATGCAGCGAAACAAAACCACTATCACCCGTCCCCGCGCGACTGGTCGGACCAGGTGATCTATTTCCTGCTGATAGACCGTTTCTCTAACGAACTGGAGGACGGCTACAAGGACGCCGCCGGGCAGATCGTGCGGGGCAGTACGCCGCTGTTTTCGCCGGGGGACGCGAACAATGCCGTGCAAGCCGCGACTGATATTCAGAACTGGGAGAACGCGGGAACCCAGTGGCTCGGCGGGACTCTGAAGGGGATACAGTCCAAACTCGGCTACCTGAAGAGGCTCGGGGTCACCGCGCTCTGGATCAGCCCCATACTGCGGCAACGCCCCGGCGTGGATGACTACCACGGCTATGGCACACAGAACTTCCTCGACGTTGACCCCCACTTCGGCACAGCCCGGGACTTCAAAGAGCTGGTCACCGCCGCCCACGACGCCGGGCTCTACGTCATCCTCGACGTCATCCTCAACCATTCCGCGGACGTGTTCGAATACAACACCGTCGATCCCGCCACAGGGCAGCCCTACATTCCAGACTGGACCGGCGCCACCTATCCGGTCACCGGGTGGCGGGACCCCGGCGGCGTTCCCAGCCTGCCGTTCCCCGCGCCGGTTAATCCCCCGGATATGGACAGCGCGGTGTGGCCGAGTGAACTCCAGACCGACGGCGCCTTTACCCGCAAGGGTCAGATCGTCCACTGGGACGATCCCCAGGAGACAACCGAGGGGGACTTCTTTGGGCTGAAGGACATCCATCAGGGAACCGGGCCGGTGGACGGGTATGAGCCCTCGGCAGCCTTCCAGACCCTCGTCGAGGCATATCAGTACTGGATCGCCGACGCCGACATCGACGGCTTCCGCGTGGACACGGTCAAGCACATGGACCCCGGCGCCACGCGATACTTCGCCTCCGCCATTCATGAATTCGCCCAGACCATCGGCAAGGATTCCTTTTTCCTGGTCGGAGAAATCACCGGGAGCCGGGAAGAGGCCATCAGGCTCCGGGACCTGACCGGGCTCGATGCTGCCTTGGGCTTGGCGGACGTGCAAGGACGAATGGTCGATGCGGTCAAGGGCTGGAGCGACCCCGCCGAATACTTCGATCTCTTCCGCAACTCGATCCAGGTCGATAAAGCGACCCACACCTGGTTCCGCAACCACGTCGTCACAAGCTTCGACGACCACGACCTGGTCCGCCAAGGGAAAAGCTACAAGGCACGGTTCGCCGCCGATCAGGACGGCCGGGCCCTGGAACTCGCCGTCCTTGCCCTGAACGCCACCACGCTGGGCATCCCGTGCATCTACTACGGCAGCGAGCAGCGATTCGACGGGAAATTTCCGCCTGAGGTCATTCCGCGGCCCACGGACGACTTCAAGGCAGACCGGTACATCAGGGAAGCAATGTTCGGCGGCCCCTTCGGATCGTTCCGTAGCCGCGACAGGCACTTCTTCGACGAGTCGCGGGACAGCTACCAGGAACTTGGGAAAATCCTTGCCGTTCGGAAGCGGGAGCTCGCGCTCCGGCGCGGCCGGCAGTACCTGCGCCCTATCTCCGACGACGGCGTCACGTTCTGGTACCCGGAACGCGTCGGCGCCGGGAGGATGACATCAATCGTGGCCTGGAGCCGGATTTTGTCGGACAGAGAGGTTGTCTGCGCCATCAACACCGATTGGGCGGCCCGGCGGACAGCATGGGTGACCATCGATGCCGGCCTGCATTCGGCCGGCGACAAGTTCGTGTGCCTCTATTCAACGGACGAGAACACGGTGGGCTCGCTGGTAGCCGCTGAGCCGCGGAACGGCTTGGCGATCAGGATCGACGTTCCCCCGGCGGGCTTCGTCGTCATGGCGCCGTAGATAGTTCTCATGCCTAGATGGGTCCCATGAGAGAGGGAAGGGAAGTGTCTTCTGACATTTCCCTTCCCTCTCGGCTGCCCGGCGTTAGATGCGTGCGTTACATGTCTGCGTTACATGCCAAGGATCTTCGCCTTTTGCGCCACGAACTCTTGCTCCGTGAGTATCCCTTGTTCCTTCAGCGCCCCGAGTTGCTTGAGCTGCTCGAGGGCTTCGTTTGAGATGCCGCCACTGGGGGCAGGGGGAGGGGGCGGCGGCTGCTGGTAGACAGGCTGCTGGTATG
>NZ_CAKKMF010000064.1 GCF_918697925.1 Arthrobacter sp. Bi26
GTACGGGGTGCGGCAGGTGTCGTCCCGGGTCTGGATGAGGCGGCGGAGCCCGGGCGGGAAGATCCGGGCGCGGGAGTCCATCGCGACGAGCCCGCCGGTGCCGGGGTGGGTGTAGAGCCGGCGGATCCACACGCCGAACGCGGTGTCATCGGCAGCCCCGTCCGTGCCACCGGATATTGGGGGGCTGCCGGGTCCCGGGGAACCGTCGGCTATGCCGCCGGGGTTCGTGCCGGGGGCGGGCCCGACCCCGATGCCATGTCCTGTCTCCGTGTCCGTGCTCTGGGCCGCGCCGCCGCCGGGTTCCGGGGAACTGCCTGCCGAGCCATCGGGTTTAGGGGATCCGGCGGATTCTGTGGCCGCTGTGCCGTTGATCAGTGTGCGGGCCCAGCCGGCCGGGACGGTGCCGTAGCCCGGGAGCCGGGCCGGTTCGGCGTCGGCCTGGAAGAGCGTGCGGTCGGTCATGACGAGCTGGATTTCGACCCCGGTGATCCCGCCGGGGGTGCCGGTGCTGCGTTCGACGAGGGTGTCGGCCATCAGCTGCCCCCGGCCCCGCGGGTCCCCGCTGTTCCTGAGGGCGTCGGCGTGCCGGGTCAGGGCGGTGTAGACGGCGACGCCGGCGGTGACCGGGAGCAGGGCGGTGAGATGGCACATGGTGTCCGGGGCGGGCCGGAGGCTGACGTGCCGCTCGGTGGCGGCGTGCGCGGCGCGTTCGGTGACGGTGCGCGCATCCAGCCGGTACGCGGCGGCACGGGCGGCGGCCACCAGCCGCCGGTCACCCACGCCGGCGAGGGTGCCCGTGTCCGCGGCGAGGTCCGCGTCGACTACAGCCCGGTCCGCGGCGGTCAGGCAGGCGGTTTCGCGCACGAGGAGGGTGGCGCGCCATTCGTTGAGCTGTCCGGTCTGCAGGGCGGCGAGGGTGTGCGGCATCTCGGTGACCAGGGCTTTGGCCAGGCCCAGGAGCCGGCCGCCCTTGGCGGGGGATTCGCGCCGGGCGAGGGCGATCTGCGCGCCAATCCCGGCACCGAGCTGCTCCGCGGGCACGCCTTGGCTGGCCTGGGCGCGGCGCTGGAGCAGGTCGAAGGCCACGGCGAGGCGTGCCTGCTCCGCGGACGCGGCGCACTTCTCATCTTCCAGTTCCCGGATCCGGTCAATGATGCCGGCACAGTCCGTGGCCGGGCGGATCGCGGACATGATGCGGACCAGGTCCTCGACGGCCGCCGGCGCGGTGTCCGGCCCTGAGGCCGCATCGCGCCCGGCGCGGCCGAAGCCGGCGTCGTCGTGTCCTGCCGGAACCACTTCGGGCCCCTTATTGCCGTCCATAGTTCCAGTCTCCCCGCGACCTACGACAATTTAGATTGGTTCACTCCTGGTCGGACCACAAAGGCGGAGATAGCTGATCAAAGCCCGCCTCCGCCTCCGGAAAGGACCAGGGCCCAGTGAGCCAACATGAGGCGACGCTGCCGCTAGCGAGCCAGCGCAGCGCCGCGGCGTCGTCGTCGTGAAGTGGCCGGCCCGCTAATGGGCCCCTTGAAGGAGCCTTGCCTCAAATCCGACTTCGGAGGAGGATGATCGGCACACTGGAGGAGGCCGCCATGACCCAGCTTGGCAAGTTCGAGAAGTACCTGATTGAAGAATTCTTCGACGATTACCGCTCCGGCGCCATGAGCCAGCGCACCTTCACGCGCCGGGTGGCGTTCATGATGGGCAGCATGGCCGCGGCCTCGGCAGCGATGCTCCTGGTTGGCTGCACGCCCGAAGAGGTTCCCCGCAGCACGGACCCCATGCCGACGCCGACATCGTCCTCGCCGGGGCCCGGTTCCGCATCCGCGGGCGCCGTGCCGGGGGCCAAGAGCCCGCTCTCCGTCCCGGAGGGGGCGCCCGGACTCACGACGTCGACCGTGCAGTTCGCTGCGGGCGGAACAGACATCAGCGGCTATCTCGCCCGGCCCGAAAACGGCACCGCCGGGCCGGCCGTGCTGATCTGCCACGAGAACCGCGGGCTGACACCCCATATCCAGGACGTGGCACGCCGCTTCGCCAAAGCCGGGTACGCGGCACTGGCCCTGGACCTGCTGAGCCGGGAAGGCGGTACCGCGGGTATGGACCCCGACGCCGTCCCGGGAGCGCTCACCCAGGCCGGGGCCCAGCGTCACGTTTCCGACTTCACGGCCGGCTTTGACTACCTGAACGCCCAGGACTTCGTTGACAAGGGGCGGATCGCCATGAACGGATTCTGCTTTGGCGGCGGCATCACCTGGCAGGCGGCGACGGCGATCCCGGACCTGTTGGCGACCTCAGCGTTTTATGGACCAGCACCTGATCTTGACAAACTCACGGCCATCAAGGCCGCCGTCTTCGGTGTCTACGCGGAACTGGACCAGCGGATCACCGGCGCTATGCCGGCCTTCCAGGATGCGCTGGCCAAAACAGACGTCCGGCACGAGCTCAAGGTCTATCCCGGCGTGGACCACGCCTTCCACAATGACACGGGGCCGCGCTACAACCAGGAGCAGGCGACGGCGGCGTGGAACGACACGCTCGCCTGGTTCGGCAAATATGTGTGATGCCGTGGCCGGGACATGTCCGGACCGGAGGGAGGCGTGATGTTCGCAATGCGCACGGCTGCGGCCCTGGCCGCTGTAGGCGCCTTGGCCCTCACCGGGTGTGGCGCCGCGCCCGGCTTGGACCGGGCAGGCCCGATGGACCGGGCAGCCGCCCTGTCCGGCGTGACCCAAGCCGCCGTGTCCGACGGAACCCAAGCCGCCGTCGTCCGTGGCTGGGGACCAGTGGTGGCAGGGGATGAGTTCAGCTACGCCGGACCGCCTGACCGCGCGAAATGGAAGGTCTATAACGGCCCGGGGCACGCGGGCAAGGGGATCCGAAGTCCGAATGCGTTTGCTGTGGCCGGCGGCGTCGTGACCGTCAGCGGCGACGCGGCGGGCACCACGGGCGGCATGTCCGCCAGGTTTGCCCATCAGCAGTACGGCCGCTGGGAAGCCCGGATGAAAACGAGTGCGCGGGATATGCAATATCACCCGGTCATACTCCTGTGGCCGAACCATAACAAATCGCCCACCTGTGCCGAGATTGACTATGCGGAAGGCACTTGGGATACCACCCTGATTGGGTTCAACCTGCACCACGCCTGCAGCGGCCCAAACTTCCAGAGCCGGGCCTCGCGGGCTATCGACACGACCCAGTGGCACAACTATGCAGTGGAGTGGACCCCGGCCGGGATCACCGGATACCTCGATGGGTCACTATGGTTTGCGGACATGAACCCGGCGCATCAGCCTACGGTAGGGATGCACCAAACAGTGCAGCTCGACTGGTTTCCCAACGGGACTCCAACCAAACCCAGCCAGATGCAGGTCGACTGGATCCGGGTCTACAACTAAGCGTTGCGCTTACTCGCCCGCGGCAAACTCGGGCTGGACCGGGCCGCCAGCTTCCGGCATCCCCTCATAGGGCACGCCTAAAGCTTTCAACGCCATCAGGTGTTCCATCAGGGCACGTTCAGGGTCTCCGGGATGCGCAGCAATCTGCTGGCGGAGCAACTCCCGGGCGCGGTCGTGTTCCGGGGCGGTGTCGGCGAGGACGGCGTCAATGATCCTGACCGCCTGATGTCGGATTCCAGCGGCAGATGCGGCATATTCCGCACCGGACACCAGGTCATAGGGATCCTGTACTTCGGGGCGTCCTGGAGTGGACGAGGGCTCCACCGACATGGCTATTCCTTTGATCATCGTTCCGGCTGAGCCCGGAACCGGCCTGCCGCCTTCCCCCCAACCCGGGTAAGTTACCCGGATCGAAGACGGCCCACCGTGACACACCATATAACGGCGCCGGGCCGCCAAGCTTAACGGGAGCGAAGTTTTCGCCAAGGTGATGCGCAAGTTACGGTGTCGCAGCCTTCAGAATGTGTACGGCTGCCAGCGCCACGGCATGATTCCGCGGCAGGGCTTGTGTTGGTCACCTGCCCGAAAAGACATGGAAATACTCGCCGGGTAGCCTCGCACCAAGGATCCCGTTCGAAAGGTAGTACGCCATGCGTGTTGGACTGATCCGGGTGATGACGACGTCGGACCGACGCCTGCTCCGCGCCCACGGGAAACTCCTGCAGGAGGCTTTCGGGTTTTCCGTGACCTCCCGCTGTATTCCGGACCAGCCGTCCGGCGTCTACGACCAGGTGTCGCTCGAGTCTGCGGCACCCAAGGTAGTCCAGCTGGCCCGGGAAATGGCAGGGGACGCCGACGCGCTGATTATCAGCTGCGCGTCCGACCCCGGGCTGGCCGCCACCCGGGCGGCCGTGGACATCCCGGTCATCGGGGCGGGCTCCGCAGCCGCAGCTGCTGCTCTGACCTTTGGCGGACGGATTGGAGTCCTGGGACTCGGCGCCCATGTACCGGGCCCGATCGCGGACGCACTGGGCGAACGCATGCTGCTTATTGATGGCGAGGGGCGCGTCGAAACGCCCGACGCGTTCCTCATGCCTGCCGGTATCTTCGACGCCCTCGCAGCGGCCCACATGCTGGTTGATGCCGGCGCCGACGTGATCGTCCAGGCCAGCACCGGCCTGAGCAGCATCGGCATGGCGGACGTGCTCCGCCGCCGGCTCGGGGTCCCGGTCATCGACGCCGTGACGGCGGCCGGCTCCATGCTCGTCTCAGCGGTGGTCGCCCGGGAACTTCAGCAGGTTTGAGTCCCACGGCCGGTGGCGGCGCGCCATGGGCCAGCGACAAGACAGCCCCGCACCCTGATTGGGCGCGGGGCTGTCGCGTGCTGAGCCGGTCCTACTTGTAGACGCGGACCCAGTCGACCTGCATCTGTGAAGGCTTGGTGGCCGATCCGTCAGGGAACCAGTCCAGCTGCAACGTCTGATGCATGCCCACGGAGGGCAGGTGCGCGGGGTTCGTGTCGGAGAAGGTCTTCACTCCGTCGATGTATCCGGTGATGCCGGCCGGAGTCCACTCCACGGCGTAGTTGTGCCACTGGGTGGTGTCGACCGTCTTGGCGGCCGTGGTCTGGAAGTTCGACCCGCCGCAGGCGTAGTGCAGGAAGAACTTGATCTGGCTGGTGTTGCTGCTGCCCTCGGCGTAGTCGATCTCGGCGCAGTTGGGGGAGGTGTTGTTGTTGGGCCACAGGATCAGCACGGGGTGGTACTTCGGGTCCCTGGCGCTGGTCCTCATGCGCGTCTCCCACTTGCCGTATTTCTGCTGCGCAAATTTGGCCGACATGCCGCCTGTGGTGCCGGCCGAGTTGCCGCTGACCGTGGCCACGCCGTTCGCGACCGACCACGCCTGCGGGCTCCGCACGCCCTTGCCGGCATGTCCGGTTCCCTTGAAGACGCTCCACTTAGTGGAGTCGGGGGCGCCGGCCTTGGAGAACTCGTCGCCGGCAACAACCGCACCCCAGCCCCGGGCGGTGGCGGCTTGCGAACCGTCGCCGGTCGCGGCGACTGCGGCCTGGGCCGCAACGGGCGCCGCGGCAGGCGCTGCAGCGGGCGCGGCCGGCGTCGACCCCGTAGCGGCTGCCGCTTGTGCGCCGCCCGCCGTTTCCGGAGCGATCGGTGTGGCGGCGGGAGCGGCGGCAGCCGGTGCCGCGTCGACTCCGGGATCCGCTATTGCAGCGGCGGGACCGCCGACGGGTTTGGGAGCAGACGGCGCCGCCGACTCAGGCGCTGCGGGCGCCGAGGACGTGGAAGCCGCGGCAGGACGCGAGGCCTTGGTGGCCGCCGACGACGTGAAGGCCGCGGCAGAACCCGAGGCCTGGGTGGTTGGGGATGGGGCCCCGGCGCCGGTGGTGGGGGCGACGCTGCACCCGGCCAGCGACAGTGCGCCCAAGCTCAGCGCAATCGCTAGTTTGTGGAGCTGTGGTGTCTTGAAGCCTGGTGTCTTCGGCTGTGCTTGACTGAACCGTGATTTGCTGAGCGGTGATTTCTTGAACGGCGTTTTCTGGAACAACGGACCCCTCCGGGCTTTGTGACTGGCACACACAACCGTCGCTGCCAAGGCGGCGGCGAGTGCGGGAAGCTTCATCCGGCCCTGCTGCAAGAGCATGGGCGAGCAGACGCCGAACGGCGCAACCGGGCCCTAAAAGGGGCGGTCCGGGGCCCTGCATTCGGGCCAGGCCTTCACGGCCAGTGGCCCACGTTACCGGACCGTTACCTTGACCCGCAAACCTCTCCGGACGTGTTCACGGCATTCCCCTGCGCCCACACGAAAGAATGGTCGGGTGAGTGATGCTGGCGAGTTCATCGACCTCTCGCTGCAGCGGGAAGGTTCCTGGCGCCGTGCGGACGAGCTGCAGTCGCGGCTGGAAATGGAGCCAGGAGGCAGAGGCCTCCGGTTCTACGGCACCTCCGTGGGTGCCGTGCGCGGGACGGTCCGGGATGCCGGCCGCCGCTATCCAGGGCTGTCCCACGATCAGGTCACCGCGCTGAGCTCCGAACTGTGGGGCTCCGAATTGTGGGGCTCGGAACTGGGGGCGGCACCGGTTTTCGAGCGCCGGCTGGCCGCAGTGGTCCTGCTGCAGGCCAATGTGAAGCTGCTGACCAACTCCGACCTCACCCGGCTGGAGGGCTTCATCCGGGAGGCGCAGGTGCGGGACCTCGTGGATCCGCTCGCCGTCGACGTCGTCGGGCCCTTGGTGGGCGGGCTCGACATGATGGCCAGGGTGCGGGCTGACAGCGTGCTGGACCGGTGGGTGCGCGAGCCCGATGCCTGGCTGCGCCGGGCCGCGCTGCTTTCGCCGCTGCTGGCGCTGCGCGCGGGCGCGGGGGACTGGGACAGATTTGTCCGGCACGCGAATGCGGTGCTCGGCGAGGCTCGCGGGACGTTCGACGCCGACGCCGACGGCGCTGCGGACCGGGACGCGGTTTCCCGGGTCCTGGCCGAGATGGCAAAGACGAGGCCGGAGCTGCAATTCACGTCCGTTGGAGAGTGACCATCCGACCGTTCCCCGCGGGCCCGGCCCGCGTTCAGAGCTGCGGACTTTCAGACTTTCGGATCTCCGGGACCGCCCGGATCGCCCTGTCCGACGGCGCTGCCGGCATCGCCGGATCTGCCGTCGGCATTTGCAGGCAGCGCGAAAGCCCTCGCCGCCCGTGACCCGGCGACGGCGCTCGCGGCTATGGTGACTAGAGCGCCGGCCAGCAGGGCCGCTGCCTCGCCCGGGAGCAGGACCTGAAGCTGTGTGCCGATGCTCGCCGCCGCAACCGGCACGCCAAGTTGGGCCGCCGACAACACCCCGAGGGGCAGCGGGAGACCCAGGAACGCCAGGCCGGCGTGCGTCAGCAGGGTCCCTACTCCCAGGACCACGCCGAGGGCAATCATCTCCGGATGTCCGGCCAGGTCCTTGAGCGTCAGCGATGCACCCAGCCAGACGAAGAACACCGGACTAAGGAAACCGTCGCTGAGGGCGAACAGTTGCCGGGCCAGCCGCCGCGGTTCGCCGACGGCGGCCACCACCAGGCCGAAGGAAAAGCCTGCCAACATCACGGACACATTGCTCCATGTCGCGACTGCGGCCAGGGCGAAGAGAACGGCCAGCTGGCTCCTCAGCTCCAGGGCAAACTTGCGGCTTTCCGAGAGTTGGTGCACGCGAGCGCGGATTCCCCTGCGCTCCAGCCAGCGCAAGACGAAATAGAGCACCACCGCGCAGCCGGTCACCGTAAGCACGCCCAGCGCCGCGCGGCCTGCGTTGGGCGGATCCACGAGGAGCGGCAACGCCACAATGCAGGCTATGTCGGCGATGGCCACCTGCGCGGTC
Organism: Arthrobacter sp. Bi26; assembly: GCF_918697925.1. Lineage (GTDB taxonomy): Bacteria > Actinomycetota > Actinomycetes > Actinomycetales > Micrococcaceae > Arthrobacter. Next base: position 7,771 of record NZ_CAKKMF010000064.1, read on the forward strand.
ATGGCGACGACATCGGGTCCGCCGAGGCGCAGCGAATCGATGATCGGAAGGACCAGGGCGGCCGACGAGGACGCCAGCAGCACTGCGTAGAGGGGAGCATGTCCAGTCCCGAAGAGCAGACCGATCCCGGTTCCGACCGCCACCGCTGCCGCCGCGGCCGCAATAGCCCGGCGGGAGCCATTGCCGAGGGCGGAGCGGATCTGCGGATCCCTCACGGGAACATGGGTTCCGGCCACAAACATCATCAGCGCGAACCCGATGTTGGCCAGCAGGATAAACGTCGGGTCCGCAGGATCAACCAGGGCCAGGCCTGAGCGTCCGATCGCGATGCCGGCCAACAGTTCGCCCAGCATCACCGGCAACCGCCAGCGCGCCGGCAGCGCCAGCAGGGGTCCGGCCAGGGCGACGACGGCGATCAGCGCCAGGGACAGGAATGTCACGGCTCGCCGCTGCGGGCGGGCCCAGGGCCCGACCGCCGCTCCACCACGGCGTAGGCTTTCCCGTCCAGGAACGCCCAGTCATTGACAACCATGTACCCAAGTGCGTCCACCCGGTCATTCAGGACGTGCTCGTCGAAACCTCCGTCGCGCGGTTCCGCGTCCCAGGTGGTCACGTGGACGTCCCGGCCGTCCAGGATCAGCAGCTCGGTGTTGACGTCGAAATCCTCCTGTGGCTGATTGCTCAACTGGCAGATGGCGACACAGTGGCTGTTCATTTCGGGCCTCCGCTTCGGCGTGTGCTGATGGCATCATCCTACGTTCGGATGCGGCGCCGCCCCATGGGCAATTGCCGGACCGTTCTGTGGCCGCCGTTACCTGAATGTGACTTTTGCATGCGGATCGCGTTACGGTGGATGAGTGCCTGTTGTCTCCGATACGGGCGCTCCCCAGCCGATTGCCTAACTCTGCCGCGGCCCGGGGGTAACTCGCATCAACGACCGGCAGAGACGGGGAAACCACTTTTGGCCTGCTGATTTCGCAGGCCTTGGGGTGAAGCCGCACAGTGCCCGCAACGACGGGCCCGGGAGTGCGGCCGGGTGCCTCCCATCCGAATCCGACAGCTCACCTCGCAGGCATTGGGAGAGGCTACATTCATGTCTTCAATCAGTACTTTTGTGCGCCATACGGCCGTCCTCGCCGCCGCATCCGGCCTGGTCCTCACCAGCGGAATGGCAGCCAACGCAGCCGCAGCACCTGCTCAGCGGGACTCCGCTCCGGCGTCCAACGTGGACGTCACGGGACTGGTCAGCGCCCCCGTGAACGCCGACTCAAGCGTCAAGATCAGCTTTGACCGCCCCGCGGTAGCTACCGTCGCAGCGCCGGTCATCGAACAGCCCGTTGCCGCGGCGCCGGCTCCCGCCGCTGCGCCTGCAGCAGCACCGAAGGCAACCGTGCAGGTGCAGGCCGCTCCGGCGGCCGCGCCGGCCGCGGCGCCCGCTGCCGGCGGACGCAACGCCATCATGCTCTCGGCCGCTTACAGCCAGGTGGGCATCACCCAGGACTGCACCGCCATGGTCGAAAAGGCCCTTGGCGCGGCAGGCAAGCCGGTTGGCAACATTGGTCCCCGGGCGTTCCTTGGCCTCGGAACCGTTGTGGGCACCCCGCAGCCCGGCGACATGGTGGTCCAGTCCGGCCACGTTGCCATCTACGCCGGCAACGGCCAGGTGGTCAGTGGCGGCATGAACGGAAAGAACCAGACGATGGTCCACCCGCTGTCATGGCTCACGGCGACCGGCGGCGTCACCTTCGTCCGCGCCTAAGCCGCGCTGCCTCTTCCGGGCCGGAAAGTCCGGAAAGACCGGTGATCGATTCCCTTGGGGGCAATCGATCGCCGGTCTTTCCTGTACATATAGTTCTCAGGGATTCCCCCGCCCGGCCAGTGGAAGCGTCAACTTCATGACCGTCCCCTCGGCACCTGTCGCGGCCACCTCAACGGCGCCGCCCGCAGCGACGGCGATCTCCCTGACCAAGGCCAGACCGATGCCAAAGCTTCGCTGTCCGTGTGCACTGCCTGTGCTGGCGGTCCGTACGAAGCGGTCAAAGATCCGGGTCTGATCGACGCCGGTGATTCCGGTCCCCGTGTCCGCCACCGTGATCACGGCGCGGTTCTGCTCGATCGAGGTCGTGATGGACACCCGGCCGCCCGGGGGCGTGTGGGCGAGGGCGTTGTCCGCCAGGGCAAGCACGGCACGGCGCAGCGCGTTATTCTCGATCCGGGCCAGCGGCCGGGCATCGGCTACGAAGTCCACGGCCACCTTGCGCTGCTCTGCCACCAGCTGGAGGCTCCCGGCGACGCTGGCGGCGGTGTCGGCAAGGTCGGCAGGCGGTGCGGAGCGGTCCGGGACTTCCGCTGTTGCCGCGAGGAGCAGTTCGTTGACAATCCCGGTCAGCGTTGCTGCGTCCTCCCGGATCCGGGCCAGGTCGTGGCCTTGCCTGGAGCCGGGCACGGTATTGCGCTGGGCAAGCTGGATCCTGGTGTCCAGGATGGTCAAGGGCGTGCGCAGTTCGTGGCTCGCGTCCTGGACGAAGCGCCGCTGCCTGGCCAAGGCATCACCGAGGGGACGGATGGCGCTGCGCGCGCTGAGCCACCCGACGATGCCGGCCAGCAAGATTCCCGCCACCCCGGCGATGACCATGGCTTCGAGGACATCTTTGGAGTCCAGGTACGCGTAGGCCGTCCCGGCCGCCGCCGAGCCCGGCACTTCTGGATGGGCGAGTTGATTCATGAGGTACAGCGCCGTGGCAGCGAGCAGCCCGAGAACCATGACCGCGCACGCGGCGCTGATCCGCAGCGCGACCTTGAGCGAGGCCTTGCGCAGAATGGAGTGGTCCGGATTTCCTGCGGTCCCGCCGTTACTCATGGGCATCGCCGATCTGGTAACCGAGGCCGTGCACCGTGCGGATGACGGCCTTGGAGATCTTCCGGCGCAGGTGATGAACATAGGTATCGATCACGCCGGGCTGGTCCGAGGCGTGGAAGTACGCCGCGAGGAGTTCGTCCCGGGTGAAGACACGGCCGGGTTCCGCGGCCAGGGCTGCGAGCAATTGGCCTTCTTTCGCGGTCAGCGACACCGTGTGCCCGTAGACGGACCGGACGGAACGCTGCGTCGGATCCAGTTCCCAGTCCCCGATCGCCACCGGCGCCGGGGCCGGGGAAGGGAAGGTGCGCGTCAGTGCGCGCAGGCGTGCCGCCAGTTCGCCGGCGTCGAACGGCTTGGTCACGTAATCGTTGGCTCCGGCGTCCAGACCCCTGATCTTTTCGTCGGCATCGCCCAGCGCGGTCAGGATCAGGATGGGCGTGGCAATGCCTTTCGACCGTAAAGCCGCGATGAGGGCGATACCGTCCATGACAGGCAGCCCGCGGTCGATCACCATGACGTCCCAGGCCCCGGTCAGTCCGTGGTGGAGGCCATCACGGCCGTTGGTGACCAACTGGACCCGGTAATCCGGGTCCAGGAGCTCGGCGATGAGCGGTCCCAGAACGGCGTCGTCCTCGACGAGCAGCAGGGAGGGGCGGTCAGCGGTAGTCATGTCAGCTATTCTTCCGCGGCCATTTCCTCAGTCCGCAGTCCGTCCTCGGTTCCCGCGGGCGTGTCGCCGGCCGGTGCGGCTGCGGTGCGGCTGTTGCGGCGGCGCTTGAGGAGCTGCACCGCCCAAGGCACCACGGAGATGAGGACCATGGCCACGGCAATGACGTCAATGTTCTTGGCGACGATGTCAAAGTGTCCCAACCAGGTGCCAAGCATCGTCACGGAAACGGCCCACGCCGCCGCCCCGGTGATATTCCAGAGAGTGAAGTACTTGTACTCATAGCGCGCGATCCCGGCGGTAAGGGGAGCAAACGTCCTGACCATCGGGACGAAGCGGGCCAGCACGACGGCGGCCCCGCCGTGGCGGCGGAAGAAGTCCTCCGTAGTGGTCAGGTGCGCTGTCTTCAGGATCCGGGCATCGTCCTTGAACCATCGCCGGCCGAATTTCCGTCCCAGCATGTAGCCGACCTGGTCCCCGGCGACGGCAGCCGCGGTGACGACACCGATCAGCACCGGCAGCGACAGTTGCAGCTGTTGGTGCAGAAGGCCTGCGGTGAACAGCAGCGAGTCCCCGGGCAGGAAAGGAAAGAGCACGCCCGATTCAATGAAAACCATGAGCGCGATGACGCCCAAAGCGGTCGGACCCAGCCCGGCGAGCAGGCTTGCCGGGTCCAGCAGTGAGGGTGTACCTGCGGCAGCGGCGGCCTGAACGACCCTGTCTGTTGCCGGAAGTAAGGAAAAAACGTCCAAGGCGTGCATTCTCAATTCCTCTCAGGACCCAGTGACCGGGTGACGGACGGGGCACGAAGCCGGCCGGCCATCCGCGGCGCAACCACGTTCCACAACCCCGCAAGCATGACCACCGCTGCGCTCGCGGCCAGGAACGAAGCCGCGACATCCGTGGGGTAGTGGACGCCGATATACAGCCGCGACCAGGCAACGACGAGCGCCATTGCCGCCGCCCCAACGGCGGTGACCTTGGCCCAGCGGGTTCCGCGGGCCAGGAAGTACACGGCGAATCCGAGTGCCACCGCAAAGGACACGTGGCCGCTCGGGAAACTGTTGGAGCCGGTTTCCGGAGCCAGGGGATCGAACAGCAGGGCGGGGCTGGGCCGCTGCCGGGCCACGACGATCTTGAAGAATTCACTCGCCACCCACCCGGACGAAGCCACGAGGCCGAAGGCCACGGCCTTGACCAGTCCGCCCCGGAACAGCCAGATGTAGAGTGCTGCGGCGCCGATCAGAGCGAGACCCGCCACCGGTCCAAACACGACGTTGAGTGCCATCGCGACGGCGGTCAGGGCGGCGGCGTGATGCTGGCTGAGGTCCTGGTCGACACCAAGCTCGGCGGCGCTAAAGCCCGGCGTCAGCTGCGCCGCCAGGCCCAGTGCCACGACGGCGGCGGACAGCAGGACGCCCAGCAACACCCAGTGGCGGACCTGGGGGAGGACCCACAGCCGCAGCCCTGCGACAGGACGGACGGCAGCAGTGCGGCGCTGTGCTGCATCGTGTTCAACGCTTTTGACAGGGACGGGTCCAGTCATGGGATCCTCCGGCTCGGGACAACGGGCGCCCGAAAAGGCGCCGACTCCCACACTTCCGCCAGGCGTTTAAGAAACGCTTAAGAAAGTGCCGCGGGGGCGTGCCACAGCGCCGGCTACGCGGCGTAGCGGAGCAGCGCCACCCCGTTGCCAAAGGTGTGCGTCTCCAACAGCCGGAGCTGGGCTCTGCTGTCGGCGTCCTTGAACATGGGTCGTCCGCGTCCGATCAGTACCGGATGGACGTACACCCAGTATTCGTCGATCAGCCCGAGCCGCCGGAAAGTGTCGGCGAGTTCCGCCCCGCCGAGGGCCATGTCTCCGCCCGGCTGCGACTTCAGTGCCAAGACTTCTTCCGCCACGACCTCCCGAATCACAGCAGCGTTCCGGCCGGCCGTTGTTAGTGTCCGGGAGTAGACGAGCTTGGGCAGGTTCCGCCAGATTTGGGCGAAATCGGCCATCACGGGACTGACATCGGGGTCCTGGTCCGCCGTCGGCCAAAACCCTTCCATCAGCTCGTATGTGACCCTGCCTTCCAGGAAGGCGCCCATGGGGGCGAGCTTTTCGTTCATGTGGCGGTGCAACTCTTCGTCCACCATGTGCCAGCTGATGTCGCGGTCCAGTCCCTCGAAGAATCCGTCGAGGGACACTTGCATGACCATGATGATTTTTCGCATCACCGCTCCTCGGTTTCATCAGAGTACGCCGCGCTTGTCTCCAGCGTACGCCCCGGCGTTGGGTGGCTGACCGAGCCTGTCCGGTGGCCTTGCCCTTGCGCGGGGAGCCTCGAGCGGGAAGAATGCAGGGACTCTATGGCCCCACCGCGGTCAGTCACCTTCGGGGGAAGAACGATGCCTGCGAACGATTTCGAACAATTGCCCGGGGCCGGTCCGGATGACTGAGCCGCCGCCGCGCCACTACCGCTCCGGCGCGCACCGGGCCGACGGCGGATCCCAGCTCCGGCCGCGGCCCCTCGCCAAGCGTGAGGGAAAGATCCGGCCGCAGTATCTGACTGCGGCCGCCGTCGCACTGGCCCTTGTGGCTGCCGGTGGCGTCTACGCGGGCGTCCGGGCAGGGATCCCGGCTGATCCGCCAGCCGCTGCGGCGACCACGTCGGGCACCGCCGCCGCACCCTCGCCGCTGGCCGCCCAGGCCTCAGGGCCAGCCGCCGACGCCAGCCGGACAGCTGCGGCATCCGATCTGCCCGCCGCTGCGTCACCCGTGGCGGGCCCCGTTCCCGCGGCCGTCGCCGAAGCGGCGGCCGCAGGGAAGCCCGCAGAAGTCCCCGCCGTCGCTGTCCCGGCCATCAGCCCCGAACTGGACAGCCAGATCAACGCGATCATCGCGGCCAACAGCAATTACGCGCTGGGGGTGTCGTTGATTGATCTGTCCGACGGCGTGGTCCACGGCTACGGAGCCCAGGGCAAGTTTGTTGCCGCCAGTACGGCCAAGATCCTTGCCGCATCGGCGTATTACCACCTCGTGGAGACCGGGCGCGCCTCGCTGACAGCACCGATGGGCGCCTCGACGGCCGGGGCCCAGATCCGCCAGATGGTCCAGCAGAGCAACAACGATTCATGGGCCCTGATCCTGCGGGCGGTCGGTCAGCGGGGCATCACGGACTACGCCGCCTCGATCGGGATCACGTACGACCGAACGGTGAACCTGCTGACTCCCGCGGAGATGGCCCGGACCCTCCAGCTGCTCTACACGGGACAGCTGCTCAATGCGCGCAATACCGCCCAGCTCTTGTCCTACATGCAGAACACCAACTTCGAGACGCTGATCCCGCCCGCGGTCCCGCCGGGGATAGGGATTCACCACAAGTACGGGCTGCTGTTCGGAAACCTGCATGATGCCAGTGTCCTTGACAAGGACGGCCGGGCCTTCGTGTTCGTCGTGTACACCCGCGGCCTGAACTACTCGGACATGGGTCCCCGGACCCGGATCATTCAGCAGCTCACCCGGACCGTGACCGCCGCGTTGTTCTGATTGATGGAGTTCTGATTGATGGGGTTCTGACGGATGGGGTTCTGACGGCGGTCAGACGGTGACCGGCCCGGCGGCAGCCCGTTCCCGCTCGTGTGTCTTCCTGGATTTGGCGAACCGGAGGTACAACGAGGGCACGATGAACAGATTGAGCAGGGTGGAGGTGATCAGGCCGCCCAGAATCACAACGGCCATGGGGTGTTCGATTTCATGGCCGGGGATGTTGCCCATGACAACCAGGGGAACCAGGGCCAGGCCGGTGGCCAGCGTGGTCATGAGAATCGGCGACAGCCGCTCCGCCGCCCCGCGCAGCACCAGTGCGCGGCCGAAGGTTTCGCCTTCATAGGTTTCCAGGTGCTGGCAGTGGTTGATCAGCAGGATGCCATTGCGCGCAGCGATCCCCATCACGGTGAGGAAGCCAACGAGGGACCCGAGGGACAGGACTCCGCCGGTCATATAGGCGGCTATGACCCCGCCCACCAGGGCTACGGGAAGCGTCAGCAGCGACAGGACCGCCAGCCGCCAGCTCCGGAAGGACGCCTGAAGCAGCAGAAGAATCAGGACAAGTGCCGCGGCGGAGTAGATCATCAGCCGGTTCGTCGCCGCCTCACGCTCGGTGTATTCGCCCAGCAGCTGCACGCTGTAGCCGGTCGGCAGATCCAGGTTCTCCAGCCGCGACTTCAGCTCACTGGCCACGGTTCCCAAGTCTGCTCCCTGGGCCAGGAAGGATCCCACCTCCACGCGGCGGGAACCGTTCGTGCGGTCGATCTGGTTCGGCGTCGCCTGCATGCTCACGTCCGCGACGTCGGCGAGCCGTACCCGCCGGCCGCTCGGCGTGTCGATGGGCAGGTCCTCGATGCTGGTGACGGACGAGCGGGTGGCCGGGGTGCTCCAGACCTGGACGTCGTAGGCCCGGCCGTCCCGGAAGACGTCGCCGACTTCCTCGCCTGCCACGAGCGTCGCGGCCGCACGCCGGACATCTCCCGGTTTGAGGCCGTACTTCTGCGCCGCTGCCAGGTTAACCGTGACCGCGATCTGGGGGACTTCCACCTCGAGGGAGACATGCGGGTTCTGGGTGCCCTGGATCGAGTCCATGATTGCCTTGACCCGTTGCGCCTGTTCCCGGAGCACGTTGAGATCGTCTCCGTAGACCCGGACCAGGATGGGCTCGCTGGCGCCGGTGATGACCTCTTCAATCCGCTCCTTCAGATAGGTCTGGACGTCACGGTGCAGCCCCGGGTAGCCCTTGACCACTTCCTCCACGGCGGCCACCGTCTCGTCGTAGTTGGCGTGGCGGTCGATGCTGATCCAGTGTTCGCCGGCGTTGACACCGACGATCTCGTCCGCGGCGAATGCCTGCCCGATGTGCGTGCCGCAATTCAGGACGCCGGGGACCTTCAGGAATTCCTCACAGCCGCGCTGGGAGATCCTGAACTCTTCCGCGGCAGAGGTTCCCGGTTCCGAGATCCAGTGCATCAGGAAGTCCCTTTCCTTGAACGTGGGGAACAGGGACGAGCCCATCAGGGGAGCGAGGATCAGGCCCACCACCGCCAGCACGCCAAAGCCTGCGTAGCCGAACCGGGGCCGGTTCATGGTCTTGGACAAGGCCGCGTGATAGCCGCGTTTGAGCACCCGGACCAGCGGCGCGTCGCGTTCTTCCAGTTTGGCGTTGCCCAGCAGAATCAGGGCAAGGGCCGGCGTCACGGTCAGCGCCACGAGCATGGAGGCAAGGACAGCCAGGGTGTAGGAGACGGCCAGCGGCCGGAAGAAGACCCCGGTCAGCCCGTCCAGGAAGAAGATCGGCACGGCGGCGACCACAATGATCAGGGTCGCGTAGACGATCGGGCTCCGCATCTCCAGGGAGGCTTTCAAGACCACCGATGCCGCAGATTCGTCACTGCCAGCTTCGTCACTGCCCTTGGCGCGTCGCTGCCGGAGCCGGCGCATGATGTTTTCGACGTCGATGATCGCGTCATCCACCACGACGCCCACGGCAATGACCAGCCCCGCCAGGACCATCGTGTTGATCGCACTGGACGTGAAATAGAGCACCAGTGCGGCGGTGAGCAGGGACAACGGAATGGCGACGATGCTGATCAGGGCCGTGCGCCACTGGAAGAGGAACGCGACGAGGATCATGACGACCAGCAAACAGCCCAGCAGCAGCGCAATGCTGAGGTTGGAGATCGCCTCCTCAACGAAGCTGGCGGGCCGGAAGATCGTGGTGTCGAAGTTGATGCCGCTCAGGCCAGGCTGCAGTTCGTGGAGGGCTTCCTCCACGCCCTTGGTCACGTCCAGTGTGTTGCCCCACGGCAGCTTCTCGACGATCAGCATGAGCCCGTGCCCGTTGTTGATCACGGCGTCACCGATGAGCGGCTGATGGTCCTCCACAACCTGGGCAACATCGCCCAGATGCAGCGCCACCCCGTCCTTTTCCCGGATGGTCACCTGGGCCAGGTCCGCGGGCGTCTGGATCGGCTGGACGTGGCGGATCCCCATTCTTTGGGTCGGGCTGTCAATGAAGCCACCCGTTCCGATAAACCGTCCGGGCGAGTATTTCAGCAGCCCGGCGTCGAGGGCGCCGGCGGTGACTTCCATGACCTGGTTGAGGGAGACGTTCTGGGCCTTGAGCTTGTCAGGTTCCACCTGGACCTGCAGCATCTGGAGCCGCTCGCCCCAGATGGCCACGTTGGCCACCCCGGGGACCCGCAGCAGCCGGGCCCGGATGGTCCAGTAGGACAGCATGGACATTTCGATGAGCGAATGCTCCGAGGATGTCATGCCGATCTTCATCACGCGGCTGGTCGCCGACAGCGGCTGGAGCATCACCGGCGGGGCCGCCCAGGTGGGCAGCGCCGCGGTCACCGAGGCCATCCGTTCCGATACGAGCTGGCGGGCGTTGAGCAGGTCAGTGCCCTGATGGAAGAGCAGCACGATCGAGGACAGCTGGGGCACGGACTTGGACCGGATCTCGTCCAGGCCGGGCATGCCGCTCACGGCGGCCTCGATCGGCACGCTGACGAGCTCTTCGACTTCCTGGGCGGTCAACCCGAGGCACGCGGTCTGGATTTCCACGCGTGGCGGGGCAAATTCCGGGAAGACATCCACGGACGCGGAGCCCAACTGCAGGGAACCGAGCAGCATCACGGCGCACGCGAGGGCGACAACAACCGTCTTGAAACGGAGGCTGATCCCGATGAGCCAGCGCATGTCACTCGGCCGTATCGAATTCGGTGCCGAGAAGTTCCTCGGCTCCTGTCGTGACCACCACGGTCCCCGCCGGCGGCCCGTCCGTCAGGACGGCAACCTCGCCGTTGATGCGCTGGACCGTGATGGATTGGCGGACGTAGACCCGGGGCTCAGGGTTGGTGTAGACCCACGCCTTGCCCGAGCTGTCGTACAGTATGGCCCCGTAGGGAACGGTGAGCTTCCCGGTCTGGGGATTCATGGCAATGACGGCCGTAGCGATCCCGACCCGTTCGATGGCGTGCTCGGTGAGGGTGAGCCGGTGAAGGTCCGTGCCGGGGACTTCAGCGATCGCCGCCGGTTCGCCTTCGGACGGTGCGGCCTCCGGCGCCTGGGCGCAACCTGTGGCGGCGAGCGCCGTGAACACCGTCACGAACACCGCAACGATGAACACCGCGGCCCTGTTGCCCCGCGGCGAAAGTGTGGAGTTCATGACGCATCCTGGCTTTCAGTCGATGCAGCGGTGCCCTGGCCGGTCCGCGCGCTGGGTGCTGGCTTCGGCTCGAACCGAAGCAGCACGGCGGGCACAACAAACAGGGTGAAGAAGGTTGTTGTCAGCAGGCCGCCCCAAATGATCACGGCGAGCGGAAGAATGATCTCCGTACCTACGACGCCGCCCAGAAGGACCAGGGGCAGCAGCGCCAGGGCTGTTATCACGGTCGACATCAGGACAGGTCCCAGCCTCTCCCTGGTTCCGCGGACCACCAGCGCAGGCCAGGGCGCCGAAGCGTCTCTGGCCCGGAGGCTCCGGACCTGGCCCGTCAGCAGGAGGGCGCCGCGGACGGCTATTCCCAGCACTGCGGCGAAGGCGACCAGGGCCACCAGCGAGTTGACCCCGCCCGTGGCCTGGGCGGCCAGCACACCGCCGGACAATGCCAGGATCAGACCCAGGAAGAGCGGGGCGGCGAGCCGCCAGCTCCCCGTCGCCGTCTGCAGCAGCACCAGGATGCCGGCCGCGGCAACCGCCGCGAGCAGCCAGAGCCACTGGTAATTGCCTTGCTGCTGGGCGTATTGGGTGAGGATCTCGGCATGGTAGGAAATCGGGAACTGCATCTGCTGCAGGGCCGTGTTGATGTCTGCCTGGATGTCGCCCAGCGGACGGCCTTGGATCTCGGCCTTCACATCGATGCGCCGCGAGGTGTCGTCGTGCAGGATCACGGACTCGTTCCCGACCATGGTCACCTGCGCGACGTCGCCGAGGCGGGCGTGGCCGCCGTTGGGGGTGTCAATGATCAGGTTGCGGACGCTGTCAAGGCTGCTGCGGGTGGCCGCATTCCCCTTCACGATGACCGAGAAGACCTTCTGCTGTTCGTAGAGGTTGCCGACTTCAATGCCCTGCAAAAGTGCGGCAGCCGCCCGCCGTACATCACCGGGGACGACGCCGGCCTTCTGGGCCGCAGCCAGGTCCACTTTGACCTCGGCGATCGGCTGTTCGGCGGGCAGGTCGATGTGGGGATTGACCACACCGGCCGTGTGCTCAAGAATCTGCTGCACCTCCGCGGCCTTCTGCCGCAGAATCGCCGGGTCCAGGCCGAAGACGCGGACGGCAAAGCCGCTGTCCGCTTCTTCCCGGATCTGGTCGATGCGTTCCTGCGGGTAGGTGGAGACCTTGCTGGTCAGGCCGGCATAGCCGGTGATCACGCGGTCGACGGCGGCGGCCGTGTCGGCGTAGGACGCGTCGGGGGCCACGGTCACCCACAGCTCGCCGGAGCTGACGTCACCGACCTGATCCGAGGTGATGGCACGCCCGACGTGTCCTCCGACGTTGGCCACGCCTTGCACGGTGCGCAGTTCCACGGCCGCCGCCTCGGTGATCCGGCTCATTTCCTGGTCCGACGTGCCGGCTATAGCGCTCCAGTGAACTACAAGGGTCTTGTCCGCGAGCACCGGCACCACGGGACGTGTCCCGGCCAGCTGGGGTGCGAGTGCCAGTCCGGCCAGCGCGACCACCGCCGCGGCGGCGAATACCCACCGCGTCTTTCGCGTCAGGCGCGTCACGGTCCGGCCGTACCGGCCTTGCAGCCGCGCCAGGGAACGGCGTTCCGGCGCCTTGGAGCCGACCGGAAGGACGAACGCGAGTGCCGCCGTGACCGTGAGTGCCACGATCATCGAGACGACCAGGGCGAGCAGATAGCTCTGGACCAGTGGTCCGAACAGGGCACCGTTCTCACCCCCAATAAAGAGCGCAGGCATGACGGCCAGCGCCATGATCAGCAGCGAGTAGAGGATCGGCGTGCGGACTGCCCGCAGGGCCCCCGGGATCACTGAGTCGCGTCGTTGCTGGTCCTGTGCCTGTGCCTGTGCCTGTGCCTGTGCCGGGGCGGCCTGCGATCCGCTGTCGCCGGAGGCGAGGACTGCCCTGGCCGCGGCGCTGCGTGCCCGCGCTATGCCGTTCAGGTCTTCCGCAACGTCGCCTACCATGACGGCCACGGCCAGCACCATGCCGGCCAGGACCATGGTGTTCATCCCGGTGCCGCGCAGATCGAGCACCAGCGCCGCAGCGGTCAGCGACACGGGAATCGTGATCAGGCTGATCAGGGCCGTGCGCCAGGAACGGAAGAAGGCGCCAAACAGGGCAACGATCAGCAGCAGCGCGATCAGCGCAGCGATACCGAGCGTCCCGACCTCTTCGTCGATAAAGGAGGCCTGGCGGTACACGCTGGTATCAACCGTGACTCCGGGCAAGCCGGGCTGGAGCTCGCGGAGGACCTCGTCAACGCCGCGGGTCACGTCCATCGTGTTGGTCTCCGGGAACTTCTCGATCACCAGCAGCAATTCGGCTTCATTGCTGAGCAGGGCGTCGCCGATCAGGGGCTGGTGGTCGGTTGACACCGTGGCCACGTCCTTGAGCAGGAGATTGCCGGGTCCCTGAAGGGGCACCTGGCCCAAGTCCTCCGGCGTGGTGATCGGCAGAACATGCTGGACGCCGATCCGTTGGTGGCCCGTCTCAAAGAAGCCGCCGGTGCCAGGCGTGGATGCCTCCAGGTAGCTCAAGGGCGACACCCACACTGAGTTGCCGGTGGTCTTGATGACTTCGTCCAGCGTGACGCCCTTGGCCTCGAGCTGCGCAGGATCCACCAGGACTTGAAGCTGCTGGTCGCGCTGGCCCCAGATCGCCACGTTCGCGACGCCGGGCACGGCCAGGAGCCCCGGCTTCATGGTCCAGCGGGCCAGGACGGACATGTCGATGGCCGACATGGCCTTAGACGTCAGCCGGATCATCATGACCCGGCTGGTCGAGGACAGCGGCTGCATGAGCACAGGCGCTGCCGAAACGTTGGGCAGTGCGCGCGCCTGGGTCAGCCGCTCCGAGACCAGCTGACGCGCGCGGAAGAGGTCTGTCCCCGGCTTGAAGACCATCTGAATCGAGGACAGGCCGGGCACGGATTTGGACCGGATTGCCTCAACCCAGGCCACCCCGTTCAGCAGGTCGGCCTCCATGGGGGAGGTGATGAGTTGCTCAACCTCGGCGGCCGAGAGTCCCAGGGCTTCAGTCTGAATCTCTACCTGCGGCGGGGCGAATTCCGGGAAGGTGTCCACGGACATGCTCGGCAGGGTGGTGAGCCCGAGGGCAAGGATTCCTGCCGCAGCGGCGAGGACCAGGAGCCGGAACTGGAGGGTCCAGCGCACGATTGCACTCATCATGGCCGGCACCCCGCAGGCCTCACAGTGATGCCGGGGCTTGCGGAGTTACGGCCCCGTCGGCGTCGCCGGTGGCGCGGGCCGGCGGGCCCGGCCAGCGGGGGGAGCGGGTGGCGCCGTCCGGCCGCGGAACCGATCTCCGGGAAGAGGGTGCTGAATGCTTTTCCTGCTTCACAAAATGCCTGATTGATGCTCACGGCGCGGCTCCTCAATCCAATGCCTAGCGCCCTCCAGCCGACAAGAGCCATAATGATCTTCGGGCACACAGGCGTCAATAGAGATACAGGTGATCGCCATGAAGGCAGTCGCAGGGGACCGCATCATCATCCGGGGGCACACGGTCGAGTCCACGGACCGGCACGGCCTGATCCTTGAGGTGAGGGGGGTCGATGGTGCGCCGCCGTACCTTGTCAGGTTCGACGACGGCCACGAGACGATCATGTTTCCCGGCGGTGATTTCGTCGTCGAACGGCCCGGGAGCGGGCCCTAGACGTATGGCCCTGGAAACTCGGCCCTAGAAACTCGACGAGCTCCCGGACCCGGAGAAGCTGCCGCCGCTGGACCCGTACCCGGTGGTGGTGCCACCGCCGCGCGCGCTGCTGACGCTGCTGACGCCGGTGGTGAAGCCGGTGTTGAAGCTCGGGACCGAGAAGAAGTAGTAGGACGGGTACACCGTTCCGAGGATGCTCGGCTCGTACGCGCGGCCATATCTGGCCTTGGTCCCCGCCTGCGCGCTGTCCATTTCCTGGCGCATAAGATCGGCTTCCTTGTCATTGCGGGCATAGGCGTCGATCAAGGTGTCTGCATGGTTCTTCAGGAGTTCCGAGAGGTGGGTCCGGGCGTCACGCAACCGGTCCAGCGCCGTCTCGGGTGTGATCGAGCCGTCCGCCAGTTCCGCCGACCAGCGCTCCATATCACTCCGGCTTTCATCGCGGAAGGACAGCAGGGCCGCCGCCGTCGCTGAAGTTCCCTCGGCGCTGCGCTGGCTAAGCAGGCTTTCCAGGCCGTCCAGGTCACTGCGGAACGGCGCGAGCTGGCGGTCCCAGGCGGCAGGCCAGGTTGAGCCCCGGTTGAGCAAGGCATTGGTATCGGCGATCACGTCGTCCAGCGCGTCCAGTTCTGCCGCGGCGTCGGCGTAGCTCCGGACCAGTTTGAGATTGGGCCGGCGGCTCAGGTCCCGGCTGCTGAAGGCATGTACCTGGTTGGAAAGTTCGGTGGCTGTGTTGTAGCGGTTCACGAACGTGCGGTGTTTCTCCAGCACCGTGCTCCCGTACCGCGACGACTCGGGAACGGTGCTGGCGTTGAGCTCGGTGACCTGCAGGTCCATGCTGACGTTGGCGTAGCTGGCGTCGCCCCGGGCCAGGTCCTTCCGGCTGGACACCCGGGTCCGCCACCGCACGATCAGCCACGCTGCAGCCGCGCAGACTGCGGCCGCCACCGCCGCCCAGGCCGTGACGAGGAAAGCCGTGGAACGGTACCACGGCTGATTGATGAGTTCGGCGCCGCGGCGGATCCCGGCAATGGTGCCGTCGGTCCACTGCGCATCCCGGAGCAGTTCCTTGGAAGCGTTCTGGATGTCCTCGCGCTGTTCGGGCGAGACCTTCCGGTCCTCACCCATGTACGTCCCCACATGCCGGCCCACCGGATCGAGGGCGAAGATGAACAGCCCGTCGGCCCACTTCTGCCCGTCGGCGCTGATCCATTCGGGATGTTCGGTGCGGGCGAACCGCAGGACTTCCGCGTTCAGGTTGTCCGCGGCCGTGCCGTTGTACGTGTAGATCGCTACTTTGGTGGGCTCGTAAAAGTCGGTGGACTGTACTGCCGGCAGCAGCGTCTTTTGATCCAAAACGCCGGCGCGGTCTTCAACCACGACGGCGGTCGGCGTCACGGCGAGCGCCGCGGGGGCTCCGCCGAGAAGGCCGGCTATCAGCACAACCACACCGGCGAGGGCTTTGCGCAGGATTCCCATTTTCCGAGCGTAGTGGCTGGCTCCAGCGGCGTCGACGCAGACGCCGCTGAAAGGGGACGAAAGACATCATGACCGTGGCTGGCCCTGAGTCCATACTGGCGGCATGAGCCCGCAGCCAGAACGACTGCCTGAAGGTCCGCAGCCTGACGGGCCACAGCCGGAGGAATCCCGGCCGGAGGAAACTCTGGAACCTCGGCCCGTCCGGCCTGACCGGACCCTGCTGGCCATCTTGGTTGCGATCGCGGTGCTCGTGATGGTCGCGCTGACGGTTGTGCTCACCCGCGGGGAACCTGCGCCTCTGGCGGAGTCAACGCCGGCAGGGGTTGCGCAGCGTTATGCCGCCGCCGCCATTGCCGGGGATGAGGCGGCCGCCGCCGCGTACTTGACTCCCGCCGCGCGGAACAAATGCAGCGCCGAGGCACGCCCTGTGGCCCGGAATCTGCGCGTCACGCTGGTTTCCACCACCGAGCGGCCGGAATCCGCAGACGTCAGGGTGCTCATCACCGTGTCAGAGCCGGGCGGTCCCTTCGGCAGCGCCGAATATCAGGTCGAGGACGTCTTCGACCTCGTTCGGTCGGGGAACGGCTGGCTGATCGACACCGCACCCTGGCAGCTGAGCGTGTGCCCGGGCCAGGTGAAGCGATGAGCGCCCAACGGACCGTGCGTCGGCTGATCACCTACGCACTGCTGTTCGCGCTGGTGGTGACCGCCGCCGTCGGGCTTGGCGGACTGCTGGGCCGCCTTCTGGTGGCGGGGACGGAACTGGCCTCGGACGATGTCTCCGGGCTCGCGCGCTCGCTGGCTTTCGCCCTGATTGGCGGCCCGCTCGCGGCAATCTTGTGGTGGGCGGTGTGGCGGCGGCTCGAGGACCCGGAGGAGCGGTCCGCCGTCGGCTGGGGTCTATACGTGGCTGGCGCCTACCTGCTTGCCCTGCTCATTGCCTCCACCAACGTGCTAAACACGCTTTCCGCGCTGATCGGCGGGGATGGCCCGGGATGGCGGCTGTCCTTTGCCGCCTCCCTGGTGTGGGCTGCGGTCTGGGTCTGGCACCGGTGGATGTGGCGTCACCCCCGAAAGGGTCCGACAGCCCTGGCCGACGTCCCCACGGTGCTCGGCTCGGTGCTGGGGCTCGTGCTGGCCGTGGGCGGCGCCGTCTCAGCCTTGTCCACCCTGTTGGACGCCGCCCTGCGGGGTGCCGCGACTGAAGCATCGGTGGGCAAGCAGTGGTGGGTTTCGGCGCTGCAGTCCCTGGTCTGGGCTGTCGGCGGAACCGGTATCTGGTGGTGGCATTGGAAACACGACGGCGGGCGAAAGCTGCGGACCGGGCTGGCCGAGGTCGCGCTCATCACGGTCGGCGTGCTCGGTGCGGGCGTGCTCACCCTGGCCGGATCCGGCGTTGCGCTCTTCGTGGTCCTCCGGCTGTTGTTTGACCGTACCGAGCCGCTGGTGCTCCTGCTGGAGCCACTCGCGCCGGCCGTGGCCGCGGCTGCCATCGGCTCTCTCGTCTGGGTCTACCACGGCAACATCGCGCGCCGGCGGTCGGATGCCACCGTGCAGGGCGGCAGGCTGGTGACCTCCGGCGTAGCCCTCGTCGCGACAGCGTCCGGGATCGGCGTGATCGTCAACTCGGTCCTCGCCATGACGTCGACGCCGCTGGCCGGCGCTGGGGCGCGGACGCTGCTGCTCGCGGGAGTCAGCTCCCTCCTGGTGGGCGGACCGGTCTGGTGGCTCGCGTGGCGGCCACTGGAGCCGGTGGCTGTGGCCGGCGCCGGACTGAACGCACGGCGAATCTACTTGGTCGCCGTGTTCGGCCTGAGCGCCGTGGTGGCAGTGGTCACGCTCCTGGTGATCGGCCTCCGGATGTTCGAGTTCTTCCTGAGCGATGTCAGCGGCGGAAGCCTCATCGAACAGATCCGCGCACCCCTGGGGCTTCTGGTCGCCACTGGGCTCGTGTTCGGATACCACTTTGCGGTGTGGCGGCAGGACCGAACTGTTCTTGCCGCTTCTGGCCTTGCCGCGGCCGGACCGGTGCGTCCGCGGACGATCCATCGCGTGATCCTCGTGGCGGGTTCCGATCCCGAGCCGTTGCGCCGTGTCATCGACGAGGTCACGGGGGCTGGTGTCACAGTCTGGAAGCGGGCCGACGGCAGTGCTGTTGGCGTTGCTGGCGGAGAGGAACGGAGGGCTGGCGGTACGCAGGAAGAGCAGCTGGCCGCCGCACTCGAAGGCGTGGCGGCTGCCAGGGTCCTCGTCGTTGCCGACCAGCACGGGGGCATCGACGTCATCCCACTGCAGGGCTGACGGGCGGCCATCCGATGGACTCTGGTCAGCCCGTTGCGGCAGCGCTAGTCTGTTCCGTGCCGGCTCCCCGGCCGGTCACAGCGATTGAGAAATCAGGGATGCACGATGGCTGGCAAGTTTGAGGTTTACAAAGATAAGTCCGGCGGATTCCGGTTCCGGCTCAAGGCCTCCAACGGCGAGGTGATCGCCTCCTCGCAGAGCTACAAGACCAAGGCAAGCGCCATGGGCGGCGTCGAGTCCGTCAAGAAGAACGCCGCGTCGCCGGTCGTGGACCTTACGGAAGCGGCCGCCGAGGCGGGGTGACCCGCCTGTCCTGCGCCTAGTCGGGCCGGCCACCGCCTAGGATTGCGGCATGTCTACCTACGAAGTTACCCGCAGCGCAGTCATTCCCGCACCGGCCGAGGACATCTTTCCGCTGGTTAACAGCTTCCACGAATGGACCAAGTGGTCTCCGTGGGAGTCAGTTGACCCTGCCATGGAGCGGAACTACTCCGGCAGCGAATCCGGCGTCGGCGCCAAGTACGCCTGGAGCGGGAACCGCAAGGCAGGCGCCGGCACCATGGAAATTGTCGATACCGCCGAGCCGCGCAACATCAAGATCCGCCTGGAGTTCACCAAGCCCTTCAAGGCCGTCAATCCCACCACTTTCACGTTCGCCCCTTCCGGCAGCGGCACCCAGGTCACCTGGACCATGACCGGGGAGAACAAAGGCATCGGCAAGGTCTTCGCGCTGTTCATGAACATGGACAAGATGGTCGGCGCAGACTTCGAAAAGGGCCTCGCCTCGCTCGCTGGCGCCGTCGCCCAGCGAAAAGCCTGAGCCGGGACTCCGCGGACCGCCACCTGACGGCCCGCAAATCCCGGTGACAGTGGGAATTGGGGCCGTCAGGGCTGCTCTGCGGTCCTGACAAGTTCGGGGTGATGAATCCGGGCGACCTCGGGGTGGGCCCGCAGCCAGCCTTTGAGCACGTTGGCGCCGTAGGACGCGAGCATCGGATTGTCCGGATCATCCGTGAGCCCCCGGGACCGGGCCGCGAGTGCGGGCGGAAGCGGCACCGGCTCAATGACGGCGTCGAGCCGGGGCGAGAAGAAGAAGGGGACCGTGTAGCGGTCGACTCCGGGCGGGGGCGCCTCGACGCGGTGGATGGTGGCCGCCAGGTAGCCCTGGGTGGCGACTTCCAGCATTTCCCCGAGGTTGACCACCAAAGCCCCCGGAGTCGGCTGCACCGGAATCCAGCTGTCGCTGCCCGGCGGGAGCACCTGCAGGCCGCCGACCTGATCCTGGAGCAGCAAGGTGACGAAGCCGTAGTCCGCATGGGCGCCCACTCCCTGGGGTCCGGCATCCGCGACGACGCCGCCGACGTAGTGGACAAGTTTGGCCATCCAGGCCGGTGAGTCCCGGAACGGTTCGTCGAAGTAGCCTTCCGGCAGTTGCAGTGACACGGCAATGGCGCTGAGCAATTCTGCGCCAACGCGGGACATGCGGTCCGCCCAGGCCATGCATACGGTGCGCAGCTCGGGCAGCGCCCGGTCCGGCATCAGGTTTGGTCCCTGGACCAGCCAGTACGGCTGATCCGGCGGGTAGTTCTCGACGGCGGGGCGCTCGGGCCCGAAGTCGAGCTGCTCGCGGGCGTCCGGCCGCCCCTGGGTGATTTCATGGCCCAGCCGCGTGTAGCCGCGGAAATGGGGTGAGAGCCGGTTGTCGAGTTCGAGCCTTGACTCAAGCGGGAGCTCGAAGAACCGCCGCGTGACGTCGAAGAGTTCGTCCACCTCGGCGGCAGAGGCTCCGTAACCCGTCAACTGGAAGAAGCCCACCCGGTGCGTGGCGTCGCGCAGGGCATCAATAAACGCCGGGTCAAACGTGCCGTCCTGACCTCTGGCGGTGCTCAGGTCCAGGAGCGGAATGGAATCCGATGGTGCGCTCATGAGTGCAAACTACCACCACAGCATTCACTACTGAACGGTAGGCCAGCCCCGGGACCGGAAACGCCGGTGTCGCGCGTTCCCGGCCGCGGGTTCCCTGGTCTCACGGCCACGGCCACGGTCTCACTGCCACTGCCTCACAGCCACAATTCAGGGTCCTCGCGGGATTTCTTGACCGCGGTGTGAAAGAGTGCAACCACTGGAGCCGCCAAGGCCAAGCTGATCGGTCAATCAGAAAGCCGGAATCCATGAGCCGGAATGCCACGAAAACTCATCGACGAATCGCCGTGCGGCTGCTGGTTGCAGCAGTCCTGGTGGTGTCGGCTGCGGCCTGCGAGCCGCCGCCGGGCGGCGGCCCGGGTCCCACGGCCGGGGGTACGGCCACCGCGGGCGCCGGGTCGAAGCCGGGGCACGTGTTCGTGATCAATCTCGAGAACAAGGGCTACAACGAAGTGTGGGGCGCAGGCTCTGAAGCCCCGTACCTGTCGCAGACGCTTCGCAGCCAGGGCGTCCTGCTTTCCGAGTACTACGGGATCGCCCACAACTCGCACCCGAACTACTTGGCCCAGATCTCCGGGCAGGCGTCCAACGCGATGACCCGCGCCGACTGCCCCACCTACGCCCCGTTCCGGCTGACGGGGACCGCCTCGCTGGGGCAGGCGGAGGGCACCGGGTGCGTGTATCCGGCGTCGGTCCCTACAGTGGCCGGGCAGCTCAGCACCGCCGGCAAGACCTGGAAGGGCTACATGGAGGACATGGGCACGCCATGCCGGCATCCCGATCTTGGCTCGAGGGACACAAGTCAGCGTGCCGAAGTGGGAGACCAGTACGCTACCCGCCATAACCCCTTCGTGTACTTCGAATCCATCACCTCGTCACCGGAATGCCAAAGCAATGTGGTGGATTTTGGCGAACTCGCCGGTGACCTCCGGTCCGTGGCCACCACGCCGAACCTGTCCTACATTTCGCCCAATCTCTGCAATGACGGCCACGACAGCCCCTGCGTCGATGGCAGCGCGGGCGGACTGGCCGCCGCCGACAGTTGGTTGAGCCGGCAGGTCCCGGCGATCCTGGATTCCCCGGCCTTCAAACAGGACGGGATGCTGGTCATCACCTTCGACGAATCCGAGGGCAAGACTCAGGGACCGGCAGGACTGCTGCCCGGAGGGACCGCCGGCGGAAAAGTAGGAGCCCTTGTGCTCTCACCCTTCGCTAACGGCGGAACCACCTCGAACACGCCCTACAACCACTTCAGCCTCCTGGCGAGCATCGAAGACGCCTTCTCCCTCCCGCGCCTGGGGTACGCCGGGGCGCCGGGCCTGAACAGCTTCGGCGAGGACGTCTTCAACGCCGGTTCCTAGCGGCAGCGCCGGCCGCCGGGACCGACCCGGCAGGAACGGCAGGAACGGCCGCTAAGGGGCCGCGGGTGCCGCACCATTGCCGTTGACCTCCTGGCCGTATTCGGCCGAGATCAGGATGGGAAGGTGGTCCGAGGCGCCGCGGGGCAGCGTTTCCACGCTTTCGATCTCGAGGCCCTGGGAAGTGGCAAAGTCGAAATGGCCCTTGAAGACTTTGTACCGGGTGTAGGTCCGGCGGTCACTCATTGTCAGATCGTAGCCGGCGTCCTTCATCTGCGCTGTCAGGGTCTTGGTGAAGAACGGATAGTTGAAGTCACCCACCATCAGGGACATCAGGCCTCCGCCCATGCTGAGCAGCTCGGCGTGGGCGGCATGGATCTGGTTCCGCCGCAGCGAGTTGGACGCCGTCAGCGGTGCCGCGTGGAAGGATGCGATAACGAGCCCGTGGTCGGTCTCGTTGTCGGTCACGCGCGTGCCGATAAGCCGCTCGTGCGCGGGGGAGAGGACGCGGTCGTGCATGGACTTCTTGAGGGCGAAGGTCTTGGTCTCGTAGGCCGTGAAACGGCTCATGCGGTAGTAGATCGCCAGGCCCAGCCGGTTGCCCTTGGTGGAGTCGGCCAGGTGCAGATCCCCGATGGTTTCCGGCAGATCGTCCGTGTCGCACTCCTGGAGGCACAAAGCATCAATCTCGAAATCGCGGGCCAGATCGACCAGCTCGCCGCTGGCCGCGTGCTTGCGGAGGTTGTAGCTGATGACTCTAAGCAGGGGGAGCACCTCTTCGGTGGATAGTGGTTGAAACCTCACCCGAGTCTACCTAGTCGGGGTGGATCGAGTGGGAATAACCGCAACGCGAGTCCGGATCCAAGCCCGAAACGCAGCAGCCAGCGAGTCCTCCGCCGGCCGCTGCGTTCACTATGTCAGCGGTGCCAGGCGAGCCTTCTGTGTTCAGGGGCGGCCGCCGGGGCCACGCGCCGCGGTGTACTCCCCGGCGGTGACTGTGCCCTGCTGCTGCGCGCCGTCAAGGGATCCCTCACCCAGGCCCGCAGTAACCTGCG
Source organism: Arthrobacter sp. Bi26 (assembly GCF_918697925.1). Classification (GTDB taxonomy): domain Bacteria; phylum Actinomycetota; class Actinomycetes; order Actinomycetales; family Micrococcaceae; genus Arthrobacter. The sequence goes on from NZ_CAKKMF010000064.1 coordinate 30,321, forward strand.
CCGTTCCGCCGGTGTAGACGGTGTACTGCTCGCCGGCTGTTATCGCGGCGGAGGAAAACACGAGGGAAGCCGTCTGCTTCGAGGTCACGAAGGTTGCCACTGCCTGGCCGCTGGAATCGGCCAGCTGGATGGTTGTCCCGGCCGGTACCGCCGTGGCCAGGGTGACCTGGGCCCCGGACTGCGTCGAGGACGTTCCCGGGGTTACCGCCATGCCGGCGCTTCCGGCCGCCGCGACGGTGCCGCCGCTGACGGCGAGTTCACCGTTGACGTCCAGCGCGCCGTTGCCGTCGTTGCTTGGCCCGTTAACGACCACCGTGCCGCCGCTGATGCTGGCGTTGCCATTGGAGTCCAGCCCGTCGCCCTCGGAGTTGATGGTGACCTCGCCGCCGCTGATGTCCACGGAGTAGTCGCCGACGCTGTCACCCCCGCCCATCC
>NZ_CAKKMF010000065.1 GCF_918697925.1 Arthrobacter sp. Bi26
CCTTGTAACTGGTGGCCGGTCCAGCGCCGGCGGGTTCGAAAGTCGTGGGAGGCCCGGCAGGGGGCCAGGTAGCGGGCCGGCACGCCCGCTCCCTACGCCACGGACGAATAGGCGACGACGCCGCGTTTGATGAGTTTGATGGCCTGCGCGCACAGCCGCGCAACCCGGGGGTCGAGGTTCGGGATGTCGGCCAGCTGGTCCAGGAGGTCAATCACCTGTTTGACCCAGCGGACAAAGTCGCCTGCAGCCAGGTCGGTGCCGCTCAGCACGTCCTGGAGGTGCCGGCCCTTGGCCCATTTGAAGATCGGCCAGACGAGGCCGAGTTCGGGCTCGCCGGTGAGAGGGAGCTTGTTGGCCTCCTCCACGTCCTCCAGCGCGGACCATTCCCGGACCACGGTGTCTACCGCGGATTCCAGGGACACGCTCGGCATCTTGGGCCGCAGGCCGCGGTCCTCGCGCTTGGCCTGGTAGACGAGCACACTGGCCAGGGCGGCGATCTCGGCGGCGTCGAGGTCGTTGAACGCGCCCATCCGCAGTGACTGCGAAATCAGCAGGTCCTTTTCGCCGTAGATCCGCCGCAGGCGTTGCCCGTCCGGGCTGATGGACAGCACACCGGTGTCCGAGGTCTCCAGGTAGCCGTAGCCCGTCAGGACGCCGCATACGCGGTCAAAGGTCTTCGCGATGGTGTTGGTCCGGCCCTGGATCTGGCGGATGAGCCCGTCCGTTTCCTGGCGGAGCTTCCACCAGCGTTCGGACCAGCGGGCATGGTCCTCGCGTTCGCTGCAGCCGTGGCACGGGTGGGCGCGGAGCTCCCGGCGCAACTCGGCGATCCGCTTCTCCTGGCTGGGCGCTGCGGAGGCCCGGCCGAAGTCGTCGTCGCGGCGCGGGGGCGCAGGCGGCCGGTGCTCGCGGATGGCGTTGCGCACCGAGGACGCCAAATCGCGGCGGGATTTGGGGACCTTGGCGTTGAAGGATTTGGGAATCCTGATCCGCGTGATCGGTGACAACGGACCTTCGACGTCGTGCAGGCCGATCCGGCGGAGCTGGTTGTCCAGAGTCATGACGGCGGGACGGGGCTCCCGGGATTCGTGGTCGGAGCTGAGCACCACCGCCAGTCCGGGCGACTTGCCGCCGGGGACATCCACCACGTCGCCCGGAAGCAGCCGGCTCAGGGAGTCCTCGGTGAGGGACTTTTTAGCCCGGGAGCTGCCCCTGGAGGCGGTGGTCTCGGCATCGCCCAGGGCCCGCCGCAACCGCGCGTATTCGGTGAAATCCCCAAGATGGCAGGTCATGGCCTTGCTGAACCCGGCGATGGACTCTTCCCGGCTCCGGACCTGCCGGGCCAGCCCAACGACGGAACGGTCCGCCTGAAACTGGGCAAAGGACGATTCGAGGATCTCCCGGGCGCGGGGCCGGCCGAACTGCGCCAGGAGGTTAATGGACATGTTGTACGTGGGCCGGAAACTGGAGTTCAGCGGGTAGGTCCGCCGTGAGGCGAGGCCGGCGACAGCCGCGGGATCCGTGCCGGGTTGCCACAGGACGACGGCGTGGCCCTCGACGTCGATGCCGCGGCGTCCGGCGCGGCCGGTCAGCTGGGTGTACTCCCCCGCAGTGATGTTGACATGCGCCTCGCCGTTGAACTTGTCCAGCTTTTCCAGCACCACGCAGCGGGCCGGCATATTGACGCCGAGGGCAAGCGTTTCGGTGGCGAAGACGGCCTTGACCAGCCCGTCGACGAACAGCTTCTCCACAACCTCCTTGAACGTCGGCAGCATGCCGGCGTGGTGCGCGGCGAGTCCGCGCAGCAGGCCGTCCCGCCAGCTCCAGAAGCCAAGCACATCGAGGTCGTCCGAGGGGATGTCCTGGGCGGCCTCGTCGACGCGCTGGGCGATGATCTGTTGTTCGCGCTCGGTGGTCAGCCAGAGTCCCGCCGCGACGCACTGGGCCACGGCGGCATCGCAGCCGGCCCGCGAGAAAATGAACGTGATGGCCGGCAGGAGGTCCTGCCGGTCCAGGCTGGCGATAACCTGCGGCCGGCTGGCCTTCCGCACCGGGCTGCGCTGGGCGCTCTGCGGTTCGTCCCGCTGGCGCTGGTTCCGCCGCTGGTTGCGGCCGCCATGGCCGAAGCGGCCACGGAAATTCATCTGGCTCTCGGCCCGTGCCATGGACAGCAGTTCCGGGTTGACCTCGAAACCGGCCCGCCCGGGCAGCTCTGCGGTGATGGCCGCGGAGCCAACGGCCGCAGGGACACTGCCTGCAGCGGCCCGGCCGGCAACTGCCTGACCGTCAGCTGCCTCGCTTCCCCCTGCCTCACCGGCTGGGGCGATCTCGTCAAAGGTTGTGTCGCCGGCAAACAGGTCCACGATCTTCCGGCCCACCATGACGTGCTGCCACAGGGGCACAGGGCGGTGTTCGGAGACGATCACGTCGGTCTGCCCGCGGACGGTGTCGAGCCATGCGCCGAACTCCTCGGCGTTGGAGACCGTGGCGCTCAGCGATGCCACCTGGACCTCGCTGGGCAGGTGGATGATCACTTCCTCCCACACCGCCCCGCGGAAGCGGTCAGCGAGGTAGTGGACTTCGTCCATGACCACGAAGCCGAGGTCATCGAGGGTGTCGGAGTCCGCGTAGAGCATATTGCGAAGCACTTCGGTGGTCATCACCACCACGGGGGCGTCCCCGTTGATGCTGGTATCGCCGGTGAGCAGGCCCACCTGGGCGGCGCCGTACTTGGCGGCCAGCTCGGCGTACTTCTGGTTGCTCAGGGCCTTGATGGGCGTGGTGTAGAACGCTTTGAGACCGCGCTGGAGGGCCAGATAGATGGCGAACTCCCCCACGATGGTTTTCCCGGCGCCGGTGGGGGCGGCCACCAGCACGCCCCGGCCCGCCTGCAGGGACAGGCATGCTTCGCGCTGGAAGTCATCGAGTTCGAATTCGAGCGAGCGGATGAAGCCGCCCAGATAGGTTTTGGCTTCGGCGGCCCGCTCGACGCTGGCGCGGTAACGTTCGGACGGCGATTCCGGCCCGGGGTGTGACGACATGCTTCCAGCCTAGTGCGCGAAGGGCTAGAGGTTCTCCAGCTCGGAGCTGGGGGTGGCCTGGTCGGCCGTGGCTTCGGTCTCGGCCGCATGCTTGACGGCGCGTCGCTCGCGCCGGCGGTCGTTGAGCAGGCAGAGCCCGATCGCGGCGAAGAACAGCGCCAGCATGGGTCCGGCCAGGTAGAACATGCTCATGGCGTCGGCGCCGGGGGCGGCCATCGCGGCGAACAGGCAGACCAGGAACACCGTGATCCGCCAGCTCTTGACCAGCTGCTGGCCCTTGATGAGGCCGGCCAGGTTCAGCCCGAACAGGACCACCGGCAGGAGGAAGGCGATGCCGAAGGCGAGCAGCAGCCGCAGCACAAAGGACAGGTACACCTGGGCGCTGATGAAGTTGGAGCCGCCCGACGGCGTGAAATCGGTCAGGACGCGCACGGCGTTGGGCAGCACAAGCCAGGCCAGCAGGACGCCGCCGACGAACAGCGGCACGGCCGCGGCCACGAAGGACAGGGCCAAGCGGCGTTCCTTCTTGTGCAGCCCGGGCACAATGAAGGCCCACAGCTGGTAGAGCCAGACGGGGCTGGCGATGATCAGGCCCAGGAACACGGACACCTGGATCATGAGGTCGAACGAGCTCGCGACGCCGTCAAAGTTCAGGGTGGCCTGACGGCCCTCGTGCTCGTTCAGGTCGCGGATCGGCTTGATCAGCGCCGTCAGCATTGGCTGGTAGACAAGGAAACCCACTACCGTCCCAAGGACGACGGCGATTGCCGCCTTAAAGAGCCGGTTGCGCAGCTCTTTCAGGTGGTCGAGGAGCGCCATCCTCCCCTCGGGGTTCGATCGACGGCTCATGGTCAATGCCATACGGACTTAGGCGCGGGTCGACGGCGGAACGTCGGTTCCGTCGCCCGTGCGGCTTTCCGGTGCGCCGGCCTGCGGGTGGTTGATAACCCTGCCTTCGACCGGCTCTGAGCCATCCTTGGCGTCGGAGGCGCCGTCCTTCTTCATTTCCCGGACTTCCGACTTGAAAATGCGCATCGACTGGCCCAGGCTGCGGGCCATGCCCGGCAGCTTCGGCGCAGCGAAAAGCACCAATGCCAGAACGATGATGATGATGAGATGCCAGCCTTCAAGCCTCATGGGGGGAGGTCCTTTCGTTTGAATACATCCTATGACTAACGCGTTTCGATGTCGCTCAGCGCCTGTGGTTGCCCGCGGTCCTTCTTGCGCTGGATGCGGCGCAGCCGGCGGGCGTTCTGCCGGGCGGACTTGGATGCGTGGTAATCATGTCGCATCCGGGCAGGCGAGGCAAAAACGGCGTCGCCGGGAACCGGCCGGGGGCCTGCGTCCGTGCCGTCCGGGGCACCGGCGTCGGCCGTTGCGGACCCGGTCTCGGGGGCCGAAGGTGAGGGCAGGCGGGAAAAACGTTCGGCGGCTTCACCCAATTCCTCAAGCGTGGTCATGGCTTGCCGGTACAGCCGCACGCCGAGCACGCCGAAGAAGAGCAGCGACAGCGCGACGAGCGCTATCCAAATCAGGATCCAGGACCACCAAGGCATGCTTATCAGTCTATCGGGCGATCCGACGAGGCTTCGTATTGCGCCAGGGCAGCGGCGAGCCATTCCCTGGACGCGTTCGCGAGGGCGTCTGGCTGCAGGATCCGCACCATTCCGCCGTGCTGGGCTACGAACATTGGCAGCCAGCCCGTACTGCCGAACCGGATTTCGGCGAGCATGCCGCCGCCGGGCAGCGCCGCGGTCCTCTCGGCGTAGTAGTCGTCTGCGAGACCAGTGCCACGGGGCGCAAGTTCCACCACCACCACCGTGTCGTCGTCGTTCGGGGTGAACAGTTTCACCGGAAAGCTGTCCGCCGGTTTCGCCGTCGCGGCCGCCGGCCGGCCGTTGGGCTCAAGGGCTTCGATCCTGTCCAGCCGGAAGTTGCGCAGGCCCTGGGCAGAGTGGCAGTACGCCTCGAGGTACCACGTGTTGTCCAGTGAATAGAGCCGCAAGGGGTCCACGTCGCGGTCGGACACGGCGTCGCGCTGCGGCGAGAAGTACCTCAAGTGCAGCTGCGCCCCGGACCTGATGGCCGTACGGGCGGTTTCGAGGGTGGCAGAGTTGCCGGGGGCCACCTCGGGGCCGGACAGCGCAGCCGCCTTCACCCCCTCCTCCCCCGCAGCGGCCATGAGTTTGAGCGTCACCGATTCCAGTGCGCCGCCTTCGGCGATCTCGGGCAGGCCGTTGAGGGTTTCCAGGCCGGTCAAGAGGGCGCAGGCCTCGTCCACGGTGAAACGTACGGGGCGGGTCAGGTCCAGGTCCTGGGTGATGAAAACGTGATCATCGTCCCACTGGATGTCCAGCAGATCGTCGGGGTAGCCTTCCGGCAGGCCTGAGCAGATCAGGATCCGCAGGTCGTCCTCGAGCGCCTTGCGGGTGATCCCAAACCTGGCCGCGACCTCGCTGATATGCAGTCCCTGGTTGTGGACAAGGAAGGGGACGAGCTGCAGCATCCGCTTGAGCTGGTCCTCCGAGGTGCGCTTGCGGGTGCGCCCGGCGCGGCCGGCTTCAGGGAAGGCCACGTCCGGAACGGGCCTGGCGGCGAAGGCGGCGGCTCCGGTGAGGCGGCGGCGGACGGCGCCGGCGAGTTCGGGAGGTGAAATCACGGTGACCCGGGGACCATAGGAGGCCAGCTCCTCGCCCAGCGTCTCGGCATCGCGGAAGGGCACCGTGAGCCGGTCCCTCCCGGCCGCGGGCAGCCGGGCCCCGGACTCCAGATCCAGGGCCCCGGGTTCCGGAGCTGGCTCCGAAACCGGCTGGGCGCGTTTGCGGAGCCCCAGGAGCCGTCCCTGCTCGACATCGACGACGGCGCTCTGTACCGGCAGCTCGGCCAGGGCAGCCAGTTCGGCGCGGACATTGAATGCGGCGGGAGGCGTGAAGCCCTTTTTCTCCAGCACGGTCACGGCGGACGTCAGGCGGGACAACCGGAAGAACCGTTTGTCCCCCCGGCCGCGGTCCTGGCCCACGAGGTACCACTGGCCAAAGCGGCTGCCCAGGCCCCAGGGCTCCACCAAGCGTTCCTGCTCCTGGCCCGTGCTGCCGGCGAGGTAGCTGAACCTGACCGGGTGCTGGGCATGCATCGCGGCGACCAGGTCTTCAAAGGCCTGGCCGGCGGGCCGGATGCGCGGCTGGACGCCGGTGGGAAGTTCGGCGTCGACGAGGCCGCCGGCGGCCTGCAGCTTGCGGACCGCGTCCACGGCGGCCGAGCCGAGGGCGGCATGCTCCCAGAGCTGCGCTGCGAGGATCAGGACAGTGCATTCCTCGGGGCTGAGGCTGACGTCGGGCAGCCGGTTCGATTCCTTGCCGATCCGGTAGCGGGTGGTTGCCGGGTCGTCGGAGCCCCACCCCGTGTCCGTCACGGTTTCGACGTCAAAGCCAAACTGGCGCAACTCGCCTTTGTCGCGTTCGAACATGCGGCCGAAGGCGACGTCACTGCTCGTGGTGTCGTGGTACACCTTTTCGCGCAGCTCACCGCGGCGCAGGCCGTACTTGGTGTTGAGCAGGGCAATGAGCAGGTTCAGGAGACGTTCTGTACGTGAGGCGGACACCACGCAAGGGTACTAAAGCCGGTCCCCGAAAATAACGAAAGCGCGGCAACAGCCGGAAGAACTTTTCCGATTGTTACCGCGCTTTGCGCATGTCAGCAGCATATTCCCTGCTGGTACCACCGGCCGATGGGCCCACGCCCGCAGGGTTCCCTGTCCGAGCTTGCGAGGATTAGGGGGCCGGTGGGGATTAGCGGACGGCGACGAGGTCCACGACGAAGATCAGGGCCTCGTTGGGGCCGATCGCCCCGCCGGCGCCACGGGAGCCGTAGGCAAGCTCGGACGGGATCTCGAGGCGGCGGCGGCCGCCGACCTTCATGCCCAGCAGGCCCTGGTCCCAGCCCTGGATGACCTGGCCGACGCCGACCCGGAAGTCCAGCGGCGCGCCGCGGCCCCAGGAGGCGTCAAATTCTTCACCGGTGGACCAGGCGACGCCCACGTAGTGGGTGGAAACGGTGTCGCCGGGCTTGGCCTCGGCGCCGTCCCCTTCGATCAGGTCGGTGATGACCAGTTCGGTGGGGACGTCCCCTTGGGGGAAGTCAATTTCCGGCTTCTCGCGGTCGAGGTTGCGCTGTCCAAATGACATGGTTACTCCTTTGACGTGACGTGTATTGACGTGTGGTGGATGCGGTGGATTATTTGACGCCGAGGATGTCGACGACGAAGACGAGGTCGCCCTTCGCGTCGCCTTGGCCCTGATCACCGTAGGCTAGGTCCTTCGGGACCACCAAAAGGACGCGGGAGCCGACCGTCTTGCCGGTCAGGCCCTGGGTCCAGCCCTTGATGACACCGGTCAGCGGGAAGGTGGCCTTTTTGCCACTTTCAAAGCTGGAGTCGAAGACCTTGCCGGTGGCGAGGGCCACGCCGACGTAGTTGACGGTGATCGTGTCGGTCTCCTTGAGGGCCTGGCCCTTGCCGGTGATGAGGTCCTGGGAGACCAGCTCGGTCGGAGCCTTGACGCCGGTGACCGAGATCTCCGGGATGCCCTTGTCGTTTTCCTTGACGGTCGGCAGGCCGGCCGGCGGGGTGACGGCGTCGCCCTCAGGCTTGTCCAGGACCGGCGGAGCATCCTTGGCGGAGAGGACCTTGACGATCAGGAGCTGCGTCGGCTTGGCCTCGGTCCCCTCGGCGGCGGCCTGGCCGGGAACGGCCAGGGCGATGTGGGAGCCAACCTTGGCGCCCACGAACGCGTTGTAGATCACGGGGCTGCTGGTCTTGAGCTCGTCGTTCAGCTCCAGCGGCTCGGGATCGTTCGGGAACGTGTCTTCGAGGGTGGCACCGTCGGTGCCGTTGAAGGCAACGATCGAAATGTCCGCGATCTGGTTGGCCTTGACCCGGTCGCCGCCGCCCTCGGTGACCACCTTGACAGTGGGTTCCTTGACGTCGAGCGGCTTGGTGAACTCGACACCGGGGGCCTTCTTGTCACCGTTCTCGGTCAGTTTGACCGAGTCCAGCTTGGCGGTCTCACCCGCGGACTGGCTGGTGGGTTCCGGAGCCGGAGGCGCTTCGCTGCCGCCGCAGGCGGTCAGCAGCAGCAGTCCGGGAAGAAGAATTGCTAGTAGTCGGCGCACTTGGAAACTTTCGTCGAGGCAAGGTGGACTCAGTGCCGTTCGGTTTCCCGCGGCAAAGAAAGCAGCGGCCGCAAGGCGGCCCTACCCCCAGAATAACGTGCCAAGCTGGGTATCAGCCCATCGAGTCCAGCAGCGCATCCACCCGGTCGTCCACGCTGCGGAACGGATCCTTGCACAGGATGGTCTGGTGGGCGCGGTCGTTCAGCTTCAGATGGACCCAGTCCACCGTGTAGTCGCGTCCGAGCTCCTGGGCGCGCCGGACGAAGTCGCCGCGGAGTTTGGCACGCGTGGTCTGCGGCGGGGCATCCACAGCATCCTTGACCGCGGTGTCGTCCACCACCCGGCGCACGGCCCCGCGGGCCTGGAGCAGGTAGAAGAGGCCGCGGCCGCGGGAAATGTCATGGTAGGTCAGGTCCAGCTGCGCAATCCGGGGCGCGTCAAGCCCCAGCCCGTGCCGTTCCCGGTAGTTGTCCATGAGCTTCTTCTTGATGGCCCAGTCCACTTCAGTATCGATCGTGCTCGTGTCGCCGCTTTCGATGGCGTCCAAGGTGCGCTCCCAGAGGTCCAGGATCATCGGCACGTGTGCGTTGTGCGCACCGTGCTCGGCCACGAACGCGGTTACCTTGCCCAGGTACTCGCGCTGGATTTCCAGCGCCGTGAGCTGCCGGCCGTTGGCGAGCCGCACCAGTGCCCGGCCGCTCAGGTCGTGGGAAATTTCCCGGATGCTGCGGATGGGGTTCTCCATCCTCATGTCGCGCATGATCACCCCGGCCTCGATCATCCGCAGGATCAGGTCCACCGTGCCGATCTTGAGCAGCGCCGTCGTTTCGGACATGTTGGAGTCGCCCACGATCACGTGCAGGCGCCGGTAGAACTCGGCGTCCGCGTGCGGCTCGTCCCGGGTGTTGATGATGGGCCTGGAGCGGGTGGTGGCGGAGGAGACGCCCTCCCAGATGTGGTCGGCCCGCTGGGAGAAGGCGAAGGTGGCCCCGTGCGGGGTCTTGAGGATCTTGCCGGCCCCGGCGATCAACTGGCGCGTCACGAGGAACGGGATGAGGATCTCCGCGAGCCGGGAAAATTCCCCGCGGCGCGGGATCAGGTAGTTTTCGTGGCTGCCGTAGGAGTTCCCGGCCGAGTCCGTGTTGTTCTTGAACAGGTACACGGTCCCGTTGAATCCTTCCGCTGCCAGCCGTTCCTGGGCTTCGTCCACGAGGTCGCACAGAATCAGCTCCCCGGCGCGGTCATGGGCGATCAGCTGGGCGAGGTCGTCGCACTCGGCCGTGGCGTACTCCGGATGGGAGCCGACGTCCAGGTAGAGGCGTGAGCCGTTGGTCAGGAAGACGTTGGAAGACCGTCCCCAGCTGACCACCTTGCGGAAGAGGTAGCGGGCCACTTCCTCCGGCGCCAGCGGCCGGGACTCCGGGCTTGAATAGGAAATTCCGAATTCGGTTTCGATGCCGAATATGCGCTTGTCCATCTCACTTCTCCTCAGCCAGCAATGCCACGATGTCCGGGTCCTCGAGCCGGCGGAACGCCCGGCGGGTGCCGCGGCCGCTTTCCGACCCCCGGTCCAGTACCGCAACTTCCAGTGCGGATACCGGCAGGGTGGTGGTTTCCTTGTCTGCCACGAGTCCTGCGAGGGCCAGCCGGATGGCTCCCGCGAAGTCGAGTTCGCCCTGCCAGCCCGCCGCGACAGCTTCGGAAACCTTGTCCGCCTGCCCGCCCATCACGATGAAGCCGTGCTCATCGGCAATGGACCCGTCAAAGGTCAGACGGTACAGATGGTCCGCCTCCTGGGTTTGAGCGACTTCGGCCACGGCCAGTTCCACCTCGAAAGGTTTCTGTTCTGCCGTAAACACCGCGCCGAGGCTCTGCGCGTACACGCTCGCGAGGCCGCGGGCCGTGACGTCCTCGCGGTCGTAGGAGTAGCCGCGGACATCCGCGTACCGCACCCCGGCTTGGCGCAGGCTCTCGAATTCGTTGTACTTCCCGACCGCCGCAAACGCGATTTTGTCGTAGATCTCGCCGATCTTGTGCAGTGACGGGGACGGGTTCTCCGCCACGAGGGCAATCCCGTCCTGGCAACTGATGACAACCACCGAGCGTCCGCGGGCGATGCCCTTCCGTGCGAAATCCGCACGGTCCTTCATGAGCTGTTCGGGGGATACGTAGAACTGCTGGGTCATCTCAGGCCTCCCGCTGGGCGACGGTCCGGGACTCGATGACGCGAACCGCCACGGCGGCGAGATCGCGGTCCGGGACCCGGACGGCGCCGGTTCGGTTCACGATGTACACCACTGGCCACAATTGCCGGACCGGGTCCGGGCCGCCCGTGGCGGAGTCGTCGTCGGCGGCGTCGTACAGAGCCTCGACGGCGACCGCCACAGCATCCTGCTCCGAGAGGCCGGGCCGCCACAGTTTTTTCAGCGCGCCGCGGGCGAACATCGAACCGGATCCCACCGCATGGTGCTCCTGCTCCTCATAGCGGCCGCCCGTGACGTCGTAGGAGAAGAGCCGGCCGAAGCCTGCGGGCCGGTCGAATCCCGCGAACAAGGGAACGACGGCGAGGCCCTGCATGGCCATGGGCAGGTTGCCGCGCACCATGGCGCCGAGCCGGTTCGCCTTGCCGTCCAGGCTGAGGAGCGTGCCCTCGATTTTCTCGTAGTGTTCGAGTTCAACCTGGAACAGCCGGGTGATGTCCAATGCGATTCCGGCGGTTCCGGCGATGCCCAGCACGGAGTACTGGTCGGCGGGGAAGACCTTCTCAATGTGCCGGCTCGCGATCACGTTGCCCATGGTGGCGCGGCGGTCCCCGGCCATCAACACTCCCCCGGCGTAGGTCATCGCCACGATCGTGGTCCCGTGCGGGGCCTGCAGCGGTGCCGCCGAATGGGCCGCGGGCAGCTGGTTGAAAGGCACTTGGCCGAAGGGCATTAAGTCGGGCCGTTCGCGCTGCAGATGCTCGGTGAATGAGGACGTCGCGTTGGCTGCTACTCGGTTGGCTGTTGTTTCCTGCACTAACGCTCTCCCTCAACGTGGTGGATCAACGACTCTTCCGGCCCTTAGCCCCTCCCGCCGCCCTCATCCGGCGGCCGGCGGCGCTCCTACTGGCCGCCCTTTTGGACGAAGGCGCGGACGAATTCCTCGGCGTTGGACTCCAGCACGCCGTCGATCTCGTCGAGGAGATCGTCGACGCCCTGGGTGGCTGCCGACGCCTGGGCGTCCCCTGGGGCCGGCGGCGCGGCGGGGACGTCCTCGTCAACCTCGGTGTCCCGCGACTGCGGCTGCTGCTGCTCCTGGCCTGCCATTGTTCTCTCCTTCATGTCCGTCCCTTTTCTCCTAAGGGACATCCTGTAGCAATAGTGCCACGCCCGGGGCGCCCGCGGGGGGCTTTGTTCCTAGGAACCGGGGCTGAGTCCCAGCAGTTCCGCCAGGAACGTTGCGGCCTCCCGGTGCCGGGCAAACAGGCCGCCTGTGAGAGCTTCGGTTCCGCGCAGCGGCTCGCGGGTAGGGACCCGCTGGAGCCTGCCGCGGCCGGGGACATCGAAGATCACCGAGTCCCAGCTGGCCCCCGCGAGGTCTGCGCCGAACCGGCTGACGCAGCGTCCGCGGAAGTACGCCCGCGTGTCCGACGGCGGTTCGGTTACCGCGCGGGCGATCGCGGCGTCGTCCACGATCCGCTGCATCCGGTCGCGGGCCAGGAGCCGGTAGTACAGCCCTTTTTCGGGGCGGATGTCGGCCCACTGCAGGTCCACGAGGCCCAGCCGCGCGCTGTCCCAGCCCAGGCCGTCCCGCTGCCGGTAGCCCTCCAGCAGGGACAGCTTGGCGAGCCACTCCACCGAGGACGCGGCCGCCGCCCGGTCGCCGCCGAGTTCGCTCAACGTGGCGGACCACCGTTCCAGGACCTCGTGGGTGTGGCCGTCACCGTCCACCGCGTCCGCGACGCCGGTGTCCTGCGCATGCTTCGAAGCGGCCTCCAAGTAGATCCACTGCAGGTCCAGGGCGGTGATCCGTCGGCCGTCGCCCAGGCGCAGCAGCGCGGTGAGCGAGGTGTCGTGGCTGACGGCCTGCAGCGCGGCGACGGGCTCGTGGATTTCAATCCGCGGCGCCAGCCCGGCTTCGATCAGGCTCAGGACCATGGCGGTGGTGCCGAACTTGAGGAAGTTGGACGCCTGGCTGAGGTTGGCGTCGCCAATGATGACATGCAGCCTGCGGTATTTGTCCGCCGTGGCGTGGGGCTCGTCCCGAGTGTTGATGATGGGGCGGCGGATGGTGGTTTCCAGGCCCACTTCGGTTTCGAAGAAGTCAGCGCGCTGGCTGATCTGGTAGCCGGACCGGGCGCTGTCCTGCCCGAGGCCCACCCGTCCGGCACCGCAAATGATCTGCCGGGTGACGAAAAACGGCGTGAGGCCGCGCACGATCTCGCCGAACGGCACCGAGCGGGGCATCAGGTAGTTCTCGTGCGAGCCGTAGGAGACGGACTTGTTGTCTGTGTTGTTCTTGTACAGATTGACCGGCGGCAGGTCGGGATCGGCGGCGAGGCGCCGGACGGCGGCCAACGCCACGAGGTCGCCGGCGGCGTCCCACGTCACGGCGGCGCGGGGGTTGGTCACCTCGGGGCTGGAATACTCCGGATGGGCGTGGTCCACGTACAGCCGTGCGCCGTTGCCCAGGACCATGTTCATGAGCAGCGTGCCGGACTCGTCCTCGCCGTCTGCCTCGAGTTCCTGCCGGCCGTATGCGAGAGCGATCGCCTCGGCGTCGAGGACAGGAGGCTGGTCGGTCAGCTGTTCCGGATCCGCGCTGCCGCGCTCGAGGGTCCAGCCGCGGGCGTCGTGCAGCGGCTCCTCATCGGTGTAGTCCCACCGCGTTTCGGCGCCGCCGGCGGCGCGCTGCCGCGTTACCTGGGCGTATGCCTGGATGACCCGGGCTGACATCATCGTGGCGTTGGCTCCGGGGGCCGAGGGCGCGTGGATGCCGTATTCGGTCTCCGAGCCCATCACCCTCATCGCCCCGCCGACCGGCAGCCCGCCCGCAGTGTCGGCAGGCCTGCCGGGGACAACAGCCGTCACAGGTACTGCCCTGTGCTGGGCATCGTCTCGATGGACTTCCCGGGCTCTTGGCCGGCCTTGCCCTGGACGATGGTGCGGATATACGTGATGCGCTCGCCCTTCTTGCCGGAGATCCGTGCCCAGTCGTCCGGGTTGGTGGTGTTGGGCATGTCCTCGTGTTCACGGAACTCGTCCACGACCGCCCGGAGCAGGTGGTCGATCCGCAGGCCCTTCTGCCCGATGGTCAACAGGTCCTTGATGGCGTACTTCTTGGCCCGGTCCACGACGTTCTGCACCACGGCGCCGGAATTGAAGTCCTTGAAGTAGAGCATTTCGGTGTCGCCATTGGCGTACGTGACCTCGAGATATTCGTTGGACTTCTCGGTGGAGTACATCGCCTCGACGGTCCGCTGCACCATGGCGTCCACTGTCGCCTGCACGTCGCCGTTGTGCTCGGCGAGGTCGGTCTCGTGGAAAGGCAGGTCCGTGGTGATGTACTTGTTGAAGATGTCGGCCGCGGCCTCGGCGTCGGGTCGCTGGATCTTGACCTTGACGTCCAGGCGGCCCGGGCGCAGGATCGCCGGATCGATCATGTCTTCCCGGTTGGAGGCGCCGATCACGATCACGTTGTCCAGCCGTTCGACGCCGTCGATCTCGCTGAGGAGCTGCGGGACGATGGTTGTTTCGACGTCGGAGGAAATGCCCGTGCCGCGGGTGCGGAACAGGGAATCCATTTCGTCGAAGAACACCACCACCGGGCTGCCTTCGGAGGCCTTCTCCCGGGCGCGCGCGAAGATCAGGCGGATGTGCCGTTCGGTCTCGCCGACGTACTTGTCGAGCAGCTCGGGTCCCTTGATGTTCAGGAAATAGCTCTTCATGTCCGTCTTGCCGGCGCGCTCGGCGGCGCGCGCGGCCAACGAGTTGGCCACGGCTTTGGCGATCAGGGTCTTGCCGCAGCCGGGCGGGCCGTACAGCAGGATGCCTTTGGGCGCCTTCAGCCCGTGCTCCCGGTACAGGTCCGGATGCAGGAACGGCAGTTCGACGGCGTCGCGGATCTGTTCGATCTGCGGACCGAGGCCGCCGATGTCCTGGTAGGTGATGTCCGGGACTTCCTCGAGCACGAGGTTCTCCACCTCAGAGCGCGGGATTTTTTCCAGCGCGTAACCGGTGCGTGAATCGATAGACAGTGCGTCGCCGACCCGGAGCCGCTGGGCGAGCAGGGCACCGGAGAGCCGGATGACCCGCTCCTCGTCGGCGCGGCCCACTACCAGGGCGCGGTCCGGCCCCAGCATTTCCTTCAGCGTGACAAGGTCACCGGCCCGTTCGTAGCCTAGCCCGGCGACCACCATGAGGGCTTCGTTAAGCAGGACTTCCTGCCCGACGGCCAGTTGGCTGATGTTGACCAGCGGGCTGATCCCCACCCGCATCTTGCGGCCGGCGTTGAAGATATCCACGGATTCTTCCGTGGCCGCCTGGCCGCTGTTCCCGGCCGTCGGCTGTCGCTTCGGGTTGAGTTGGAGGATTGTGCCGAAGCTGTACGGCGGCTGTCCCTCCTGGTCGAGGGCGTTCTTCAGCCGCAGGATCTCGGCCTTGGCCGTTTCCAGCATGCTGACCAGCTTGGAGTTGTTCTGCGTGGCGGCAGCAAGCTGACGGTCAATGTGGCGGAGCTTGTCCCGGAGGATGTTGACCTGCCGCTCTGCGACTGACAGTTCACTGGCGGCGTACCGTTCACCCTCGCCGGCTGCGGGCCGGGCCGCGTCCGTGCGTGCGGCAGCATCCGCTGCGCCCTCGGCCGGTGTGCGGCCCGGGTCAGTATTCGGAGTCTCCATCGTGCATCAGCCCCTTCCTGCTCTTCTGTTAAGACCATAGCCCTAAGAAGGCGGGTGCCGCTGGAGACATCCGAAATATGCTGCCTAGTTCGTTATCTCCGGGGCGTCGACGACATTTGTTCCGGCGATTGCGTCACGGGCGGCGCGGCGCAGCTTCTTGTCCGAGACCGCCCGCTCGCCGACGGCGCCCGGGGTCCAGGCGTTGACGTCTTCTTCGTTAAAGTCGGTCTTGGAGGGGCGGCGTTTCACCGAAATTCCCGTGACACCGTCGGCGAGGCGGCGGGTTACCAGCAGGAAGCCCGTGTGGGCGACCATGCGGTGGTCCGGGCGCACGGCCAGGCCCTCGAGATGCCAGCCGCGGACCATGGATTCCCACGCGTCGGGTTCGGTGAACCTTCCGTCCGCGCGGATGGCTTCGGCTGTCCGCGAAAGCTGCGTCACAGTCGCGACATAATTGATCCACACTCCCCCGGGTGCCAGGACCGTGGCGACGGCGTCGAGGCATTCCCACGGGGCGAGCATGTCCAGGACCACGCGGTCCACGGAGCCGGGTTCCTCGGTGCGCACCACTTCCTCCTGGAAGTCGCCGAGTGAGATCTTCCAGGCCGGGTGCGGGCCGCCGAAGATGGTCTCGACGTTGCCGCGGGCGATGTCCGCGAACTCCTGGCGGCGTTCAAAGGAATGCAGGTAGCCGTTGTCCCCCACCGCGCGCAGCAAGGAGATGGACAGGGCGCCCGAGCCGACGCCGGCTTCAACAACGCGCGCGCCGGGGAAGATGTCCGCCATGGTCACGATCTGGCCGGCGTCCTTGGGGTAGACCACGGCTGCGCCGCGCGGCATCGAGAGCACGAAGTCCGAGAGCAGCGGGCGCAGGGTCTGGTACTGCTGTCCGACGTTGTTGACGACCACCGAGCCGTCAGGCTTGCCGATGATCTCATCATGGTTCAGGAATCCCCGGTGGGTGTGGAATGCCCCGCCGACCTCGAGCGTGATCGTGTTCATGCGGCCGCGTTCGTCCGTGAGCTGGACCCGCTCGCCTTCGCGGAACGGTCCGCGGCGGCGCGCCGCGCCGGTCGCACCGTTCGCGGTGGTGGCGGCGGTGGTTTCACCTGCGGCGGTCTTAGTGCCTGCGGCAGTGTTGATGCCGGCGGCGGCGTTGGCGGCAGTGTCGCTGCTCATGAAGATGTTCCTCGCTCCTGTAAAGCTGTGTGGCCGCGGACATGCCGGCGGCCACCGGTCCTTGCGCGTGGGGGCCGGAAAATCACGACCGCCCAGTAACTCTACCGGTTCTGTCCCTGGTTCTGGCGTTCGTTCCGGTACTTGCCTGTGATGGCACGCAGGACGGCGGACTGGCGCAGCAGCCCGGTGACGGCGCCCTCTCGGTCCACCACCGCGTAGTCCTGGCCTTCGATCTGGGCCAGGTACTGGACCAGTTCCTGGCCTTTGGACCATTCGGGGACATAGGCGCCGGCGCCAAGGGGGTAGGAGACCGCGGTCAGGGCGGTCGCTGCGGCCAGGTCGGCAGGCACGGTGGCGGCCGCTGCGGCGTCCACGATGCCCACGGGGCGGCCGTCCCGGTCGCACAGCACCACGGCGGGCTTTCCTGCCGGCGCCCGGTCCTGGAGGTCTGCGACCGTGGCGGTTTCAGGGAGGCCGACGGCGGGTTCGGCGAGGGCCGCGGCATCGACAAGGTACAGCCGGCTCCGCAGGCGGGCCTGCTGGATCGACGCCGACGCCCCCATCCACAGGAAGCTGCCCACCAGGGCGGTGATGAGGGTGAAGGAAATATCCGGCCGTGCGCCGCTGAGCAGGGGCAGGACAATGAACCACAGGGCCAGGCCGATCACGATGATCCGGCCGGCCCAACCGGCGGCAATGGTGCCCTTTTCCTGGCTGCCGGTGGCTTTCCAGACGGCGGATTCGACCAGCCGGCCCCCGTCCAGCGGAAGGCCGGGAAGCACGTTGAAGATGCCGATCAGCAGGTTGGCCCAGACGAAGATGTTGGCCAGGATGTCGGCCACGCCGCTCAGGTTCCCGTACGCGAGCGGGAGCCAGCCGGCGCCGGCAAGGGCGAAGTTCGCCGCCGGGCCTGCCATCGCCACCAGGACGGAGCGGCCGGGTGAGGCAGTGAAGCTCTGGAACTGGGTGTGGCCGCCCCAGAGGTTGAGGACAATTTTCTCCGTGGGCCAGTGGAAAATCTTGGCGGTCAGCGCGTGCGCGAGTTCGTGGGCCAGCACGGAGATCAGGAGCAGCAGCGCGTAGGCGAAGGCGACGAAGAAGGCGGTGACGCCGAGGCGCGGATTGTTGCTCTGCAGGACCGGCCCGTACGCGATCACCGTGAAGGCCGCGATGATGAACCAGGAATACGCCAGAAAAACCGGAATGCCGGCGATGCGGCCCAGCGGGATCCCCTCACGGCGGCTTGCCGGGTTCTTGCCGGGCTGTCCGTGGCCGCCGGTGTCAGCCACGGGGACGGCTCCCGGTCGAGGTGCCGGCCAGGGCGGCGGTCGAGTGGGGCGGCGAGAGAGCGGCTGAGTCCGCCGCGCCCCCGAAGGTGGCGTCCGGGAATTCGTGCCGCAGGGCCACGAGCTCTTCCAGGTCCGCAACCGTGCGGCCTTCAAGGGTGTCCCAGGTGGCGCGGCGGGGATCGTCCGGGAGGGGCAGGATGTGCGGGATGGCGACCGTGACGACCCCGGAGGCCACGGCGGCGGCGACACCCGGCACGGAATCTTCCAGGGCCACGCAGTGGTGCAGGCCGAGCTCGGGGTCCTGCTGCTGCAGGAGCTCAACGGCCGTCAGGTACGCTTCCGGGTGCGGCTTCCCCTGCGTGACCGTGTCCCCCGTGACGAGGAACTCGAAGTAGGGCTCCGGCAGGCTCGCAACGATCTCCCGGGCCAGCGGGGCTTCGGACATGGTGACGAGGGCGCAGCGGACGCCGGCGTTGTACAGTTCGTCGAGCAGTTCGCGGGCGCCGGGGCGCCAAGGAACGCAGTTCCGGACCTGGCTGACCACATGGCCGGTGAGGGTGTCGATGATGTCGCGCCGTTCCATCGCCACGCCGGCTTCCTGCAGGATGCCCGCGGAAAACGTCAGGGACTGTCCCACGAGCTGCATGGCCTGGTCCTGGGACCATTGTCCGCCGTGCGCTTCAACGAGCGCGCGTTCGGCTTCGATCCAGTAGGGCTCGGTGTCGACAATGGTGCCATCCATGTCCCAGAGCGCTGCTTTAAGGAGGGGCCGGGACGCTGAGGATTGCATGCCTTCCAGTCTACGGGGAAGCCCGCGGCCGGGTGCCCGCGCTACGCCTACGGCGAATTCCGACTTCCCGGCCGCGGGATTCCGGGCGGAAATTGGGCGGAAATGGGGCACGCTCAGTGCCGTATTGCCTGCGCGGGGCGGGGTCTTGGACGTAGGGTGATGGCATGAACAGCTTCGAGGCAGACCCCACCGAACCAGGCGCCGTCTCCGAGCCGGAGCGGCTGCTGCAGCCCGTCCCCGAGGGCCGGCGGATCACCGTCATGCTGGCGGCCTTTGAAGGCTGGAACGACGCCGGGGAAGCCGCCAGCGATGCCCTGCGCTATCTGAACAAGCTCTGGGGCGGCAAGAAGGTCGCTGCGATCGACGCGGACGAGTACTACGACTTCCAGTTCACCCGGCCCACGATCCGCCGGACGGCGGCCGGTGAGCGGAAGATCAAGTGGCCCTCCACTCGCATCTTCAAGGCCAGCGTCCCCGACTCGAACGTGGACGTCATCTTCGTCCAGGGCACCGAGCCCTCCTACAAGTGGCGTGCCTACACGGCGGAGCTGCTGGTGCATGCCGAGGCCCTGCATGTGGACTACGTCATCCTGGTCGGTGCGCTGCTGGCTGACGTGCCGCACAGCCGCCCGATTCCGGTCAGCACTTCGACGGACGACGCCGCACTGCGTGAGCGGATGGACTTGGAGGCCTCGCAGTACGAGGGGCCGGTGGGGATTGTCGGCGTGCTCGGCGAGGTGGCGTTGCTGGCCGGGCTCCCGACGGTCTCGCTCTGGGCGGCCGTGCCGCATTATGTGGCCCAGGCGCCGTCACCGAAAGCTCAGCTGGCCCTGCTGCACCGGATCGAGGAGCTGGTCCAGGTCCCCCTGGACACCACGGAACTGGTGGAGGAGGCCGACGCGTGGGAGCGCGGCGTGGACGAACTCGCCACCGAGGATCCCGAAATTGCGGCGTATGTCCGCCAGCTGGAGGAGGCCAAGGACACCGCCGACCTCCCGGAGGCCAGCGGCGAATCGATCGCCCGCGAGTTCGAGCGCTACCTTAAGCGCCGGGGCAAGGACAAGCCCTAGGCCGTACCTGCCTTCTTATCTGCGGAATCCACGGACCCTTCCAAGGGTTCTTCCCCGGGCCAGAGTCTTATGACCCTGCCGGTGGGCGCCTGTCGGGGCAAGAGTGGGACCTGCGCTACCGGTTGGGGTACCGTCCCGGCCTGGGCCGGGCAGGCCTCCCCCCCGCTCGGGATTCGGTTCTGTCCGACACCCTCGGGACCGGCAGCGTCGAGGAAGAAGCGGAGTGGCCGTTACGCCGGCCAGAACCCAGTGGAGGTCACACCATGTCAGAGCACAACTACACCTTGTTCGTGTCCTCGTACGCCGACGAGGACTCGGCGGCAGAGGATTTCAAGGCGATCAAAAGCATGGACGACGCGGCCGTGGCTGCTGCGGTGGTCCTGTCGCGTGACGCTTCGGGCAAGACCGAGGTCAAGGAGCACGGGGGCGGACTGGTCGCCGGCGGCACTACGGCCGGCGCCATCGGCGGGCTGGTGGTCGGTCTGTTCGCTCCGCCGCTCCTGCTGTCCGGCGTGATCGGTGCCGGAATCGGCGCAGGTGTTGGCGCCATCAGGAAGCGGCACGAGGAGAAGGCCATCGGCGTCAACGCGGACGAGTGGCTGCCGCCGGGCTCCTCGGCGATCGTGGCCCTCGTCGACGACCTCTACCTCGACCGAGTCGACAAGGCGATCGACAAGGCCACCAAGAGGGTCAGCAAGGCTGTCGAAAGTGGTGACTACGACGCCGTGGTCAAGGCCATCAACGAGGGTGACCAGAAGATCATCGACGCCGCTTCGTCCTGATCGGCCGAGGCGGCGGGTTAGAGCTCGACGCCGAGCAGGGCGTTGACGGCGTCGTTCACCAGCGCGGCGTCCGTGGCCGCGGCGGTCCCCGGGGATTCCAGGGCGGACTTGGCCCAGACGTCGACGGCGGCGAGGGCGCCGGGCGCGTTGAGGTCGTTGGCGAGTTCGGTCCGCATCCGGCCGATCAGGGCCGCGGCGGAGCCGTGGGGAGCCACGGCGAGGGCCTCGCGCCAGGTGCGGAGCCGGTCTTTGGCTTCGGCGAACCCGTCGACGGTCCAGGACCAGTCCGTGCGGTAGTGGTGGGCCAGGATCGCCAGGCGGATTGCGGCCGGCTCTTCCCCGTCGGCGCGGAGCCTGGAGACCAGGACCAGGTTGCCCTTGGACTTGCTCATCTTTTCCCCGTCGAGGCCCACCATGCCTGCGTGCGCGAAGTGGCGGGCCAGCGGCACGCCGGCCAGCGAGTACGCGTGGCCGGCACCCATTTCGTGGTGCGGGAAGACGAGGTCCGAGCCGCCGCCTTGGACGGTAAACGGCTTGGGTAGGTACTCCTGGGCGATTACGGTGCATTCGACGTGCCAGCCGGGCCGGCCCTCCCCCAGCTCGCCGCCGGGCCAGCGGGGCTCGCCCTCGCGGGCAACCCGCCAAAGCAGCGGGTCCAGCGCCTGGCGCTTCCCGGCCCGGCCCGGGTCTCCGCCGCGTTCGGCGAAGAGTTCCAGCATTTCGGCGTCGGAGAGGCCGGAAATCGATCCCAGGGTCCAGGCGTCGACGGCGTCGGCCGAGTGTTTCCCGGCGGCTTCGACGTCGTAGTACACGTCGCCGTCGGGCTCGCCGCCGGTGCCGGGGACGCGGTACGCGAGCCCGCTGTGCAGGAGGCGCTCGATGGCGGGAACGATCAGGGGAACGGCCTCGACGGCACCGATGTAGTGATCCGGGGCGAGGACGTTCAGGGCCTCCATGTCGGTCTGGAAAAGCTCGATCTGGCTCGCGGCGAGTTCGCGCCAGTCGACGCCGGTGGCCGTCGCGCGCTCCAGGAGGGGATCGTCGACGTCGGTCACGTTCTGGACGTAGGCGACGTGCTGGCGGCCGTCCCGCCACGCGCGGTTCAGGAGGTCGAAGGCGACATAGCTGGCCGCGTGGCCCATGTGCGTGGCGTCATAGGGGGTGATGCCGCAGACATACATGGACTGCTCACCGGTGGCCTCCAGGGTGACGATTCCGCCCTTGGCGGTGTCGAAGAGGCGCACGGCGGGCATGCTGCCGGGGAGCTGGGCAACAGGGCGGGAGATCCAGGATTTCACAGCCCAAGCCTAGTGCTAGGCGCTGATGACATTGAAACCGAGCAGCAGGAACAGGGACATACCCAGGAGGATCCGGTACCAGACAAAGAGCCGGTAGCCGCGGGTGGAGACGTACTTCAGGAACCAGCCAATGATGACGTAGCCCACAATGAAGGCGATCACGGTGGCCAGGGCCGTTTCCGCGAGCCCGTACGGGCCGGTGATGCCTTCCTTGGAAACCACCTTGTACAGCTGGTACAGGCCGCTGCCGAACACGGCGGGGATGGCCAGCAGGAACGAATACCGGGCCGCCGCCTCACGGGTGTAGCCCATCAGGAGCCCGGCGCTGATGGTGCCGCCGGAGCGGGACACGCCAGGGAACAGGGCCAGGGCCTGCGCGAGTCCGTAATATAGGCCATGTTTGTAGGTCAGCTGCGTCAGTTCGCGGTTCTGCCGGCCGATGGTGTCGGCCACCGCGAGGACCATGCCGAACACAATCAGCATGGTCGCGACGCCCCATAGGCTGCGGAGCACCGACTCGATCTGGTCCTGGAACAACAGGCCGAGGACGATGATCGGGACGCTGCCCAGGATCACCAGCCAGCCCATGCGCGCATCCGGGTCATGCCGGGACGCTTTGCCGGTCAGCGAAGCGGACCACGCGCGGATGATCCGCAGGATGTCGCGCCAGAAATAGACAATTACAGCCGTCTCGGTGCCCAGCTGGGTGATGGCCGTAAAGGCCGCGCCGGGGTCTGACGCCTCCGGCAGGAAGGCGCCGACAATCCGCAGATGGGCGCTCGAGGAAATCGGGAGGAACTCGGTCAGCCCCTGTACCAGGCCCAGCAGAGCCGCTTGTATCCAGTTCACGTTTATAGACCCTACGTTATGAAGCAGGGCGAATCCCCGTAAGCTTGCTGGCATGCAGCAGCGTTATGTCGGCAACAGTGGGTTGCGCGTGTCCGCCCTATCCCTTGGCACCATGTCCTGGGCCCGGGAAACCGAGGAACAGGATGCGGCCGCCCTGGTGCGGTCCTTCGTCGATGCCGGCGGAACCCTGATCGACACCGCGGCATCCTACGCCGACGGGCAGGCCGAGGCGATGCTCGGCGGAATGCTGGGCGACGTCGTCGCCCGTTCCGAAGTGGTGATCTCCACGAAGGCCGGACTGACGACGGCGGACGGGCGCCGCAGCGTCGACACGTCCCGCAACGGCATGCTCTCCGGGCTTGACGCGAGCCTTGCCCGGCTGGGCACCGACTATGTGGATCTCTGGTTCGCGCACGCCTGGGATTCAAATGTGCCGCTGGAGGAGACCCTGTCCGCGCTGGACCACGCCGTGCGGTCCGGCCGGGCACGTTACGCCGGCGTCTCCAATTTCAACGGCTGGCAGACAGCCAAGGCCGCCGCCATTGCGGGCTTTCCCCTCGTGGCCAACCAGTCCGAATACTCGCTCCTGCAGCGCAGCGCGGAGATTGAACTGATTCCGGCCATCGAGGACGCCGGGCTCGGCCTGATGGCCTGGGGTCCGATCGGACGCGGCGTCCTGAGCGGTAAATACCGCGGGCACATTCCCGGGGATTCCCGTGCCGCCAACCAGCGGCTCGCCACGTACGTGGAGCCTTATCTCGAGGCGCCGGCGTCAAGCGTGGTGGAAGCCGTCGCCATGGCGGCGAAGGGGCTCGGCCGGACGCCCCTGGATGTGTCGCTGAGCTGGCTCCTGTCCCAGCAAGGGGTGGCCACCGCGGTGGTCGGCCCCCGGACGCAGGTTCAGCTCAAGGAGATCCTGGATTCGGCCCTCGCGCCGCTTCCGCCGGAGATCGCCCAGGCCCTCGAGGATGTGTCCGACCCGGCCTGAGGCCGGTCCGGGGGTTCCGCAGGACCTGATTCTCTGGGTTTGTCCGTTCCCTGAGCCTGTCAGTTCTCTGAGTTCTGCAGGATCTCGAGGTCCTCTTCGTCGTCGATGTCGTCTTCGTCATCGTCGTCTTCGTCGCCGTCGATCACTTCCAGGGGCGTCACTTCCCCATACGCCTCATACAGGGCGTCGTCGTAGACTTCAAAGGCGTCAGCAACGGCGAAGAACGCCGCCTCGACCGCGGGATCCCCATCACTTCTGCGGGCGGAAGCCGCCGCCAGGTGTTCTTCCAATGCAGAGGTCAGTGACTGAAGCGCGACACGCGGATCGATGCTCATGACTTCACGTTAGTCGGAAAAAGACGAAAATGGAGAGCAATGAAAGAACATTTTCTGAGCAGCTCGGTCCGGCGGGAACGGGACTATGTGAAGCAGTACGAGTACCTCGTCCTGACGGTCGGTCCTGAGGATTCCCTGCCTGAGGCACGCCGGCGGCTCGTGGAGCATTCCGAGTACGGCAAATGGGAACTGGAACGCAGCCGCCTCTACGTGGGCGGCGGGCGGCGTTTCTGGTTGCGCCGGAAAGTCATCCAGGTCCAGCGCACCGTCTAGGACTCCCCCGGCGCTGAAACCACGGGCATCGGCCGGGAGCGGGGCGACCAACGCCGCGGACCCCGGGGCCGCCTTAGGGTGGGTCCAGCGGGCCCAGCCAGGCGTTCGCCACAGTGTTGTGCGCCGACTCGTCGTCTGACGGGTGGAACATGCCGGCCAGCACATCCCGGTACAACCGCTCCAGCTCGGAGCCGCGGAAGTAGCTGGACCCTCCGGATACCCGGATGGCGAGATCCACCACGGCGCGCGCCGTTTCCGTGGCCCTGACCTTGAGGCCCACGAGCCGGGGGAACCACTGGCCGCCGTGGTCTACGAGTCCGTCGACGTCGGCCGCCACGCGGGACAGCTGCGGGTAGAGCGCATCCATGGCCATCGCCGCCTCTGCCACCTTCCAGCGGATGTCCGGGTCCTGGGCGTAGCTGCGGCCGCCGTTCTTGAATGACGTCCGGCGCTTGACCGCTTCAACCCCGAGCGTGAGGGCCCGTTCGCCGATTCCCGTATAGACCGCGGCGAGCAGGGTTTCGAAGCAGGCAAAGATCGCGAAGATCAGGGGGTCGGCGTTCGGGCCCACCGGCAGTTTCCGGAAGATCCTTTCCGCCGGCACGACGGCGCCGTCCAGGAGGGTCGTGTTGGACTGGCTGGCCCGCATGCCGAGCGTGTCCCAGTCCGGCAGAATCTCGTAGCCGGGCGTTTCCCGGGTCATGAATCCGTGGACCAGTTCCCCGGCGCCGTCCTGGGCGGAGGAGTCCTTCCCGAAAATCCCCAGCCGGGTCCACGCCGGTGACAGGCTCGTGAAGATCTTGCGGCCGGTGAAGCTGTAGCCGCCGTCGGGCAGGGGGACGGCCTCGGTGCGGGAATCGAACAGCACGGAGTCGTTACCGGCCTCCGAATTGCCGAAGGCAAAGACCTCCCCCTGCGCAGCCTCCTGCAGGATGAAATCCAGCGAGGGGTCACCCCGGGCGGCCAGCACCTGGGCGACGCCGGTCCACACCAGGTGCATGTTGACGGCAAGTGCGGTGGCCGGCGCCGCCGTCGCCAGAAGCCGCTGCAGCTGCGCCGCTTCCGCCAGCCTGAGTCCGAGGCCGCCGTCGGCCGCGGGGACAAAAATCTTCAGATAGCCGGCCGCCTTCAGCTCGGCAAGGTCCTCGTGGAAGAAGGCGTTGTCGCGGTCGTAGCCGGCGGCGCGTCCCCGGATCCGTTCCAGCAGCGGCCCGCTAAGGATGTCCTCGGGCGTCATGGCCGGGTGTCCGCTCAGTAGTTGGTGAGCAGGGTGTCGAGCACCCGCGCCCCAAATTTCAAGGAATCCGCCGGGACGCGTTCGTCGACGCCGTGGAACATGCCAGTGAAGTCGAGTTCGTCCGGGAGCATCAACGGGGCGAAGCCATAGCCGGTGATGCCCAGCCGGCTCAGGGACTTGTTGTCGGTCCCGCCGGACAGCGTGTACGGCAACACCTTGGCGCCCGGATCCTCGGAATGCAGGGCATCGATCATCGAATCGACGAGGTTGCCGGCGAACGGCACCTCCAGCGAGACGTCGTTGTGCACGTAGCTGATGTCCACGCCGGTGCCGGCAAGCTCCCGCACGATCTCCAGGACCTGCTGCTCCTGCCCGGGCAGGGTCCGGCAGTCGATGAGGGCCTCGGCCGACTCCGGAATGACGTTGTGCTTGTAGCCGCCCTTGAGCAGGGTGGGATTGGTGGTGTTCTGCAGTGTGGCGCCGACAAAGCGGGCCACCGTGCCGAGTTCCTTGAGGATCTTGTCCGGATCGTCCGGATCGAATTCGACGCCGGTGAGTTCGGTGACTCCGTCGAGGAACTGCCGGGTGGTCGGTGTGAGCTCGATCGGCCAGTTGTACGCACCAATCCGGGAGACCGCACCGGCAAGCCGGGTCACGGCGTTGTCGGTGTTGATCTGCGAGCCGTGGCCTGCGCGGCCATGGGCAACAAGGCGCAGCCAGGAGAGGCCCTTTTCCGCCGTCTGGAGCAGATAGGTGCGCTGCCCGCCGATGGTGGCGGAAAAGCCGCCGACCTCGGAGATCGCTTCCGTGGCGCCCTCAAAGAGTTCGGGCCGCTTGTCGACGGCGTAGCGGGCGCCGTAGGTGCCGCCGGCTTCCTCGTCGGCGAAGAACGCGAAGATGAGGTCCCGCTTGGGTTTGCGGCCCGTGCGGGCGAAGTTGCGCAGCACAGACAGGATCATGGCGTCCATGTCCTTCATGTCCACGGCGCCGCGCCCCCAGATCAGGCCGTCTTTCAGTTCGGCGCCGAAGGGGTCAACGGACCACTGCTCGCGGAGGGCCGGGACGACGTCCAAGTGGCCGTGGACCACCAGGGCGCTGGCCGAGGAGTCCTCCCCTGCCAGCCGGGTCACCACGCTGGCGCGGCCGGGGGCGGCCTCGAAAATTTCGGCCTCCAGCCCGACTTCCGCCATGAGCCCGGCGGTGTATTCGGCGGCCGCGCGTTCACCGGGGCCGGAGCCGTCACCGTAGTTGGATGTGTCGATGCGGATCAGCTCTTGGCAGATCCTGACGACCTCGTCCTCGGGCCTGGGTTCGGTCCGGTTGTCAGTCATTGCGGCTCCTCGTGGCGGGTGGCTCAATTGCTGGCTTCAGCCTACCCACACGCCCCCGCAAAGCCCCGATTATTTGTTTCCGGAAAAGTCGTGCTAGAGTCTTTCTCGCTGCTTCCGAGAAAAGCAAAACGCTGAAAGGCGAAAACGTTCCCGGAATTACCACCTGCGCGGGTGGCGGAATGGCAGACGCGCTAGCTTGAGGTGCTAGTCCTCGAAAGGGGGTGGGGGTTCAAGTCCCCCTCCGCGCACAACAGGAAACACCCTGGAATCCAAGGATTCCAGGGTGTTTTTTTGTGTCTGCTTTGTTATTGCGGCTCTGCCTCACCCGGCTGCTCAGGCTCGGGCAGCGGATCGCGGCCGGACCACGTCTTGAGGACGGTCCAGGCCACGGCGGTGATCGGCACGGCCAGCAGCGCTCCAACGATGCCTGCGAGCAGGGTGCCGGCAGCCAGGGCGAGCAGAATGGCCAGCCCGTGGATTCTGAGCACTTTGCCCATCAGGACCGGCTGCAGGAAGTGGTGTTCAAGCTGGTTCACGCCGATGACGACGGCGAGGACGATGAGCGCCTGAACGGGGCCTTTGGAGATCAGGGCGACGGCGATGGCGAGGGTACCTGCAACGGTGGCCCCGATGATCGGGATGAATCCGCCCATGAAGATGAATACGCCCAGCGGAAGGGCCAGGGGAACTCCCAGGATGACGAGGGTGATCCCGACGACAAGACCGTCGATTGCGGCGACGATTGCGGTGCCGCGGACGTAACCGCCCAGGACGACGGTGCTGCGGTCTGCGGCCAGGCGTGCCTTGGCGCGGTGGTCAGCGGGAAGGAAGCCGATGAGAAAGGTCCGGATCTCAGGCCCGTCCTTGAGGAAGAAGAACAGCGTCACGACCATCAAGATGGCGCCGGCGAAGATTTCCCCCACGGTGCGTGCCCCGATGAGGGCTTCTGCACCGAAGGTGCTGGAGGTGAAGAACTCCCGCACCGAGTCGATGGCGGCGGTGATCTGTATGTCGCTGATTGGGACAGGTCCGGTGGTGAGGAAGGAGTGCAGTTGGGCAACCCCGGCGGCGGCGTGGGCTGAGAGCTCTGCCCACTGGCGGGAGACCAGGATCACGATGCCGGTGATGATGCCGCCGACGACAGCGAGGATGGCCACGAATGAGGCTACGACGGCGAGGGCCCGCGGCCAGGAGCGCTCCGTGAGCCAGCGGACCAGCGGCGAGATGGCGGCGGCCAGGATGACGGCAATCAGGACCGGGATGATGACGAGTGGAACACGGGTCGCGGTCCAGATGATCGCCCATGCGAGGGCGGCCACCGTGAGGGCCTGGACGGATCGGATGCTGGCCCGGCCGAGTCCGTCCGACCATATGGCCGCAATACCGGTGTGGGGTTCGGTCATCGGGCTCTCTCTTTCGCAGCGCTGAATTTATCGCGGCTACTTCCAGTTCAAGGGTTTCGGTCTGGACTGTTGCCACATATCGTAAAACCGTGCGCGGGCCTGATCCCCGCGTAGCTGTTCCAAGGCATGTAAGCGCCCGTAGCTGAATCCGTTGCCTCCGTTGGCCGCGGACTCTGCCGCGAGTGTGAGCAGGGTTTGTCGGGTGACCACGCTGTCCTGGAAGTCTCCGAGTATTTCCTGGATGCCCTCCGCGGCCCGGGCAAGGGCAGTTGCTTGTTTGCCGAAAATCGGGGAGGCGGCTTCAGCGGCATAGCGGAGCCGCTTGGCGCTCTTTCGAACTTCGTGCAGTGCAACATCCTGCGGCCCCCGTCCGGTGGCGCTGTCTACGGCGCGGACCGCTGCGTTCAGGCGCTTTCGTTCCCCTGAGACGAGCCGTCCAACCGTCCGCAGCGCTTCGTTTTCTGCTGAGGCGCTGAGTGGAGGTGCTGCAAGGAAGGCATCGAGGGAATCGAGGAGACGGAAGTAGCGGTCGCTGTCCAGCGCCGCCAAGCCTGCGGCACGGCCCTGCTGCTGGATGGTGCCGAGGTGCTCTTCGACTTGCTGCGCAACCGGACCGATCAACAGCTCCCGTGGTTCGGCGTCGAGCATGTCCTTCAGCCTGGCGCGGATGACCTCGGTGTCCCGGGCCTGGCCCACGGTGCCGGCGAGCCACTGGAGTTCGGCCCGCAGGAACTTGGCGGTCGTCCCATCTGTGAGCTTCCGGAAGGTCGCCAATGCTGACCGTAACCGGCGCGCGGACACCCGAAGTTGATGCACGGCATCGGGCGCATCGACTCTGACTCCCGGGTCATGGAACTTCAGGGCGCCTGCCTGTTGGAACATGTAGGACAGCGCGACGTCCGAGGCCGGCCCGTGCCGGCTCGGCTTTGGGGCGGCTTCGGGATCCCCCGGATAGGTGGATCCGAGAGCCCTGGCCAGCTTGGACGGCAGGGAGGAGACGGGGACTCCCTCAGCTGCGAGCAGTGCGTCGGCGTCCTGGAGCAGCTGCCGGGGACCGTCGGCGAGTTCAATCTCCCACTCCCGCCACCGAGACGGTGCTGCCGGGGCTAACAGGGATTGCGCCTCGACGTGGTCGTCGCTGAACTGGGCCAGGACGGCGCCGTCGGCGGCGTACAAGGGGGTCGAACTCCGGTTCGTCTTGACGCGTGCCACGGGCACCAGCATCTGGCTGCGGGTGTGAACAAGCACTAACTGGCGCAAAAGCTCCGGCACGGCATCCTGGTCGCCTCCAAGCGGCTCCCCTATCTCCCGCCGCTCCCCCGCGGTGACTGGGAGTTTGAGGTGCCAGCCGGCATCCGGACCGCCGGACCGGCGGCGCAGGGTGATCCGCCGTGCGGCCAGCGCCAGTGCCTCAGTATCAAAGTAGACGGCGTCCAGCTGCTCTGTAACGGGTTGCCCGACGCGAGCCACCCCTTGGATTGCTCCCAGTTGCGGGAGGGCGTCGGATTCCGAAGGGCTGTACTTGTGTTCCACCTCAATGACTTCGGAACCGGCCATACTCCATTCTAGGACTGT